>JAMCQB010000027.1 GCA_023382175.1 Nitrospirota bacterium | reverse complement strand
GTATCTCTCCGAGAAGGAGTTTTGCATAGACAGGTATGAGGATCATCTGGATGATCGAGTTCAATGCGACAAGTATTATCGCAAGTGGGCCGTTGCCTGCCGAAAGGTAGGTGAAGACTATAACCATCGCGATACACGGGGCGAGCCCGTAAAGGACAAGCCCTGTGTAAAGGTCGGGCTCCCCGCTCAAAAAAGTCTTTGCGAGCAGGAGCATGAAGAACGGGGCAATAGCATAGTTGAAAAAGGCCACAATAAGGAGCTGTTTCGGCGAGCGCGTCGCTTTTCCCAGGTCCTCGAACTTAATGTTTGCCATAGCCGGATACATCATCATGAAAAGGCCTACTACCACACCGAGGGCAAGGGTATTGGGTATGCTGAATTCATAGGTGCCGTGAAATATTGATTTAATGGCGTCAATCGGCGGCGTGAGTTCAAAATTTGAAATTCCATACCACTTGCCGATGATAATGCCGATAATCATACTGACAATAACAAATACAGGTAATAACCTGAAGTTGTGAAGCTTTTCAAAAAATTTCCTGAACATCCTTAACCTCCTCAATAAATTTGACTATCCTCTCCTTTATCTCATCTCTTGCCCGTCTGAATTCGTTCATCATCTCTTCCTCTGTGCCTGTAGCTCCCACAGGGTCTTTGATGGGCCAATGGATGCGTTTTATTTCGGTGGGTGTCCACGGACAGGACTCTTCAGCATTTCCGCATACAGTTATCACTACATCCATCTTGTTTAAAAGTTCGGCATCTATCTCTTTTGACTTCTGACCCGATATATCTATTCCTACTTCCTTCATAACTGCTATGGCCCTCGGATGCACTGTACCGGTAGGCGTCAGACCGGCACTGCAGGCTTCGATAATGCCTTTGCCAAGTTCCCTGGCAAATCCTTCTGCCATCTGGCTCCGGCACGAATTCCCCGTACAAAGAAACATTACTTTGAGCATATCTCCTCCCCGTTTATTTGCTCTTTCCTGTATTGCAAAGGATTCTTATATCCTTTTTGATCACCTCTCTTAATCTTTCTTCATCCTTCAGGATAAGAGAATCATCATTCAAAACAGAAGATAAGAATTTTAAGAAGTTGCGGTTGTATGTATTTCTCCCTTCTTTTGAAAGCTTATAGAAAGACCATGTCCAGTCTTTTCTCACTTCAACAAGCCCTGCAGTTTTGAGAATTCCAAGGTGCTTTGAGACCGTTGACTGGCCCATTTCCAGTATGGCCATTAGCTGGCAGACACACAGTTCCCGGTGCTCAAGGAGTTTCAGTATTCTTACTCTTGTCTCATCCGATATTGCCTTTGATGACTTAATAAAATCGTTCAGCATATTTGTATCCCTTTATCACGATATAGTGATATAAGAATACCATGATTATACCCACCTTGTCAAACTTTGCAAAAGATTAGGTGGTTCTCATATTTTCCGAGAGCCTATCAAAAAATTCCCTATAAGCAATGGCCGGTTTATAATTTTAAAGGATAACCCCCATAGTCCCTTACAGCCTCCAGCATCGCCCAGATGTTCTCGGTAGGAACATCCTGCAGATCATGTAAGCAGGCATGAATATGTATTCTCTCCCTGGTGCCATGGTCTTAAGCAAATTCTTAACGTCATTCGGTCAGGTTCTTCTCTCTTACCTACTTTCAAGAACCTCTCTCTTGGTACCATTCACCTCTCCTTTCGATTCCGATTACCTTGACTAAATGAATGAGGACTCCCTCAGGAACCCAAATTTTGAACGCAGATTTTTCAGCGCAGATTCTGTCGCTTCCTTGAGAGCCTCCTCGGAAAGGCCGTAGACCACAGAATTTATGACCAGCTTGAAATGATTCACCGGGTCTCCATCCCTGCCGTCTACTGTCACATCCCCTGGTTCACCAAGGGTGTGGGCATGCAGAAATCCCGTCTCATAGACCAAATATGCCTTAATGTGTCCCAGCACCTTGGCGCCCTGCCGGACGCACGATGCGGAAATGGCATCCATCAACTCCTCTGCAAAGTCCCTCAACTCACCGCTGCTGACCTTTTCTTCCCTCGACAGCCGGCATGCAACTGCGTAAGCTTTTATGTCCTCGTGCAAAGGGTTCGTCTTAATTATCTTAAAGGGATTGCTCATGCCTCTACCCTCGTCTCCGTCACTGCCTGGATGAGTGCAGCAACTCCCTCCCCCTTGCTGGTTGAGAGGTGAATAATCTCTGCCCGAGGATTTACCACGCAAACAGCACCACGGGCCTCAAGAAGCTCCCCCTCTGTCGCCATGTCGACTTTACTGAGGGCGATAATGTCAGCGTCAACCATCTGGGCGGTCACCAGCCTCTTCAGACCCTCATATCCCAGGAGTTTCTCCGCGCGCGGAATATCAATGAGCACAATGGTCGGTCCCATAGAGATATCCATTTCATGCGCACCTGCCCTGATCGTCTCCCTTATAGACCCCGGCACTGCGAGGCCGGTAGGCTCAATAATGACGATATCAGGTCTGGGACCTTCATAGAGCGCTTTAATCGTCCTGAACATGTTGCCCGACACCTGACAGCAAATACAGCCGCCGCCGATATCGTTAACAGTAAGGCCGTATTCCTCGACAACCTTGCCGTCGACCGGAATTGCCCCTATCTCATTGACAACAATGGCTACCGTCTTTCCGTTCTTTGAAAGACCTTTGCCAAGGGCTATCACAAGTGTTGTCTTTCCAGAACCCAGCCATCCTGCTACCTGCACAAGTTTCATAGTGACCCTTCTTTCCTTTCCCCTCTTTAGAATTGCACCTTTTTTACTTTCATCCGGCGTTCTTCTGTTTTTAGGTTTCCCGGGTGACGCCTATTGCGTCAGGCCGCAGCGTTCTTTGACGCCTCTTTCTTTCTGTAAAAAGAAATGTAATTGCCCGCCCACTCGTCCTTAGATC
>JAMCQB010000099.1 GCA_023382175.1 Nitrospirota bacterium | reverse complement strand
CACTGGTCAGTGAAAGGCGCAAATAGTATTATCGCCTTACGGTGCTGTCTCCTCAGCAATCGCTGGGAAGACTTCTGGGAGCATAGGGCATGCGCCTAATCAGTACCAATAAATTTGTCGCACACCCGCCAAGCCCCCTGCATTTGTAAAACCTCCTTTGCAACTGCCATAATGGACTGATATACTACAAGTGTTCTCAGGGGGAATGTGTGCTTATTGTCAAGTACTGTCCGAAGAAATATCACATATCTACAACCGAGACCATCCAGATCGGAACCCTCAATTACTACAAGAAGAGCGACAATTTGTTTATTGCCGACCCGTTCGAAGGTCATCATGATCACATTGTTGAGGATTCGCACAAAACCATTAAAATCCAGCGAGACGAAACAGTTGAATTATTCGACGGGAAGCTCTCGGCGCCACTCACCATTAACCCAGGCGGGAAACTTGTATTGGAGACTCAGTTCCCAAACGTCTATATTTTTTGCTGCTCCCTGGTTGAACGGCCGAGCATGGACCATGCTAAATCAATATCAATTGAGTACGACGCTTTTTATGTCATTAACGATCCTGACGGATTTATGAAGTTGATTGATCAACAGCTTCGCTGGCTTTTTAGGCATGTGGACAAGAAGCCGCAAAAAATCAAAATAATTCATGCGCACGGTCCTGTGAAATACGTCAATCACCGGATTACTTCATATGGACAGGCTGACCCCGACCGCCAAATTGCGACTCTCGATCATATATTTACGAAACCAAAAACATCGCCCGTTGCCGGACATGTTGCCTTCGAGGCTAATCAAGAATACCGCTTTGCGTGGGTTGGTCTTGATGAACAGGGCTATATCGTTCCGGTTGAGGATGAGCCGATTTATGTACGAGCGAACCCCTTTTCCTTCGTAACTTCCTATTAGTCCCTCCAGGGTGGATTAGCGCAACTGAGTTTTTCGTTTCCCTTCATCTATTCAGTCTTCTGAAGAAAACTCCTGATCTCCTGCATATTCCTCCGGCAAGGATTCACCCTTCCACTCAACCAGTCCTCCAGCTGTTCAGGATCCCTCCCCATCTGAGCGCCCAGCCGTCGCAATGATAGGCCTTTGACCTTCTTGAAATGAGCGAGGCGGTCGACAGGATCGCCGGGACACTCCCAGGGGACATAACCGAGAAATGCGAGGACCGCCGGAATGTGAATCAGCTCCGGCTCGGTCCCGTGCTCCCAGTTCGAAACGGTATTTTCAGATACGCCGATCGTGGCGGTTACTTCGATCTGCAGCAGCCCTAAGCCAAGCCGTCTCTTCCTGATGTGTTCCCCAAGGAACCGGGGTTCTACCGGGTGCCCCTTCGGTGGTATAATACGGCAATGGTGCGTCCTGAAAGTTGTATCGGTTCCGCCGGTGGAAGTCCGGACCGGGTAAGCACCGGAGCGCCCGGAAGCAGGCACCGGTATGAGGAAGAGATTCCTTATGCTGAGCGGTGCGTCAAGAGTCCCGCATGGCGGGAGAGCGAAGGAGCGGGCCGCAACAAAGTGAACATTTCAGCCTCGACAAATTATCAGCCGAAAGGTGTTTGGGAGAGCCGAGCCGCTCATTTCACGGCGAAGGCCACGCACAGCACACTGAAACCGGATTGTGTGTTGGGACTCCCCGGGGTATGGATGGCGGCACGTTTTGAAGGGACGATACGAAACAGGAGAGGCCCTACCCGGCAGCCTACGTCAGGCAAAGACCGTTGGTATAAGGCAGGAGCCGAAAGCCAGAGGAGTCGGGAGGGAGTCCGAGGGGTTCATAGTACCTGGGAAGGCCCGGAAACGGGATGGAGGGAAGGAACCCTGCATTGGTCGGGCTTGAGATGAAGGTAAGCGTGAGGGCATGACTGAGAAGTCCAACACCCCCAAAGACAAAGTGCGAGAACTTCAGCGCAAGCTTTACGGCAGTGCCAAGCGGAGCAGGACACGGCGTTTTCACGCGCTATATGACCGGATATGCAGGGGTGACGTACTGCGGGAAGCGTGGAGGCGGGTGCGCAGCAATCGAGGGGCAGCCGGAGTGGACGAAGAGACAATCCAATCCATAGAGGAAATGGGAGAGGAGAAATATCTGGAGACCATGAGGGGTGACCTTGAAGCAGGCCGGTATCGTCCGAGCCCGGTTAAGAGACGATACATACCGAAAACAGATGGGAAGCAGAGGCCGCTTGGGATACCGACGGTACGGGATCGCGTAGCACAGATGGCAACGAAGATAGTAATAGAGCCGATCTTTGAGGCTGACTTTTTGCCATGCAGTTACGGATTCAGGCCGAAGAAGAGCGCAACAGGTGCTCTGGAAGCCATAAGGGAAGCAGGCAACCGGGGATATAACTTTGTGCTGGAGGCGGATATTCGCAAGTATTTTGATAGCATCGACCAGCGGAAGTTGATGGAGATGATATCAGAGCGGATATCGGATCGTCGGGTACTGAAGCTTCTGAGGAAGTGGCTTGAGGCCGGAGTAATGGAGGAAGGAGCGGTATATAAGACACTTGCGGGGACACCGCAGGGCGGAGTCATATCGCCGTTGCTTGCCAACATCTACCTGAACGCGCTGGATCGTGAGTGGCAGCAGAGTAGTACACAGCTCGGTCAACTGGTACGGTACGCAGATGACTTTGTTATACTGTGCCGGACTGAGACACAAGCGAAAGAAGCGCGCAGGCGCGTTGAAGAGATCATGGCGCGACTGGGTCTTGAGCTGCACCCGGAGAAGACCCGGATAGTTGATTTGAGGCGAGGCAAAGAGGGAATGGAGTTCCTGGGCTGCATGATACGGAAGAGGCGCAGCATACAGCGTGCGTCACATCTTCACTTTATGCAGCGGTGGCCATCGCAGAAAGCAATGAAGCGGGTGCGTGAGCGCATTCATGAACTTACGAGTGCGTGCAGAAGCGGGATACGGGACGTAAAGGAACTTATCACGAAACTGACACCGGTTCTTCGGGGATGGGGCAATTACTTTCGGACGGGGAATGCCGAACGGGAGTTCAATCGGCTGGACAGCTATGTATACCACCGTGTGCTTCGATGGATGAAGCGACGGGGTGGACAGCGTAGCATTCTCTGTTATGAGAAGTGGCCCTCAGAGCGTCTGTATAAGTTGGGACTGCATAAGCTGCAAGGAACCGTGTGCTATCCGGCGTATGCTATGCCGCGAAGACCAATGGTAAGCCGTGTGCGGGAAATCCGCACGCACGGTTTGAAAGGGGGACTTGGGAACGGAGCGGTTTAACCGCCACCGCACCAGATTCTACCAATGAGGAGAGGGGGTTTTACCCTCATCGAGGTTCTTTTTGCCGTACTTATCTTTTCCCTATCGCTCTTGGCCCTGATTCCGCTTTTGTCCACTGCGGCAAGCATTGACAGGGAAAATTATCTTAACGTAACGGCCCGGGCCATGGCAGCGGACACGCTTGATTCCCTTATGGGGCTTGATTCTCTCGCGGAGGCCGTGCCCCCACGTTTTGTAAATCCTTCGACGGTGACAGACCAGGGGGTTGCCATAACGACGTCATGGAATGTGGTCGCGGCGGGAAACCTTGATAACATCGCCGTCACGGTGCAATATGCCTACAAAGGTCAGCAGAAGACATTTGTGCTGACGGCTCAAAAGACGCGATAACGTGACACGCACGAAGTCCAGGTCAAGGTTAAGGTTTAGGTCGAGCAGAAATTCCAAGAATCAGGGCAAGAGGGACAGAAGAGGAACGACCCTTGTGGAACTTATGGTTGCCGTTACTATTTTCCTCATCTTTATGGCGCTTCTCTATCCTACCTTCAGCTTTCTTCAGGCGCGTATGTCGTCGATAAACGATACTGAAGCCCTTTCGGAAAGAGGCAATCGCCTCATGGATTACATGGCGGAAAAAATAAGGATGACCGGCTTCATCACTGGATCCAACCCCTATATAACTTTTTGCGGAACGCCGACCGTGAACTCCCTCTCGCACACTGACGGAGATCCGTATGACGCCATCACCTTTCTCACCGCAGTCCCCATCGAGACTGAGGCCGCAAATATGCCCTATCTGCGCATCACCGCTCCTGCACTGAGGAACGATACCTCTGTAACAGTGAATACGACAAATGTCAGCGCCGCTTATATCGACCCAAACGGCGTAGACAATGCAAAAGCCCTGGTGACCTTTGACGTTCTGAAGCCCGCGTATCCTTACGGGATTAATCAGTGGAGCGGGACGATCTATACCGTTTCGGCCATGGCAGGGTCCAAGCTGGTCTTTGACGATGACCCGCTTACGCTGAATGTGAGTGAAAATCAATTAGCCCAGGATATCAATGCGCAGAGCAATGTGTATGCGGTAAGAATGAGCCGGTTCGAAGTGAATGCATTCCGGGAATTGCGAGAAGTGGGCTGGAACAGGACCTGCGGCAACAGCGGAGAAACATTTGATCTTGATGAGACAACGGGTCTCGGCAAGGCGTGGGGTGGCGTTGACGCCCTGCAGTTTGAATATGTCCTCTCTACAGACCCCGGGAACTTCCGCTCAAATATAACTGCCAATGATTTACCGAATCTCAGGAGCGTAAGGATCTCCCTCCTCCTGAGGGCCGGTTTTCCGAGCAGGGATTATACGAACACAGTGCCCTATACTGTGGGTAACCTTGCTGCGCCGCTGGTGTTCAACGATAACTACAAGAGAATACTCCTCACGCGCGTGGTGGATGTGAGGAATATGGGGTTATGGAGGCCATGATGAACCATATAAGAAGCGAAAAAGGCATAGCGCTGGTTGCGGCATTGTGTATCTCCGCAGTGCTCCTTATTTTTGCCATTGCGTTGACATACAGAATGGCGACATACCTCAGAATGCTCGCAACGTCAAAGGAAAAGAACCAGAGCTATTATACGGCGGTAACCGGGACTGAACAGTTAAGGGACAGCCTCAGAAATAATTCCTGCCAGCCGCCCAACTGGTGCGGGATGTTGGGAATTGCTGCAAATAGAACCAATCCTGACTATCGGGACCTGACCTTTTTTGTGACTGGCAAGGCATCGCCCGCAAAGTTCCCTGATACGGCTGATACCAAAGAGACGAAAGCATTCTATACGATCTTGCTGAAGGACAATGACGAATTCGACAATGACTACACCAGTGACAGCGATGAGGTGATCATTGCTGTTGCAACCTCAGCGGGGCAGAACGAAACACGGACATCCATTGAGGCAGGTCTTCTTTTTGATGCAGAAGCGCTGAACCCATACAAACAGTTCGGCCAGAGTTCGGGGAGAAAGAGCGCCACGAACGAGACCAGCGCCATCTCGATGCAGAGAAGATTGTAACTTGATAGCTCCCCGTGGCTTGTCACAGGCTCTCCATAAGCTACCCTCCCCCTTGATGGGGGAGGGCGAGGGAGGGGAGATTCTAGGATTTCCCGCAGCTTGCTGAGGGGAGGTTAATACTTAGTGTAGCGTCTCTAACACAGCGTTACCATGTTTGTCGTGTCATGCCGCACTTGATACGGCATCCAGAGGGTATTTGTTCTGTCATGCCCGAGGTTCTTAATCGGGCATCCAGTTTCTTAATATTCTGGTTCCCCGTTTTCACGGGGACGACGCCTGGATTCCCGCTTCCGAGGGAATGACAAAAATAGTAAAGACATTACTGTTACACTACATTAGATTTTTTTAGGGGGGGGGATAGTATGAAAAAATCTGTACTGAGACTATCGGGAGTTATTTTACTTGTGGTGGGTTTAATGATGGCATTGACGGTTCACAGCGATGCCGTTGCCGCAACGAAAACATTCCCTGCGGGGTCTTACATCATCCCGCTGGAGCCATGCTGGCAGCCGAACAATGACCCCCAGGTCTCCCCTGTGCCTGCAGGATGTGACACGGACAAAAATGACCAGGCATTTTCCATGCCTATGGCATGGTGTATGACCTTCTCTCCAACGGAGCACCTGCGTACTGGATCATCAACCCTGACAAGGCAAACAAGGATGCCATTGACTTTTCCATCGTAAAAGGCGGCGCAAGCGCTGCAGTCCAGATAATCCAGAGCAAGGCCCTGACATCTTCAGGGAGTCTGGCGCAGGTGGATTACAGGGGAGGGCCCTTTGTCATCGATGCCAATGACCTTACCCCGGAGATCAAGTCTACCGCCGAAAATATCATAAGGAACATCTACAAGTCTGCCAAGGTCCATATTGCCAATTACGATTTTTCAGCCCCTGTGGACAAAGTGCTTTCAGGCACACCGCCCAAGGTTGCGGTCCTTGGCGAAGGCGCTACACAGGTGCTTCTGGATTACCTCAAGGCCTCGGGTCTCGGCAACAGGGTCTTCGCGATCTTCCAGAGCGTTACCTCGCAGCAGATCATCAACGGCATTCTCAGCGACTTCCAGCTCCTCTGGGCTCCCCATTGGATAGTAGAGACAGAGGTAAAGGTTCAGGCTGACAGGGATAAGGTGTTATCGGCCATCAGGTCATTCCTCGAAAAGGGGAATGCAGGGTTTTTTGAGTGTGCGTCCATTGAGAGTCTCGAAAGCTCCATACAAATCGGCGGGAAGACGCCGAAGACCTCGGGACTCGACAGCCAGATTTCCGGCGGTTTCCTGACAGACAGGACATATAAGGCGCCCCGGATAGATGTCAACAACGGAAGCATGAATCTTGCGGATATGGTCTTCGAGAACCCTGCCTTTTATCTCGACCAGTGTTCCGGATGGAAGTTCCAGGCCCAGGGCGGTCATATCCATAATTTCAGGCCACGGAAAGACACTACTACCGCGGGCTATCCCCTGCAGCCCACGTCTCCCTATAAATACAATTCCACTGTTTCACGGTTCATCCACGACAGGGACAACTACGCTTATGGCGTCGGCATTCCTGCAAGTCCTCCGGGCTATGACTACTTTGTAGGCGGGAGGATTAACGGGACTGCGACCCAGGGGTATCTTGCCTATCTTGCAGGACACAGGTATATTCAATGCACAAACGCAGATCAGCCCGTTCCCACAGACAGGCTCTTCGATCTCTACTTTGACCGCGACATCGGTGATCTCTCGAAGATCGCTGATCCCGTCGTGACCATTGAGGCAGTATATTCCGGTTGCACCCAGGGAGTGAACTGTCCGAAACTCACCTACGATATTGCGAATCCTGTGGAGGACATTGCCAATGACGGAAAGATCTTTGTCCAGTCAGAAGGGGCGATCTATGACCCGGCCACCAAGAAACTCTCATCCATCACCATCGGCAACCTGACGACTTCAAACCAGAACATCACAGGGATCATCGTCACATTTCCTACGGATCTGCTCCCTCCGGGACCTGATAAGCAGACGTTATTGACGAAGGTGATCGATGTCACAAACCCCTCAGTTCCTGCGACCATATGCTCCCCCAACACTGCAAGCGCATCCACCTGCACCCCGACGTCTACGCTCACCCTCGGCTCTCTCGTCACCTCATGCGCCATGGACTGGTCCAAGTCCAATACCTGCGGAATCAGGTACGTCCTCAATACCCTCCTCGGCCTCCAGTTCCAGATCGTCCCCAACGAATACAACAAGGCCTCTCCCATAGTGAAAGATAATGTCCTTTACAAGGGCACTTTTGAGTATCCCGGGTACAAGGGGCATCTCTATGCCCTCGATGTGATGAACAATTCCATACTCTGGGATGCGGGCAAGTACAGCGCCATGCCTCCAGCCGGCTCCACCAATCCCGGAACTCCAACCAGGACCAATGCGACAAGGTATATCTTTACCAACGTCCCCGGCACCACTACCAAGCTGAATTTTGAGGACGGCAATGCGTCCACTTTGAAGTACTTTGCTCCTCAAGGCGGGCTTGACCCCACCAACACCAAGTCTCTTAACTGGGCCCGCGCCCTGATCAGCCTGGTGAGAGGGAGATATGACGCTACAGAGGGAACCCCTCTGGGTACAAAGGATGTTAAGAAAAGGCTTGGAGGCATTGAGCATTCAACCCCTGCGGTCTTCCAGCGTTCATCTGTGATCAGGGACAGCATCGGCAATATCATAGACAGGGATAAGATAGTATTTGTGGGAGCCCATGACGGAATGCTCCATGCCGTTTATGCCGGCGCCTGGGACTCGACAATGAACGGTGGTAAAGGAGGTTATACTCAGGGAACAGGCAAGGAGATCTGGGCTTATATCCCTTCCACACTTCTCCCTTCACTCCAGAACCAGACCTTTACTGACTGCAATCCCGGGGACTACGTCCAGGGCTGTGACCCCAATGTGGACCCTAATAAATGCGTCTGTCCCACATTCCCTGTGGCTGTTTCTGTTGACAGTTCACCGGCTATAGGAGATTTTTTCGTGGATCATGACAATGACCCTAACACCCCCAATGTATGGAAGACGATCCTTGTGGGCACTGCAGTCATACTCTCCCCCGGCCTATCACAGCAGAGCGTCAACCAGGGGATCGTATTCGCCCTTGACATAACAGACCCTTATGTTCCTAAGGTCCTATGGGAAAGGACATATGGGATCAAGGTCGACCCGGCGTTGCAGAAGATCGAGCGGCATTACTACCCGACCGTTGCCGACTACAATAATGGGTTCTTCACGGCATCATATATCACTGCTGAAGATTCACTCTTCGACATCAACATGGGCAATTCCAAAGGAACCGCTGTGGGAAGGGTCCAGGTGGGAACAAAACTTAATACCTATATATTCCTCACTTCCAAATGGATAAACCAGGTGAATACCGGCACTGCCGCCCTTCCGCACAATGTCTGGGGATTGAGCGCCACAGCCCTGGATTTCAGGACAGGGGATATTGTCTGGGAAACAAAGATCCTCTATACGGGGGATTCCGAAGGCATCAATGAAACCCCTGCCATACCGGCCCTCATGGATGTTGACGATACAGGGACGCAGGATTATCTCGCCTTTGGCGATATGCAGGGAAGGTTGTGGATATTAAGGACATCAGATGGAAAGAGCCTCACCGGTGACACCCCTGCATATGTGGTGAAAGATTCCAACGGCATGCCGGTGGGCGCCAAGGAGCCCATCGGCTCGTCGGTCTCGGTCTTCAGGAACTATATCGTCTTCGGAACAGGGGCCAGAGACAGTCTCACCGATGAGAGCAATACAAAGTTCCGCGTTTACGCATTGCAGGTAACCCCTTCGGGAGTAGTCTCCATCTGGAAGGACAATGTGAGCGGAAAGGATACCCCCATAGAGTTGAATGCAGGCGAAAAGGTGTGGAGCCCTCCGCTCATGGATTCAGGAGGGCACATCTATATCGCCACGGGTAAGGGATATTCCGATGTGGGACGGCCCGACCTTGTGAGGACCGGCAGCACGGGCAGGTTCATTCTGGCGGACCGGGCCACCGGAGCCATTCAGGGAACTCCTATAACGCTTCCGGGCGCTGTGGTGGGAGGGATCGATATCGAGAACAAGCATGCCTATGTGATCACCTTTGACGGCGCTGTGGTCCAGATTGGAGGAAATGATTTTACCCCATCCGGTTCAGGGAATCCCATAAAAATACTCTGGTGGAAGAAATTATAAAGGGAGGAGGGCTCTTCCAGGAATGATGTGGGTTGATAGATATTTTGTCATTCCCGCGAAATTTGTCCCAGCAGGTATTAAGCAAGGAGCGGGAATCCAGGCGTCGTCCCCGGGGAACCAGAATATTAAGAAACTGGATGCCCGATTAAGAACCTCGGGCATGACAGAACAAATACCCTCTGGATTCCGCATCAAGTGCGGAATGACGGGAAGAAAAAAGATATGAAAAACTTCTTTGTTTATATCCTATGCAATAAGCGGAATGGCACTTTGTACACGGGAGTGACGTCAGACTTAATCAAACGTGTGTATGAACACAAGAATGACCTGGTTTATGGTTTTACAAAGAAGTATAGTGTCCATTGTCTGGTTTGGTATGAAATGCATGAGACAACTGAGACGGCAATCAACAGAGAGAAGCAAATAAAGAAATGGAATCGTAAGTGGAAACTGGCACTTATTGAGAAGAATAATCCTGAGTGGAATGATCTATATGATCAACTATAGGAATTGGGTCCCCTTTTTTACGGAAAACCTGGATTCCCGCTTGCGCGGGAATGACGGGTTACAAAAGAGCTTGTCAAGCCTGGATTCCCGCTTGCGCGGGAATGACGGAGAAATGGCCATAATCTCAAGATTAAAACGGGCTATGTATCCATATGAGTGTCAGAAGAATGCGATAGAACGAGGCGGATTCACCCTTATCGAGTTACTGGTTGTGTTGGCGGTGGGGGCGGCCTTGGTCGTCCTTGCCGTTCCTTTTTTCTTTGAAACATTTTCATCGAGGCTGAAAACCTCCGCCCAGAATCTGGCGGAAGATATGAGGTTTGCGCAGAATGAAGCCGTGAGGCAGGGGGACGCCAACCCCGTGGGCGGTTCCTTCAGGGCGAGAAAAGCTTTCGTTGTCTTTGACACTGCCAATAACACGTACCGCATCTGGAGGTGGGAGGATTTCAACGGCAATAATGTGAGGGAAGCAGGGGAATTCAGTCCCGACCTCTCTCCCGCCAAACTGGGAAATCCGGCAAACGACGGGCCTGTGAGGACCGGGAGGCTCGATAACAGCGTATATTTCCGCATTCACGGCGATGTTACAAAAAGCGCGTGCGGAGGCTCAGGTCCGGCGCCCGGAAGTCCTGTGAGCTTTCAGACCGATGCAAACCCTCCCTGCAATGGCAGCCCCTGCATCAGGTTTAATGGAAAAGGCTTTATTGAGGGCCGCAACGGCGCCGCCTATCTCACGGATGAAAACCATTCCTATGCCGTCAGCGCAAACCGGGCCGGGCTTTTCAGCTTCTGCAAATGGGATGTGAATACGGCAAAGTGGGTTCTGACCCGTTGAGGGAAGAGGCGAGGAGAGGGGGGGGGTAAAATCGCGCAATTCGTGCTGGAGATGGAAAAAAAAAGAGCTTCTCACGATCATGTCTCATTTAAAAAGCAAAAGAGATTAAGTTTGCAAGACATAGAGACTGGGGTACAATGGTATCCTTTTCTTACTCCCTTAGCATGTTCCACTCATAAAGCTTACTACAATAAGGACACCCTGTAGCAAGACTACAGGGAATACGAGTTTAAAGAGATGAGGGCTATCTGTGACAAGCTCACTAAAAAAAGCCCTAATATGTAACACATTACGCAATCCCTCCCGGTAGGTCCAGGAAAATCCTTATTTCAAGCCAGGTTGCAAATCAAAATAGCAGGCACTTAATTGCATCATTGCTTATATCGTGAGATGGGTACTCGATTTATGGTATAATTTTTCAGCAAAAGATTAGGAGGGAGTTATAAATGAAGACCTTAGAGATAAATGACAGACTTGAAAGTTTGATAAGGGAACTGGAATTCAAGGATGTAAAAGATGTAATAAAAGATTCTTTGTTCACCGAAATCCTCTACAGGATTTCTAAGTTTACCGATGAGGTAAACTGGTTTAATACTAAATACGGGAAACCGTTAGAAGAGTTCAAAAGGGAATACGAATCCGGAAAAGAAGACTATGAAAAGTACGATGACCTTATGGCGTGGGAATTTGCACACCAGGGAAAAGAATACTGGGAAAAGAAACTGGAAGAATTGAAGAGTGTTCTATAGGCTCGTCGAAGAATTTTCAGACATAATTACTAGGCATCATGTTTTCGAATATAGACGGTATGGTTCAGCAGCATCCCTCGTTGCAAGAGTTGAGCTTAAAGACGGCTCTTTGTTGTATATCAAAGATTATTTGTTCATTGATGGCAGGAGAAAATATTCCTATCACTGGCAGGATACTCAGGGGAGATTAATAACTCGCTGGGACAACTCATCACATCATAGAGAATTACCCACATTTCCACATCATAAGCATTTACCTGAAGGAGTCGTAGCTTCGAAAGAAAGAACCCTTAAAGAAGTGTTGACTATTATAAGAGATACCATCCTTTCTGACTAAAGGTTTCAATTGCGATATCCAGAGAATATCCTATGTAATCCGTTACACAATTGTGAAGCGGACCACATAAGACAGAGCCTTGACAGAGGTGGCCTAGTTTGTTTGGACAGCCTAAAGCAGTTTTTAAGTGATAAGCTGCTCTGCCTCATGCCGCTACCTGAACTTTAGGCAGTGTACTCCAGTAAACATCATCCGGTGTCCTTCGGTCAAGGCTTTGATGCCGCCGCCGACTGTTGTAAAACTCAAAATACTCCCCGAGTCCCTTCCGAGCTTCGGCAATAGATCCATACGCCTTTAAATACACATCCTGATACTTAACGCTCCACCAGAGACGTTCTATGAAAACATTGTCCATCCACCGGCCTTTGCCGTCCATGCTGATATTTACACCCTTACTTTCAAGAACTCCGATAAAGTCATCTGAGGTGAACTGGCTGCCCTGGTCCGTGTTAAATATCTCCGGGGTCCCGTATCTCGCTAACGCCTCTTCAAGCGCTTCGACACAGAAGGAAGCATCCAAGGTATTGGATAACCTCCATGCCAAGACCTTCCGGCTCGTCCAGTCCATTATCGCCACAAGATAGCAGAAGCCCCTCGCCATGGGCAGATACGGTAGAAGTAGGTCAGGAACGCCGTGCGATTTAGGGTCGTCGGTTTCCCCTGACCTCTCACCGAACCGGATATGCACCTTTCGTTATGCCTCCGGCTCTCCGGTGATGATTGCGTAATCTGGTGTGTGCATCCATCCACGCTGGAATCTTTGAACCCGCAACTGTCCCATATGAAACAGATGCGTCTTTCTCAGAATGCAGAGTCGCGCCAATTCCCGTGCCCCTGCTTTGGGGTGTTTCTTTTGCATCCATCGCCAGAGTCGATCCCGTACATACCAGTCAATACTGCACAGTACGCTCTTTGCTCCGGTACAGAAGCGATAGAAGTTGCCCCATCCTCGTAGAATAGGATTGATCATATGGAGTATTGCGGAAGGCGACAGAAGAACATTTCTTCTTGATGTGATCTGCTTGATACGGTACCTCACATCAATGGCTTTGACTTTGGGAATTTCAATGCGCGGTGTAAAACCGTATCGGTCATCCCATCGCATACGAATACGATGCCCAAGGAAGTTGAATCCATCCTTTACCGAGGTAATATGAGTTTTCTCAGGTGAGAGCGTCAGCCTCATGACGGCATGGCGATTATTTATACATGCCTGCTTTTCCTTGCAAGCCTCTTCAAAGGTTCCTGATATTAAAACAATGAAGTCGTCAGCGTAACGGATGGGGAAGAATACTGGGCGACTGGCTTTCCTGTCTGACATTCGGATACGCATAGCTGCCGTTATCCCATCGCATGCGCGGTGAGCACGTAGTTTTTGCTGATGATTCACCCACCGTTCATATCTCTCCTCAATCACGCTGAGCGCGATATTGGCCAGCAACGGTGAAATGATTCCGCCTTGAGGAGTGCCGGATTCTGTCCGCAGAAACTGCTCTTCCGACAATACCCCTGCCTTCAGAAATTGCACGATCGCATGGTTCAGCTTCCGATCTCCGACACGCTTTCGCACACGATCCATCAGATGATGATGGTCGATATTGTCGAAGCATCCTTTGATATCGCCTTCGATAACCCATTGGTATGGCACCATATGCCGCTTGCCATCTACTGCCTTTACTCTTGGCCGCAGCGCCATACGGATATGCTCAAGAGCCCCATGACAGCCTCTGCCGGGTCTGAATCCGTATGACACGTGCCAAAAGCGAGCTTCAAACAACGGCTCCATGATCTGCTTGATCGCGCATTGTACTACGCGATCTTTTACGGTTGGGATTCCCAAGGGTCGGAACTCCCCCGGTTTCCCAGGTTTTGGAATCAGCTTGCGTCTTGAGGGACTCGGCGTGTAACTGCCAGAGCGCAGTTCTTGCCGAAGTCCTGCCAGAAACTTCGCTTCTCCCAATCCTTGCTGGATACTCCTTACCGTCTTCCCGTCGATGCCCGGCGTTCGCTTGCCTTTGTTTGTGGCAACCGTGCGCCATGCATACCGCAGATTATGCAGATCGGTTACCCAATTCCACAGATCGCGGTATTGTCCTTCGGGATTTCCCAGACTCCACTGATATAGTTTTCTCTGCACGCTGAGGAGCCAGACCCTATCGGCCTGATAATCCGAGTCCACGGATTGTTCCTCCGGCTTTGAAACTCTATCGCTCACCTGTTCTCCTTTGCCATGTGAATGACTTTCTCATCCTCCGACTACTACGAGAACTCCGCCTCGCAAAGCATCCTTCCCCGGTCTCCTCGGATAGCCTGTTTCCGCTACAGGCGGATGTTTGCGGTTCCCATGTTCCGGTTTTCAATCTTGAGTCCGTAGGTACAGTGCTCTACCCCTGGCGGTCCTGGGAGTCAGATAAAGAGGAGTAATCTGTCTCCAGATACGTTTTGATCCGCATCTACCAGAAGGAAACATAAAGTCCAACCGGGTCAGTCCGCAGTCCTCCCCGCTCCATCCAGCCTTTGGGAGGTTGTCGCTAAGTACAGAGGCTTCTGCCGCACGATTCGTTGTCTTACCATAGACTCTGTGGTAGCCCGGCCTGCAATTGATGGTTTGCACCCGGTACAGTTAAGATCGCTCTGCTCATGACATCCCGCCGTAAGAACCCGGCAGAACTTTGCGATCCCCTTCCGTCCGATCTCCTCCATCGAACGGGGCAACATTGCAGTTGCCGATCAAAAACCAGCAGGCATGTATAAATAATCGCCATGCCGTCATGGCGCACTGATGTC
>JAMCQB010000034.1 GCA_023382175.1 Nitrospirota bacterium | reverse complement strand
AGGGGATCAAGCAGTCTTGCCAAGAACTCCCATGCATTCTGTCCCTGCTTCAGACAGCCTCGATATCATCTGCATAAATAGTTACGCCGATACTCCTGCCGAGAAGCTCAATGTTGACCAGAAACATATACTGATCATTCTTGACCTTGAGGGTTCCTTCCGCACCCGTGAGAGGCCCTCTTTTCACTCTCACCCTGGCTCCCTCTTTAAGATGGGGATAGACATCAAAGTCCTTGCCGCTTTCAATGAGAAGCCTAAGGGAGTTTATTTCTTCAGGGGAGACAGGCGTCGGATTGCCAGGCTCCGTCGAAAGGATGGTTATGGCCCCGCGTGTCTTCAGGATAGTGAGGAACGCGTCCGGATAGGGCGGGATATGGATAAAAAGATACCCCGGAAAAAGAGGAAACTCTATCCATTTCTTTCTATCCTTCCACTGGCTCAACTTTTTTGCGGCAGGCAGGAATGTCTCTATTCCTTTTTTCAACAACTCTCCCCGAGTAACAAATTCATATCTCGATCTCACATAGAGGGCATACCAGTTATTCATTCTTAACCCTGCTTTCCCCGCTCATTGTGCAAGTGCTATGCCAGAGTCTGATCTCTATCGCGAAGGGACCTTGAAAAGAGGACAATAATTATGATGAGAAAGGCTTGAAGGAGGTAATGTAATAATAAGAAAGCCGTAAAAAGAATACAGGAAATTCACGCAGGGTAAAGGTGGTAATAAGAAGGGCTATTCCTTGTGTATCTGGTACTTGATATCTATGACTGTTTCTTTTGGATACACACCTGAGCTAGTCTGTTTTCATTGGATACAATTCGTCATTCAGTCTCTTATAAAATGCCTTTCTTGATATGCCGAGCATCTTGGCTGCCTTTGACTTGTTTCCATTACACCGCTGAAGAGAATCCTTTATCGCCTGTAGTTCCATCTCCTTCAGCGTCTTTCTCCGGCTCACCTCTACCGAACGTTCCTTCAGGGGATTGAATTCTTCGGGAAGGTCGCCCAGCGTAATACTTTCCCCTTTTGCAAGCACCACTGCCCTTTCAATGATGTTTCTCAGTTGTCGTATGTTCCCCGGCCACGGATATTCATAGAATGCGTTCATAACCTGGTCCGACACCGTGAGCAGCTTCTTCTCCCTGACGCAGAATTCCTTTACAAATTCTTCAACGAGTATGGGAATGTCATCTTTCTTCTCTCTGAGGGGCGGCACGTGTATCGACACCACATTTATCCTGTAAAAGAGGTCATCCCTGAAATGCTTCTCCTGCATCTCTTTCTCGAGGTCGCGATTGGTGGAGCATATCAACCTGAAGTCCACTTTAATCGTCTTATTGCTTCCCAGCCGCTCGATCTCTTTTTCCTGGAGCACCCTGAGGAGCTTTGCCTGTAACGGCAGCCCAAGCTCGCCAATCTCGTCAAGGAATAGTGTACCGCCGGAGGCATCCTCAAAACGTCCTATTCTCCTGGAAAGCGCTCCCGTGAAGGCCCCTCTTTCATAACCGCAGAGTTCCGATTCCATGAGTTCCTTTGGTATGGCTGCACAGTTAACCGCGATGAAGGATTTCTCTCTTCGCGCGCTGCTGTAATGGAGACCCTTGGCGATAAGCTCTTTTCCCGTACCTGTCTCGCCGCAGATAAGGACACTGCTTTCGGAATCCTTGACTGCCTCTATCGTTTTGAATATTTCGAGCATCCCGGGCGTCCGCGCGATAATACGGTATTTATTATTTTCGTTGGAATGGTCCTCTTTCGCTATCTCAAGCTCTCTTTTCAAACGCCTGCTTTCTACTGCCTTTGCAACGGTACTCTTGAGTTGCACGTAGTCGGGAGGCTTTATAAAATAATAGAAAGCGCCCTGTTGTATCGCGTGAACAGCAGACTCCACCGTCCCGTAAGCCGTAAGAAAAATAACAGGAATGTGGGGATAATTTTCTTTGACATATCCGAAAAATTCCATTCCATCCTTTCCCGGCATTCTCAAATCCGTGATGATTGCATCGATATTCCCTTTGTGCATCATTCGTGTTGCACTTTCTACGTCCTTCGAACCGCAGACATCATACCCTTCCTGTGAGAGTATGGAAGAGAGCACTTTGACAGCGTTCGGCTCGTCGTCAACAATAAGAATATCCCCCATGCAATGACTACCCATTCCACACCTCCAAATCCTTTTGAGACACGAAAAAATTCTCTTATTAAATAGTTCTTATCCTTGTACGACTCCCCCAGGCGAAAAAATTCGCGTTTTCCAACAAATCAAAAAGCGTCTTCTCGCGTCTGTGAACGGCTCTTTAGAAGTCTCGGCTCTTTCCGCCCCTAAAGCTGCTCCACACCCCCTCTCTATGAAGCAAGAGCACTACCGAGTTAAGACAGGTTTACTTCATTAAGTTTTCTTAATTTTGATTATACCGGAACAAACTAGCTTGTCAAGTTTTATTTTTGATTTGTGTCGTAGCTACAATATTGTCGTTCTATCTTGGTATTGATTTTGCTTTTACTATTTAGTAAAGGGAAAACATCAGATCTATCTTCAAAGGCGTGAAGAAGGCATTATGTGTGGAATCGTCGGATACATCGGTAAAGGGAAAGCGCTGCCTATCCTGATTGACGGTCTTAAGAGACTCCAATACAGGGGATATGATTCTGCAGGCATTGCCTTTCAAAATGGCAAGGGAATAGAGATTTACAAGACAAAGGGAAAGATACAGGATCTGCAACAGATCCTGACATATCCGTTGCCACATATCCGGTTGGGTCTCGGCCACACACGGTGGGCCACCCATGGAGCGCCTTCTACGCAGAACGCGCATCCGCAGAGCGCGGGAGGCGTTGTGGTAGTGCATAACGGGATCATCGAGAACTACAGGGAATTGAAATCGCTCCTCATTGCAGAGGGGCATGAGTTCTCGTCTGATACGGATACAGAGGTCATACCGCAGATGATTTCGCACCACCTGAAGAAAGGACGCTCCGCAATAGACGCTATAAAAGAAACAGCGGCGGCGCTGAGAGGGACCTATGCTCTTGGGATCATATGTGAATCTCATCCGGACACCCTCTTTGCGGTGAAACGTGGAAGCCCCCTTGTCATAGCCCTCGGCGAGGAAGAATATTTCTTTGCCTCCGACATCCCTGCGCTCCTTCCCTATACGAAAAAGTTCATTTTCCTGAACGATGGGCATATGTGCATACTGAAACAGAGTGGGCTTGAACTTAAGTCCCTGGACTCCCTGAAGACGCTCCCGGTGAAAGATGCGGTCATAGAGGTTGATTGGACTCCCTCCATGGCCGAAAAGGAAGGGTATGATCACTTCATGCTTAAGGAAATATACGAACAGCCGAAGGCGGTAATGGATACCCTCAGCGAATGGATCGATGATCCCCCGAAGCTTTTGGATGAACTCGGCATCACTGACAGGATAAAGCATCTCAGAAGACTTCATATCGTCGGCTGTGGCACGTCCTATCATGCCGGGCTCGTAGGAAGATATATTATAGAAAAATTTGTCCGCATACCGGTGACCGTTGATATCGCTTCAGAGTACCGATACATGGACCCCATCGTAACAAAAGGCACCCTTTTTATCACCCTTACTCAATCGGGCGAGACCGCTGATACCATCGCAGCACAGCGTGAGGCAAAAGAAAAAGGAGCGCCTGCATTCACCATATGCAATGTAGCGGGGAGCACTTCCACAAGAGAGGCGGATTCGGTCTTATATACAAGAGCAGGTCCGGAGATTGGCGTTGCATCCACAAAAGCCTTCACCGCACAGCTGGCAGCGCTCTGTCTTTTCGGCTTCGCACTGGGAATAATGAAAGGGAGATTGACTCCTGTAGAAATAGAGACTCTTAAGTCAGTGCTCATGGATATTCCCTGCCTCATCAGAAAAGCTCTCAAAACCGATGCAAAGATGAGAAAAATTGCACAAACACTCGTACGGGCAAAGGGATTTCTCTATCTCGCCAGGGGGGTAAATTATCCCGTCGCGCTGGAAGGCGCACTCAAGATGAAAGAACTCTCATATGTTCATGCCGAAGGATATCCGGCAGGCGAAATGAAACATGGTCCGATCGCACTCATAGAGGAAGGAGTCCCCGTTGTTGTCCTGGCCCCCCTCGATGGCCTGCATGAAAAGATCCTCTCCAACATCGAGGAGGTGAAGGCCCGGGGAGGAAGAGTCCTGGCAGTAACCGACTCTCCTGCGGCTCTGACGGGCAAGGTGGACGACCTCATCGTCATACCGCAGGCCCATCCTGCCCTTTCACCCTTTGTGAACGTGGTTCCCCTTCAACTGCTCGCATACCATATTGCCGTGACGAAGGGGTGTAATGTTGACCAGCCCCGAAACCTGGCAAAGAGCGTAACCGTCGAATAGGCTTTCGGAAAATCCTGTTGAAATCTGCGTTCTCTTATTCAGAAGACCACTGCCGAGTCTGATATTCAGCGCAGTCAACTATCAATGCAACCGTGAGACAACCTTTGCGCAGAGCCATTCGCTTGTTCTATACAACAAAGTGACATCCTCCCTGGGTAGTTAACTCGCCGCTCATCACCTGTCTGACCAGGGACCTGAACTTCTCATAATCCAGAGGTTTTATCATGCAGTGGGAATTATTAAAGTCCTTCAGCAGGGTAACGAGATTCCCATCAAAGTCATCAGACAGGATTATGGTTGAGATGCCTCGCTTCTTTATTTCTTCTAAGAGAGGGGCGCTAAAGGGATAACTTGTGATGATCAGTCCAAACTTCTGATAATTCAGCGTCGAAGGCAGATCATCAAGAGTGGTGACGATATCCGTTTCATATCCCGCGCTTTCAAGGAGCGCGGAACAGACGCGTGCGAAGCCGTATTCGTCAAATATAAGAATTCTTTTGTGCTGCATGGACTTGAGATTATCGAAGCAAGTTTAATGCCCACAAGGAGTTCCGTTCGTGAACATTACAGTACCTTGTTTCGCTGCAGAAGGGGATGTCAATCAGGACTTGCTTTGCACTTCACCAGCCTCAGCCTGGAAATGCCCGCGGGAGGGGAGCGTGCCGTCTTGAGAAGATCACCTCTGTATCGAAAAGATACACCGGTAACACCATACCGAAATTTGTTGAATCCAATAGATACATTGCTTCAGGCCATTTTTCTATGACGCCCTTCGTTCCCCAAAGAACTCCGAGTTTCCTTTAGATACAGTTATGAGTTCGGAATCCTCACAGCCCCTTAGAAAAGCCTTTCCCGATAAGCACAATTAAGGGGTCCCCTTGGCCGTTGAGCCCTCCCTCTTTATCGGGAGATAGAGTCGCACGCTTGTGCCCCTGCCCTTTTTGCTCTTAATTTCAAGGTGGCCGCCATGGTACTGAAGGATTTCACGGGCAATAAACAAGCCAAACCCCTTCCCTTTGCTGTCTAAAGGGATGGACGGGACGTCCATGGTCCCGGCTATTCCGGAACCTGTATCGGAAATCTCTATCACCGCAAACTCGTTGCTGGAGAGGGTTTCTGTCCGGGTCCTTACGACGAGTTGCCCCCCTGAGCGCATAGCATCTATCGCATTGTTCAATACATTCAAGATGGCCTGCTCAAGCTGAAAGGCGCTCGCCATTATCGGAGGAATATCCCCGAATTCATAGACGGATTTTATGTTGGAGGCATGCGCTTGAAAAGACGTAAATGCCTCCAGTGTTTTCAGTAATGAGTTTATATCCGTCAACGTAAATCCCGCATCTGAAATAGAGGTGCTGAGAAATCTTGAGATGAACTTGTCAAGCCGAGAGATTTCCTCGTTCATTATTTTTGCGAACTCACCGAAGGACGGCTCGTGCGCATACTTTTCACTGAGGTATACAACGGCCCCCTTTATAGCATTTAAAGGATTTCTTACCCCATGCGCAAGGGTCGAAGCTGTCTTGCCGATATCAATGAATGGCTGCGAGTACCGGAGACTCCGGGCAACGGAGCACGCTGAAAGGTCTGAGAGTGTTACCATAACTCCCTTGACCATCCCCGCAGTTCTTACAGGATTGATCCGTATGTCTGCGCTCATGTGATCGAGCAGACAATGAAAGTCATATTTCTTTAAGATAAGCGCCTTATTCTTTTCTAAGACCAGCGAGAGCGCGTCATTGTCACCAGAGAATATCCGCGGCAGGACTTCAGAGTATTTTTTCCCTTGAGCTTCAGAGGTTTTCTTCCCGGTGAGCTTAACGAGTTCTTCGTCCCAAGAAGTGATATGGAGTTCTTTATCAGTACAGAAAATGTAAGCCATTTGATCCCCTCACTGTGACATGCGCCATTAACGTTATGGGGCGCTCGGCTTCACCCCCCTGCTGTTGAGGGTCAGACTCTCATTGCTATCTTTTCAATGGGACCCTCCTTCCCCTCCCGAATCCTCTAAACGAGAAAACCAACTTCTCTTCATAATTATAGTTTAGTTGCAGCAAATAAAATGTCAAGTCAATGCAAAAAAATCCCTGGACTTCGCTCATGATAAAAACAGCGGCGACCAATTGGTATATTTCTTGCTTTTTAATTTTAATATTATGAGGGAGAAGTGTTTGATCGATTTTAGCGAGGATCCGGATACGCAGAGGACAGCATGTGCGGCATAGTCGGTTATATTGGCAAGAAAGATGCCCTTTCCGTACTTCTTGACAGTCTGAAGAGGCTTGAATACAGAGGATATGACTCTGCAGGAATTGCCTATCAGAATGGCAACGGGGTAGAAGTGTACAAGACCAAAGGCAAAATAAAGGACCTGCAACAGATTCTTCCCTGTCCATTGCCTGATATCAGGGTCGGACTGGGACACACGCGGTGGGCCACTCATGGAGAACCTTCTACGAGGAATGCTCATCCTCATCGCGCAGGAGGGGTCGTTGTGGTGCACAACGGGATCATTGAAAACTATCGGGAACTCCGGACGCAGTTACTCACTGAGGGACATCAGCTCACTTCTGATACCGATACAGAGGTAATCCCCCATATGATTTCAAAGAATCTGGCAAGCGGACATTCCATCAAGAAAGCCATCGACGAGACGATCGCTCACCTGCGAGGCACATTTGCTCTCGGCATCATGAGCGAAACCCAGCCATACACCCTCTTTGCCGTGAGAAGGGGAAGCCCTCTCGTAGTCTGTTTCGGCGAGGGAGAATTCTTCTTTGCATCGGATATCCCTGCAATTCTTCCCTACTCAAGGAAATTCATCTTTTTGGAGGATGGGCAGATATGCACTCTCACCCCGGAAGGGCTTGAACTTTCATGCCTCGACAACGGGGGAAGTGTGCCTGTGGAGGACAGGATTACGGAAATTGCCTGGACCCCTTCCCTGGCAGAAAAGGAAGGCTATGACCATTTTATGCTGAAAGAGATATACGAACAGCCACGAACGGTATCCGACACGTTCGCTGAGTGGATAAAGGATCCTCAGGGGCTTCTTGACGAATCCGGCCTCACCCAGGAGATAACACTGGGGCTCAGGAGATTGCACATCGTTGCATGCGGCACCTCTTACCACGCCGCCCTCATCGGAAAATACCTTATAGAAGGCATTGCCCGCGTTCCGGTCGATGTCGAGATAGCCTCGGAATACAGGTATAAAAAACCGATAATTGAAAGGGGAACCCTCTTCATCTCCATCACCCAGTCAGGGGAGACCGCGGATACCCTTGCGGCACAGAGAGAGGTAAAGCAGAGGGGCGCAACAACCCTCACCATCTGCAATGTATTGGGGAGCACCTCCTCGAGGGAGGCTGACTCTGTCCTCTATACCCATGCGGGACCTGAAATAGGAGTGGCCTCGACAAAGGCATTTACCGCACAGATGACGGCTCTTTGCCTTTTCGCCCTTGCACTGGCCATAAGACGGGGCAAGCTGAATTATAAAGAAGCATGCGCCCTCAAGTCCCATCTTCTGAAGATACCGGACCTCCTGGAAAAAACGTTGGAGAAGGATGACGCGATAAAGGAGCTCGCCAGAACCCTCATCTACGCAAAAGGTTTTCTCTATTTAGGGAGGGGTATCAACTATCCCATAGCCCTTGAAGGGGCGCTGAAGCTTAAGGAGATATCCTATATCCATGCGGAAGGGTATCCTGCCGGAGAGATGAAGCACGGTCCTATCGCCCTCATTGAAGAAGGATTACCGGTAGTTGTGCTTGCTCCCAGGGACGACCTCTTTGAAAAGATATTTTCCAATATAGAGGAAGTGAAGGCACGGGGTGGAAGGGTAATAGCGGTGACTGACAATCCTGAGAGCCTTGCGAATAAAGTGAATGATTTGATAGAGGTACCAACCACTCATCATACACTTTTTCCTTTTGTCAATGTAATACCTTTACAATTGCTTTCATACCATATCGCAGTATTGAGGGGTTGCGACGTTGATCAGCCAAGAAACCTGGCAAAGAGCGTGACCGTTGAATAGCTCATGAACAGGTAGACTAAGGCAACCCTTTCTTCGCAATTTTCAGAATATTTGTTTGCATATGTTTTGATAGACAAAAGAGATGTCACTCGCACACTGTGCAACAGAGACCATGGAAGAGAGAAAATATACAGGAGGCCGGAGGCCGTAATCCCTTGGAGCTGGAATCAATAGATATCAGGCGTATCATCGAGTACAGGGACTTTATTTCGGCCCTGACAAGCCTCGACTTCTCTGTGCATGACGGCAAAGGCCGCCTGCTGGCACCCTCCACTTCAGAGGACCCGGCAATACGGATATTCCTCTCTTCGGAAACCGGGAAAAAAGAACACGAGAACTTTATCAGGAGCGCCATAGAAAAGGCCGTTGTCCGAAAAGGGGTCTCGGTTTTCAAAGGGCCTGTGAATCAGTATCACTGTTTTATCCCCGTCCAGGTCGGCGATATCTCTCTGGTGTTTGTGGGAAATGCATTTTATGTAGCGGCAAAGGACCTGGAAGAGCTTGAGTCAAAGGGTTCTTCCTATGGATTGTCCCTGCAAGATCTGAGATCGTGGGCAAAAGGAGTGGCATTGAGCGAACTCAGGGAGATCTCTGAGGAGTATGAAACCATCTATCGGTTGCTCAATCTCTCCATGGGGGATATGTATGAGAAAAGGCTGAATATCGAACGATACAGGAAAACACGGATCATTGTAGACCTTCTGTCTGAAATCGGAGAAGACATGGATGAATACAAGATCTACAGCCTTCTCGTTGATGCAATCCTCTTCTTGTTTGGCGGCGAGACGGTCTCCGTAATGACCAGGAACGGTGATAAATTTGTTCCCGTACTCACCAAAGGCAGGTTTAAGGAGAAAGTGGAAGGTGTTATGTTAAGGGATTCTCACTCGGTTATTTCAGATGCAATTCAGAGGCACAAGGCTGTTATCTGTACAGAAGCACATGAACTGCTGCGATTTGCCTACCCTGAGGACATTACCGTCCTTCACTTATTCCCCATCGCAACGAAGGACGAGACATTTGGGCTGCTGGGCGTTTTTAATTCACCCCTCCCCGATGATGATGTTGACAACATCTCCAGACTGTGCACCCTTATAGGTCTTATGGTGAAGACCTTTCGTTCCCGGAAGACGTATACAAAGCATATCAGCGATATGACTGCATTGAACCTTGCCACCATTGGCGCACCCGCATTTAAGGACCCCGATAGACTGTATGAGTCCATTGTGGAGATTTCCTCCAGACTTATGAACACGGAAAGGGTATCCCTTATGCTCCCGGAAGAAGAACAGAGAGAACTTCTCATAAAGGGGGTGAAAGGGATCAATAAATGGATCGCAAAAAACATCAGAGTGAGAATTGGTGAAGGGATTGCGGGCAGGGTATATAAAGAGGGACAATCCCTGATGGTGAGTGATATAGAGAGGAACCTCTCGACACAGAAGAAACCGAATTACAGGACAGGCTCCTTTGTCAGCATACCCTTAAAAATAGGCGATGAGGCCATCGGCGTTCTCAACCTTACCGACAGGGTCGAAGGCGAGGTGTTTTCCCAAGAGGATATGACGTTCCTCCAGCACTTTGCGTCCTACGCCTCAATCGCAATAAAGGGGGCACAGTATTGCAGCAAACTGGAAGAGATGAGAACACTTTCGATAACGGACTCTCTTACGGGCCTCTTCAACAGGCGATATTTCGATGACCGCCTTTTCGAAGAGCTGCAGCGCGCAATACGCTACGATTCTTTCTTTTCCCTCGCCATCTTTGATATCGATGACTTCAAGCTGTTTAATGATACAGAGGGCCATCTTGCGGGCGACGAGGTCTTGAAGACCATCGCAGAAATAGCGAGAGAAGCTGTCAGGTCCATCGATATTATCGCCCGCTTCGGCGGCGAAGAATTCGCCATCATAATGCCACAGACCGAAAAGGACGAAGCCTTTCTGGTGGCAGAAAGGACCAGAAAAAATATCAAGGAACTTATGCCCCGTACATGGGAGAACTTCCCGCGCAAGGAGATAACAGTGAGCATAGGCGTCGCAACCTTCCCTTTAGACGGGAAAGATGCAAAGACACTGATAAGGAACGCCGATAAGGCGCTCTACAGGGCAAAGGTCAGCGGCAAGGACAGAACTGTGGTATGGGACGCTGCCCCTCCGGCAAAAGGGAATACAACGTGACACTGTCCAGGTTGAGTCTTGTGTCACCGGCAACATTGAAACAACCTTACCTCTTGGGAAGTCCGTGACGCATGGTCCCTGGTCATGATAAATAATGTAACATAAGGAGGAGCAAATGCTGATAAGGGTAATGTATCATGACAGGAAATATGATATGGTGAATGCTTCTCTCCTTGACAAACTGATAACCTCAGGCAGAATATTGAAGTTCCAGCGTGTGGAGGGATGGATTACCATAGGGAAAGATCCCATAAGGGGACACGGAGGCATCTACGGCGGACCCGAAAGAAGGAGACAGGTAAAACGAGCTTAACATTCAGTATATTAACCTTATTTTTGTTCGCTACAACTATATTACCCAGATCGGGGGTTGTATAGAAATCTATTTTGGACAAGAGTGATACCGGGATGTGGTAGATTTGGTCGAAGGGAAGGGGACTGCTACGATTCTGCGACAGTCGAAGGAAAGCGGAGGATGAAAGGGGTCGCTTCCGCAACCCCTTGATTTTTTTGGCGTCCCTTTATTGACGAATTTAGAACCTGGCTGATACAGAAAGCAGCTTAAACAGAAATCTCCAAAAGTATTTTATTGTAATCGACACGAGGGATCATTCTCTTCTTGTCGGTTTTAGCTTTTTCAAGAGTAACTAAGCCGACATCTGCAAGCAGTTTCAGGTCCTGATTTACATTTTTTAGGTCTCTCCCCAGCAATTTTGCAAGCTCATAGACAGACTTGGGCTGTTGCTCTCTAATTGCCTTGAGAATCGATAGCCTTTTATTTGTGAGAACCGCCCGCATAGTATCGATAGAGTCAAAATATATCCCCTCCTCTTTTTTGACTCTTTTGCCTGCTTCTATTTTTTTCCAGGTCTCCGCAAAGTCCTTCAGGCTCTCTTTTAGCCCTTTAATGCCTATGTCTATCCTTTTTACTTTCATAATTCACCTCTCTTTAATCTTTCCACGTCTCTGTAAAAGTCCGCTATCAAAGTATTCACATCCTTGAAATAATACGGATACTCCTTATGCCCGTAATGCTTGTGATAGCCCTTGCCTTCTCCATTGTCATACCCTATGCGTCTATTGCCTTCCCGGATGCACACGAGAGAGAACTTAACTCCGTGCGGCTTGCTCTTTGATACAGGAACCTTCCATATCTTCATTTCAACTATGTCACCATTTGGTTCAACATTTTTCCTATAGAAAAGTAGTTCAGATGCCATATATAAGGTATAATATACCTAATAGTGTATTTTGTCAATTATATTGAAGTAGAGAATGAGCAATTTAAAAGTCTGGCTGATACAATAGGCTGCAAAGAATAGGCACTGATAACATTAAAAAACCGGTCAGACCGAATTATCGCGGTTTTATTCGAATTAAGCTACAAATCTTTTTATAACGGTCTTGTATAATCGACAAAGAAGTGTTAAAAAGATATGGCACAATAAATACCATAGGTGAAATTCGCTTTCAGCGAAGAGAATTTCTCGGTTCGGTCTTGACACAGAGGGTCCAGAACACCCTCGGAGCGCATTTGAACGCGAATCAGAGCTACTACGATGAAGATGTCCGCATTTTAGAACTGGCTAATAAGGCTCATTCTTTATACCTAAGACAGAATCATCAAAAAGGGCTAAATTGCTTAGGACATTACTTTCGGACTGTTCACTTAAGGACGGAACCCTTTGTTTTTCATACAAAAAGCCCTTTGACATGATCGCCAAAGGGCTTGATCAGAAGAATTGGCGTCCCCAGCGGGATTCGAACCCGCGTTACCGCCTTGAAAGGGCGATGTCCTAGGCCGGGCTAGACGATGGGGACATTGACGACAGTTACGAGTTAATAGTAACGGGTTATTAGTCAATACAACATCTAACACGTGAAACTCGTCACTCGTCACTCATAACTTGTTACTGCTTTTTATGAGCCGCGTTGGATTCGAACCAACGACCCACGCCTTAAAAGGGCGTTGCTCTACCAACTGAGCTAGCGGCCCTTGAAACTAATAGAATACACGCAAGATTAATTCCTTGTCAATCTCGACGGAATCGAATCCATTAATCCATTTTTCATCATCAGCGTAAAAGCTTTTCATAAGACCGAAAGCAGTTGCATTTGTGCCTTTTTAAAAATATAATACTGCAATGCTGGCGAAAATACAGAGCGCAAGCGTTGTGGGCATTGACGCTCATATGGTCGAGGTGGAGGTCGATATCACCTCCCGGGGACTCCCTCACTTTTCCATGGTCGGTCTGCCCGATACCGCGGTGAAGGAGAGCCGCGACAGGGTAAGGCCTGCCCTGAAGAACATCGGGTTCAATTTCCCGCTGAAGCAGATAACGGTGAATCTCGCGCCCGCTGACCTGAAGAAGGAAGGGTCTTCTTTTGACCTCCCCATCGCAGTGGGGATCATGGCGGCCGAAGGGGTGATGGATGCCGGACTTCTCAACGGCTATTTATTCACCGGGGAACTGTCCCTTGACGGACGCATAAAGCCTGTTCGCGGCGCTCTTTCCATGGCGATCCTTGCAAAGGAGAGGGGACTCAGAGGGTTGATCCTTCCCACGGAGAATGCCCCCGAAGCAGCCGTGGTGAGCGGCGTGAATGTCTTCGGGATTGAGAGCCTTCCCGCCGTTATCGAATTCCTCACAGCCGGCGAATCAGTAAGTCCGATAAGGATAGATCCCGTCAAGGCCCTGGAGGAAAACTCCCTCTATGAAGAGGACTTCTCCGAGGTAAAGGGCCAGGAGCACGCAAAGAGGGCCCTGGAGGTTTCTGCTGCAGGGGGACACAATGTGCTGACCATCGGTCCTCCGGGCTCGGGAAAGACCATGCTTTCGAAAAGGCTCCCCACCATTCTTCCCGGGATGACCTTTGATGAAGCCCTGGAGAGCACGAGGATTCACAGTGTTGCAGGACTCCTGAAGGACGGGCAGCCCCTGCTCGCCACAAGGCCTTTCAGAGCGCCGCACCATACCATCTCTGATATTGCCCTCATCGGCGGCGGACAGGTCCCGAAACCCGGTGAAGTGAGCCTTGCGCACAACGGAGTTTTATTCCTGGACGAACTCCCTGAATTCAAGAGAAACGCCCTGGAAGTCCTGCGGCAGCCCCTGGAAAACGGCGAAGTAACGGTATCGAGGGCAGTGGCTTCTGTTACCTATCCCGCCTCCTTCATGCTCGTGAGCGCCATGAACCCCTGTTTCTGTGGGATGCTGGGAGATCCCCGACACAGTTGCTCGTGTACACCGGGGCAAATTCACCGGTACAGGAGGAAGGTATCCGGGCCTTTGCTTGACAGGATAGATATCCACATCGAGGTGCCGGCAGTGCCCTATAAAGAGCTGTCTGCTGACTATGTAGGGGAAAAATCGGAAGACATTAGAAAAAGAGTCGTCGCTGCAAGAAACATTCAGCTTGAAAGATTCAAGGGAGACAAGATCTACTGTAATGGACAGATGAAGACCCGGCATATAAAGAAGTACTGCAAGTTGAAAGATGATGCCCAGAGCCTTCTTGAAACCGCGATGCATAAACTCGGGTTGTCTGCAAGGGCGTATGCGCGAATCCTGAAACTGTCTCGGACGATAGCCGACCTGGAATCATCAGAAGACATCCAGCCCCATCACATCTCCGAGGCTATACAATATCGGACTATGGATAGAGGGCAGTATTAGAACTTCGTGACGTTTTCGCTATAGCCCCCTGGGTAGCTCCATACTTGACCAGCACCTTGCAGAGGATGAAGGCTTTGGCAACGCTCGGTCAAGCCCCTGGATCTGTTCACATTCTGCACATCTGCTCAAGACCTGCACACCTTTTAAGGATTAGTTTCTTTATATTTCAATTAGTTTCAACTGGTATAGCAGTTGCTTTAAGCCAGTTACTAACCTGAAATTTAGCCGAAAGGAGGAGGTTGATGGCAAAGAAATATGCATTACTGGTGGACCTGAGGAAGTGCGTCGGATGCACATCCTGTCAGGTGAGCTGCAAGATGGAAAATGCAGTGCCGATAGGGCAGTTCAGGTCAAAGGTGGATATTGCCGATACTGGCGAATATCCGAAACCTAAAAGGTATTTTTTCCCGAAGATCTGTAATCAGTGCGACGAACCGCCATGTATTATGCCGTGCCCTGTAAAAGGAGCCACTTACAAAAGGGAGGACGGCGTGGTAATGGTGAACAGGGATCTGTGCATCGGCTGCGGAAGGTGTGTGGGCGCATGTCCTT
>JAMCQB010000095.1 GCA_023382175.1 Nitrospirota bacterium | reverse complement strand
GAGGGCATTCGAGTTCTGCCGCGAAACAGAATTGCTCGCTTGCCCTTCCTTCCCTCTATTATTTACGTCTGATAAATTCCCTTTGTTATACAAAAGATTGTTAGAAAAAGATAGGCCTTCAGGATAGAATAGTGTGAGAGGTTACAATAAACAAATTCAATCACTATTATGGAAAGGAGATAAAAGGGGTAACAGAGGATGCCCTTAAGGTGTTGGTGAACTACAATTGGAGAGGGAATATCAGGGAGCTTGAGAATGTTATAGAGAGGGCGATGACCCTTATGGACGGTGATATGATAACAGTCAGTAACCTGCCGGATTATATCTTTGAAAGGGATGAAACAAGGGAAATAAAAAGAATGATACCTACGCTCAGAGAAATGGAAAAGATGCATATTCTCCATGTCCTGAAGGAGTCAGGGGGAGACAGAGCAAGGGCAGCAGAAATACTTGGAATTGACAAGACGACTCTCTGGAGGAAAACGAGGAGATACGGCGTAGCATAGAGAAAAATGCAAATTGCAAAATTGAATTGCATTCCGCAATCCTTTAGAATCGCCATTCATAATGATTGAGAGTTGCATTCTGCACTCACAAATTTTCGCTCCTTTTTAAATACCTTGAAAATATTATGTTTTTAAATTGGCATCCTAATTGCAAAGTTACTTGCCGCATATCTGATAAATAACTAAAGAGGAGGAAAGGGATGAAGAGGCAAGTAATATTCGTGCTGGCTCTCTGTATTATCACATTACTCGTTGTTAACAAAACCATGGCTGTTGATAGCTGTCTTGAATGCCATGGCAATGCAGCTAAGATGAAGGAACTGGGGTTCCCGCAATTCACAATGACACAGCAGGAGGTCTCAAAGCAGACAGGCATGCCTGCAACATGCACAAGCTGCCATTTTGGTGATCCTGCCGATGCCACAAAAGAAGGCGCACATAAGGGAATACTCAGGCTCTATTATGTAAAGCTTAAGGGGTTTGAGGCTGTAACAAGGGATAAACTCCAGAAGTTTGCGCCTGAGTCTCTGGAGCCGAGGGGGAAGAACCAGATGATCGACCTTTTGCCGATGGTCGAAAAAGAAGGAAAACAGGTAAAAGACCCACAGGTAAATACGATCCTCTTTCACGACAAAAACCCTGATACCCTCTCTTATGATTACTCCATCCAGGAGAAGACCTGCGGTGTCTGCCATCCAAAGCAGGTTGAAGAGTTCAAGAAGACTGCTATGGGACATAATGCAAAGCAGAGCCAGTATAAGACATGGACTGATAAGAAAAGAGGCCCCCACAACTGCGGTCTATGGTTTGTAGACGGCCAGGCTGAGATAGCAAAGAACACATCTGTCCCTTACACAAAGGAGATGGCAAAGATCAACCAGAAGGCATGTAATGCCTGCCATGCAGGATGCCTTGATTGTCACTACAAACCGGGCAAGAAAGACCCGAACAACCCAAAGATGGGGTCGCATACATTCACAAAGGCTCCATCTCCACAGACATGCTATGGCGGAGGGAGGGGCTCCATATGCCATGCAGGACCTGAGGACAGAAGAAGGGGAGGTGGTTACATAGCAGGCGATTATTCAAATCCAAAGGGATTAACCCCTGATGTGCATTACTCAAAGGGGCTCCTCTGCACAGACTGTCATGAGACTGCTGCCAAAGATAAAAAACTCCTGCATGGACAGGTAAAGAGGCAGGCCAAATGTAACAAGTGCCATGAGCCTGCTGTGAAGCTCATCTCGAAATCTATTCACAAAAAACTCTCCTGTGAGGCATGTCATATACAGGATGTTGGTGGTTATACCGCAACCTTCTGGGGCCCTGGTAAGGTTGCAGGTGTTGCTACGCCTTTCAAAAAGTATAAAGACTATTATGGTGTTATGAAGGAGCCCATTCTCATCAAGGATCAAAAGGGGCGATGGATGCCTGTAAAACCCTATGCAATGGCTGCAATGAACCAGAAGTCTCAAGGAGAACTCAAACCAGGCCTTGCGTGGAGATACCCGATGAATCTTCCCGACCTTGAGAGGACAGACGATGCCTATGCCTTTGTAGGGCTCCTCAAGGGGATGCCTGAGAATGACAATGTCCTTGCATGGATACAGATGGATAAAATGTCCCATAAATACGGGAAATCGAGGAGCTGCGAGAGCTGCCATACAAAGGACGGGGAGCAGCGTCAGGAGGTTTCATGGAAATATACAGACCAGGGGTCTGAGCCTTTCGAGGGGAAGCATGCGGTGGTGGCAAGCAGAAAAGGGCTGTTTATAAAAGACATGCAGGCAACGAGCGAGATAAAGGTAAAAGAGGGGTGGAAGGTATCCAGCTTTGCTCCATGGTATTATCTCAAGGATAAGTGGCAGGTAAAGGGCAATTTCTCAATACCACCTGTGAAGAATAAAAAGGCATATAAAAATGAAAAATCGAAGTATGAAGAAGTGATAAAATCTGGTGGGAAATATCACATGTAAAAGAAATGAAGATTTAACAATAGAAACTCCTGGCCACCCTTCTACTGAAAGGTGGCCTTTTTGTTAAACTCTTTCTCTCGGTCGAAATTTTAGATACCTCTCGGAGACCTCCGGCATCCCAACAAGCAAGCAGCGCACTTTTATCTATAACTGCTTCTCATAAATTCTGTACCGCTTATACAGCCTCCCCCCTACCATCTCCACAATCCTCTGCACGGGGATATTATCTTCCAGTATCCATGAAAACTCCAGCCTTTTATAGTTTCCTTTCTTGATACCGCTAAAGCCCTCTCTATAGAGCAGGGCATCTACTCCTTTATTCCGGTATTCCGGCTTAATCCCGAGGAGGAGGAGTCTGAGGTCCGTGATCTTCTTCGAATAATAGAGGGCTTTCAGAATGGTGAGAGGATTGAGTTTGCCCTTCATGTGCCTCAGTACATAGTTGAAATCCGGCAGCAGGCCCAGAAACCCCACGGGTTCTCCGTTGTCTTCAGCGATCAGCGTAAGCTCAGGCGCTGCGATCTGTTTTAGCCGTTCCCCGAGATAGAGGATTTCTTTGTCCGTCAGGGGGATGAAACCCCAGTTCCTCTCCCATGCAGAGTTATAGACCTTCTGAAATACCCGCATCTCTTCGTCAAACTTTTTTTTGTCTGCAGGCCGCACTGTGATACCGCGTTTCTCCGCAATCGCCGCCACTCTCAGAACCTTCTCCGGCAGGGCCTCTCTCACCTCATGGATAAATGCATAGAGGTCCTTTGCCTTCTGCATTCCGTATCCTTCCATCAGGTTGCCGTAATACGGCGGGTTATAAGGGGTCATGAGCATGGGAGGCTGGTCAAACCCCTCAATGAGAAACCCGCACTCCTCATTGGTCGAAAAGTTCATCGGTCCCCGCATGAGTGTCATACCTTTGTCCTTCAATGTACCTCTCACTGCATTGAGGAGTCCGGAGCAGACTTCATGGTCGTCGATGGATTCGTAGAACCCGAAGAAACCCGTTTCTTCCCTATGGAATTCGATGTGTCTCATGTTAATGATCGCAGCAATCCTCCCCACGGTCTTTTTCCCTTTCCGGGCAATAAAATACCTCGCCTCTGCATGAGCAAAAAAAGGATTCTTCATGGAGAACTGCTCCTTCATCTCCCTTCTCAGGGGTGGAGCGTAAAGGGGGTCTTTAGCGTAGAGGGAATAGGGGAAATCTATGAATTCATCAAGGTCTTTTTCTGAAGCAACTTCAAAGACTTCCAATGGGCTCAGGGTATAAGCCCCAGTGCCTTTCCGACCTTTTCAAAGGCGCTGAGAACCTTGTCCAGCTGTTCTTCAGTGTGGGTTGCCATGTAGCTCGTCCGTATGAGCGCCTTCCCCTCAGGAACAGCAGGGCTCACCGCAACATTGGCAAACACCCCTTCTTCCTGGAGCATCATGGCCATCCTGAAGGCTACCTCATTATCTCCGACGATTATGGGGATGATGGGTGTTTCACTGGGCCCCACTGAGAATCCGAGGGCCTTGAAGCTCTTCAGCATCTTACGGGTATTCTTCCAAAGCCTCTCTATCCTGTCAGGCTCGTTTTCGATAATGTCCACTGCAGCGCTCACCGCTGCCACCGAGGCCGGCGGAGGGCTCGCGCTGAAGATAAGGGAACGGGCAAAGTGTTTTATATAATGGATGACCCCTTCTGAGCCCGCTATGAAACCGCCTATGGACGCAAGGGATTTGCTGTAGGTGCCCATGATCAGGTCCACCTCTTCTTCAAGACCGAAATGTTCGGCGGTTCCTCTTCCTGTCTTCCCCAGCACTCCTATCCCGTGAGCGTCATCCACCATCACCCGTGCACCATACGCCTTTGCAAGTTTTAGTACCTCGGGCAGATTCACGACATCGCCTTCCATACTGAATACACCATCCACAACAATGAGTTTTCCCCTGCCGTCATTCTGCTGGAGAACCCTTTCCAGATCCGCCATGTCGTTGTGCCTGAATTTCCTTACTTCCCCGTAAGACAGCCTGCAGCCGTCGATAATGCTCGCATGGTCCATCTTGTCGATGATTACCACGTCGTCCTTCCCCACGAGGGCCGAGATCACCCCGAGATTTACCTGAAACCCTGTGGAGAAGACCAGTGCAGCATCTTTTCTGATGAATCGCGCAAGTTTTTTCTCCAGTTCCACATGCATGTTCAGTGTACCGTTGAGGAACCTGGAACCGGCACACCCCGTGCCATACTTCCGTATGGCGTCAAGGGCTGCCTCTTTCACCTTCGGATGGTTCGTGAGGCCAAGGTAGTTGTTGGAACCCACCATGACCATGCGCCTGCCGTTGATCAACACCTCAGGGTCCTGGGCGCTCTCAATGACTCTGAAATAGGGATAAAGACCGACCGACATCAGTTCCTTTGCCCGGGTAAATTTACTGCACTTCTCAAAGATGTCAGTGGATTTTTTTACAGCCATTGATGAATCCTGTACCAATCTGCTGTCCATTTTATTCCTTCCTTTATGCTCACTTTAGGGACAAACCTGAAATCCTTTTCCGCCTTTGAGGAATCACATGTCCAGTGGGAATAATTAAGTTCTTTCAGCTTATCTTTATTGATTATGGAGGCCCCTCTGCCCATCTTCTCGCTGATTTTCACGAGAACCGTCATGAGAGGCCTGGGTATGCGCATCTTCATGATCTTTGTATCCAGGACATTCGCTATCTCATTCACAATGTCCTCGTTGGAATAGATCTTCCCATCGGACAAAAAATACATGCCCCCTTCTGCATCCTTCTCCTCTGCAGCCATTATCACTCCCCTTACAAGGTCATCCACGTACAAAAGTGAATAATAACATTTTCCCCAATAAGGATAAAAGCCCTTTTTTAGCATTTTGAACAAGACATAGAAATCCCTGTCCCTTGGGCCATACACTGCAGGAGGCCTTAGGATCGTCACAGGGAGAGCATTTCTGTGCCTCATTATAACACCTTCGCTTTCCAGTTTGCTTTTCCCGTAACTGGAAACAGGTCTCGGCTCAGAGGATTCATCAAGGGGAGAACCATTCCTGCTGGGGCCTGCCGCAGCAAGACTGCTGAGATGGATAAAACGCTTTACCCCGGGAGCCCTTGCCGATATGGCTCTCAGGAGATTCTCTGTGCCTTTCACATTGACACAAAAAAAATCTTCATCCCTCCGCGCCTTGGCAAGCCCGGCAAGATGAAAGACATAGTCGAGGTCCGGGGGAATCTGTCTGAGGGAATCCCCGTCCCCGCAGTCCCCATAAAGGATGTCCACTTCAAGACCCTCGATCCATTTCAGATGAGAGGTCTTTCTCGCGAGACAGGTGACGCCATACCCCTTCTTGATAAGTTCCTCAACGAGGTGGCTTCCGATAAAGCCTGTTGCGCCTGTCACAAGGGCCTTCATAGGACGCCGATATTTTGAACAATCATTATGGCAAGAGTCAAGCTCTAAAGGCTCATGGCCTCAAGCCGCGCTATCCTCTCTTCCATGGGTGGATGCGTACTGAACAGCTTGAGCAGTCCGCCTCCCGAAAGGGGGTTAACAATGAACATGTGGGACGTGGCAGGGTTGGCATCCATGGGTATCTTTTGGGATGCAAGGCTCAATTTGCGGAGAGCATTTGCGAGAAAACGGGGATTCCCTGCCAGTCTTGCACCACCTTCGTCAGCGAGGTACTCCCGGGATCGTGATATAGCCATTTGGACAATGAGGGCTGCTATGGGACCGACGATCATCATCACGAGGGCTGCAATGGGGTTTCCTCCTTCATCGTCATCACCCCGGTGGCCGAATATGGCTGCCCATTGGGCCATCTGGGCGAGATAACTTATGGCGCCTGCAAGAGTGGCAGCGATAGTGCTTATAAGAATATCCCTGTGGGTTATGTGGGAAAGCTCATGACCGATCACCCCTGAAAGCTCGTCACGGCTGAGGATCCTCATGATACCGGTTGTTACCGCAACTGCAGCATGCTTCGGATTCCTTCCGGTTGCAAAGGCATTGGGCTGATCCTCTTCAATGATATAGACCTTGGGCATGGGAATCCCGGCCTTCTGGCTCAGCATTCTCACAATACTGTGGAGTTCCGGGGCCTCGGCCTCGGTGACTTCCTGTGCGCGATACATTCTGAGAACAATCTTGTCGCTGAACCAGTATGCAAAAAAGTTCATCCCAAGGGCAAAGATGAGCGCCATTGTCATGCCCTGCTTTCCGCCGAAGGCTGCGCCGGCCCAGACGAGAATAAGGGTCAACGTAACAAGCAAAACCATGGTTTTTATATTATTCATCGTATTACCTCCTTCATCATTCTAAACTATATCATAATAACCGAAAAAGAAAGACAAATTCAACATCCCCGGCGTTTGACATATCCCTTATCCATAAGTTAACTTTTAATATGGATTTCGGCTCGAACGCTGTCCTTGTGACAGTACTTTTTTCACTGACCGTTCTCATTAATCTTCCCTTTGGTTATTTCAGGAGAAAGGCAAAGCGTTTCTCTTTCAAGTGGTTTCTCTACATCCATATCCCCATACCCTTCATATTCCTTGCGAGGGTGCTCTCACACCTCGATTTTCGATACATCCCTCTGTTTGTTCTTGCAGCGGTCATCGGGCAGTTCTGGGGCGGAAGGATGGAGTTCTAGACCGTGCTCGCAGGAATTCTCCTCGGACCGCAAAGGGTAGAGATACGGGAAACAGAGGCTCCCCGTCCCTCCAGGGGCGAAGTACTGGTAAAGATTGGCGCTGCCCTTACCTGTGGCACGGATCTCAAGGCATATTTGAGAGGACATCCCATGATCCCCGTGCCCGGGGTGTTCGGCCACGAGTTCTCAGGAGTCATTGCCGAAGCGGGAAAAGGAGTCAGAGGGTTTAAAGAGGGAGACTCAGTGATGTCGGTCCACAGCGCTCCCTGCCTCAAATGCCGCTATTGCAGGAAAAGGCTCTTCAATCTCTGTGAAAACATAATGAATTCAAAAGTTCTGGGAGCCTTTGCGGAATATATCCTCCTGCCTGAGCACATTGTGAAACAGAATCTCTTTCACAAGCCGGACGGCCTGCCCTATGAAGAGGCAGCATTCCTTGAGCCCCTTTCCTGTGTGGTCCATAGCATGGCTGCCCTGGCTATTAGGAAAGGCGAGAGGGTTCTCATCATTGGCGCAGGTCCCATAGGACTCCTCCATCTTCTCCTGGCAAAACTGAAAGGGGCAGAAGTGATCATCACAGGATTGGAGCAGGAAAGATTGGCGCTGGCAGAGTCACTGGGCGCTGACAGGGCAGTGGCCCCGGGAGAGTTGATTGATGCCCTCAGGGAGTTCACCGGCGGTATGGGTGTGGATTTCGTCTTTGAATGTGCAGGGCAGGTGAGCGTGTGGGAGGATTCCGTAAGCTATGTAAGGAGAGGGGGCGCCGTAATCCTCTTCGGCGGGTGCAAGAGCGGGACAACAGTGACGTATGACACCTACAGGCTCCATTACGATGAGATAACACTGAAGGGGGTCTTCCATTTTACCCCCCCGGACGTGAAAAAGGCCTATGCCCTCCTCAAAGGAACCCTTGATGTCTCTCCTTTGATAAGCGGCCGTTACAGGCTCAGTGAGCTTGAAATTCCCCTTGAGAAGTTGTCAAAGGGTAAAGGGATAAAGTACGCCATCATCCCCTGAGATTCTGAAACCATGAAAGTCGCGAAACTCTACCGTTTCAACGATATTTGCATAGAAGAAGTCCCGGTTCCGGTGATCGGCCCAGGAGATGCGCTGGTAAAAACAAAGGCCTGCGGCATATGCTCCGGGGATGTGATGCCATGGTACATAGAAAAAAAAGCGCCCCTCGTCCTCGGTCACGAACCCGTGGGAGAGATCGTTGAACTTGGAAGAGAATTAATTGACTCGTTGCGCGTTACGCGTTACGCGTCACCATTTAACATCGGTGATCGAGTTTTTGTGCATCATCACGCCCCGTGCTTGGAGTGCAGATACTGCAGAAGGGGCGATTACGTTCAGTGTGAGACGTGGCGGAATACGAGGTTAGTCCCCGGCGGCATCTCGGAATATATACTTGTCCCGGAGATAAACCTGAGAAACGATGCGTTACTGCTGAGTGAAGGGATAAGTTATGAGGACGGCACACTGATCGAACCGGCGGCATGCGTAGTGAAATCCTTCCAAAGGGCATTGGTGAGGAAGGGAGATACGGTACTGGTCATCGGTCTCGGGGTCATGGGACAGATGCATGTGCTCCTTGCCAGGGAGTTTGGAGCAGGGAAGGTAATCGGCGCTGACATGATTCCCTTCAGGTTAGGGAAAGCCCTGGAGTTTGGCGCCGACCACGTTATTGATGTTTCAAGGGAGGATCTTTTCGAGAGAGTCAAGGTTCTCACAGAGGGATTTATGGCAAACATCGTGGTTGTGGGACCGAACAGCGCAGAAGCCATGCAGCAGGGCATAGGGGTGGTATCAAAGGGCGGAAAAGTTGTTCTCTTTACGCCGGCAAAACCCGGGGAAAAGCTCGGCATTGACCCTAATTTCCTGTATTTCCGGGATATAACGTTAGTGACCAGTTATTCGTGTGGACCCACGGATACCTCTGAAGCGCTCGGATTTATAAAAGCAGGGATTATAACAGCCGAAAAATTAGTCACCCACAGATTTCCCCTGGAGAAAACTGCAGAAGCCTTCGCCCTCACTGCCCAGGCGAGGGATTCACTAAAAAGTGTCATTGTGTTTTAATAGAGAGTTCGAGGGGACAAGGATTCAAGGGTTCGAGTGAAAATATCATACCCTCGGACCCTGGACTCCTTGAACCCTTTTGTGCATTGCGAAGGAGGACTACTGTGCCAAGAAGAGAAGCTGCAAACAAAAGTAAACTTTACAAACATAAAGGCAACTTTACCTGGCAGGGCATAAAAACTGAACTCTATAAGCCGAAGGGCGGGGATTGGGCTGACATTGTGAGACGGGTCATTGTGGGGAATCGCGGAGAATCCGCGAGATTCCCACTTCAGATATTTTGAGATATCTCCTGGCGGACACAGCAGCTTCGAGGAGCACAGACATGAGCACGTGGTGATTTGTGTCCGGGGGAAAGGAAAGGTGCGCACAGGCAGGAAGATGAATCTCCTGAATTTCCTGGATACTCTCTATATCGCGCCGGACACGCCGCACCAGTTGAGCAATCCCTTCGAAGAACCCTTTGGTTTCTTCTGCATCGTGAATGCGAGAAGGGATAAGCCGAAGATTTTGAAATAGAAAACTCATTACTTGTTGCGTTTTACTGAAAGTTTTTGTTATCTTTTCTTATGAGGTTGTCACTTCTGAGAGGAAGTTCCTGGGCACTTTTAATTGCAGCGGTTTTTATGTTTACCGGCTTATCAGCAACTATTTCTGCTGCATCCTTTGAGAAAGTTGAGAAGTCCTGCTGCGATGAATGTAGCAAAGACGAGGGTCAAGGCCCTGATCATTGCTCCACACCAGACTGTCCCATGTTTCTCTGCCTTTCAATAAATACAGTTCCGCCATTTATGCCATTGAATTTTTTAGGGAGTGTTTATATCCCTCAGTTTGTTGAAGAACTACACCTTAAATCCTTTGTAAAGTCAGTCTTCCATCCTCCTACAATCAGTTAATTCCAGAAATTACTATTCAAAATGTCATTGCGAGGGACGAAGTCCCGAAGCAATCCCATTAAAAGCTGAAAGCTGACAGCTATTAGCTAACAGCTATAAATAGATTGCTTCGCCTTCGGCTCGCAATGACAGGACATCTTTTAAACTTTTTTTCAGGAGGACTATCATGAAAAAATATATTATCGCTTTTGCGGCAATTATTTTTATGGCAGGCATTGGCTTTATCAGCCTTGGCAATGGAAAAACTAAAACAGTAAAAGAAGGCGGTACATTGAGCGTCAATGACATCTCTGCGGAGCCGTCCGCCTATAAGGGCACCATCACCATTAATGGCGTTGTGGCTGGAAAATCCCACTTTAGAAATGTGCCGCAAAATATCTTTCTAATAATTGAGACATCCGAGGCCAAGATTTGCAAGCAGACGGGCTGCGCAAGGTTCTATCTCCCGGTTCAGTTCGAAGGTAAGGCCCCCCAGGAATGGGATGAAGTAAACGTTACAGGGAGTTTTGTCGAAAATGGCAAACCTTTTATTGCTACAAAGGTGGATGTCTTAAGACATCTCACCTTCAAATAGGAGACGCCATGAATATACCGAAACTTGTACTAAAAAACATCACCCGCAGGAAGGGAAGATTTGTCTTCACACTTCTCGGAATAACCATTGGAATAGCCTCCTTTGTAACACTTCTGTCCCTTGGAGGCAGTCTGAAGAATGAGATAAAGAAGCAGGCAAGTGAACTCGGCGCAAATCTTGTCGTGACACCAAAAGGCTGGTGCGCTTATGAACAAGTGTCTGTCCTCACGGGCGAGCAGCTTCCCGAAGCGATCCCCTTCGATGTGGTGAAGAAGATCGCCGCCATCAAGGGGTTGACCGCTGTCCCCTATCTTACCGAACGTACCGCATACAGGAATAACCCGGTCTCCGTGATCGGCATCCTGCCGGAGGAGATGAAACGGTTCAAGAACTGGGAAATCGAGCAGGGAAAGTATTTTGTCGCGCAGGACGAAAAAACTCTGGTCATAGGCTCCGGCATAGCCAGGCAGTTCAAGCTTAAGGTGGGGGACGAGCTGACCGTCAGGGGGGAGCGGTTTCCCATCGCGGGGATACTCCGCGAGACCGGGGGTAAGGACGATATTGCCGTCTACCTCCCCCTGAAGGTCGCCCAGAAGCTCTATGGCGTGGGGGAGATGGTCTCTTTCATCGCCATTAAGGTGGATGACATCTCCAGGATCGACTCCTACATTCTGCGGATTCAGGAAACGGCCAACGTTGCGGTCGTTTCCGATAAGCAGTTGCTTAAGTCCGTGCTCTCCATTGTAGGCACTGTGAGCATTACGCTTCAGCTCATCGCTGCGGTGGCGATCCTTGCGGCCGCCTTCGGGATCATCAACACCATGATGACCGCTGTTTCGGAAAGAAAGCGTGAAATAGGAATACTCCAGGCCATCGGAGCAAGACAGAGCACTATTTTCAAGGTCTTTCTGATCGAGTCGGGTTTCTACGGCATTCTTGGAGGCATCATTGGAGTGGGCATTGGACTCGTCTTTTCATCCCTTGCCGGCCCCTACATATCCCAGAATGAATTTACCGCATTTCTGAAGGGTTCAGAGATTTCACAGACATTTGATTTCAGGCTCGTCCTGGGATCATCATTTTTCTCTCTTTTCGTATCCCTCATCTCAGGGCTTTATCCTGCCTGGAGGGCGTCTAAACTTTCACCGGTGGAGGCAATAAGTTATGAATGATATAATCGTCAAGACAGAGGATCTGGTTAAAACATACAACTCAAGCAAAGTAAAGACACTTGCTCTAAGGGGGGTAAGCCTTGAGATACCGCGGGGCACATTCTCCTGCATCATAGGTCCGTCAGGTCATGGAAAGAGCACGCTCATGCACCTGATCGGCGGTCTCGACAGACCCACGGAAGGAAGTGTATTCATAGACGGGACCGATATCTCCGCTTTGAGCAGCGGAGATCTTGCGGCACTGAGGGCAAGGAAGATCGGTTTCGTCTTTCAGTTCTTCAATCTCCTTCAAAACCTTACCGCCGCTGAGAATGTGCAAACCGCCATGATGTTTGCAGGGACTTCAGAGAAAGCACAGAGGGAAAGGGCTGGACAACTCCTTTCGCTTGTGGGACTCGGAGACAAAACAAAATCAAAGCCATCTGAAATGTCAGGGGGCCAGCAGCAGCGCGTCGCAATAGCGCGGGCGCTTGCCAACGACCCGGAGATTTTATTGATGGACGAGCCGACTGGCAATCTCGATTCGGAATCAGAGGCAGAGGTTCTAAATGCCATTTTTAAGCTTCACAAAGAAGGAAAGACTGTTGTCATCGTCACTCACAACAACGAAATAGCGAAAATGGCTGAGGTAGTTTTTGAGATAAAAGATGGTAAACTTGATGGTCAATGGAAAAATTAAATGACATAACTAAGCGTATTGAGGAAATTGAAAGAATCTCTGAAATAGAGAAATGCCTGACCTGCCAGTGTTTCTATGACACACTTATGGAATTTAAGGAGATTCTGGAAAAGGAGAAACTTGATGTAGCCTTGAAGGAGAGGCTTTCAAGGCTCATAGAAAAATCAAAGGTCACCCATGATTGCCTCGGCTGTGAGCCATGTTATCCTGTGCCCATATCTAATGCCCTTCATGAAATGTCTGGCATGGCTGTAAAAAGCATCTGCAGCCCAGTGTGTAGGCCCGCTCCAATAAAACTCATTATGAAAGCCCCGGCATGGCCTGTGGAACAGGGCGAATACATTATTGGGCAGAAGACATCACCAGTTGCCATAAGCACCCTTGGAAGCGATGAATTGCCTGAGTCTATAACGGCAAAACTCGGAAAAGCCGGATTCGCTATTATCGGCAAGACCCATACAGAAAATATTGGTATAGAAAAGATTGTGAGAAACACGATCTCGAATCCCTACATACGCTTTATAATCCTCTCAGGCAAAGATACGAAAGGACACAGGGCCGGTCAGAGCCTGCTTTCAATGCACCAAGCAGGGGTGAATCACGAAAGGAGAATTATAAACTCTGAAGGTCGAAGGCCGGTTCTCAAGAACCTGGATTTTTCAGAGATAGAGCATTTCAGAGCACAGGTGAAAATTATTGACCTCATTGGTTGTGAAGATATTACGAGGATTGAAGAAGAAGTAAAGGTCTGTAAAAAGAAAAAACCTGGCAAGTTTGATAAAGCCCCGATACTAAAGAAGGTATCACGAATAGAGGCACAAAGACCGGAGAAACTTATCCTTGACCCTTCGGGTTTTTTCATAATCTATCCGAAGAAGGAAGAGGGCAAGATATACCTTGAGTATTATAGGGCAGACGGCACGCTCAATGAAATCATTTTTGGAGAAGACCCTGTGCTCATTGCTTCGACGGCCATTGAGCGCAATCTTGTCTCAAGGCTTGATCATGCAGCCTATCTTGGAAGGGAGCTTGAAAAGGCATATCTCTCCATGATTTATGGATTTAAATATGTTCAGGATAGTGCATGATTTCTTCTTGACCTTCTATCTGAATGGAAGGTTTATAATTAAGCGTGAAAAGATTCTTTATTGGGGATATAGCTAAGAGATTCGGCCTTAATCCACGGACTATCAGGTATTATGAGACTATTGGTATTCTGCCAAAGGCAAGGAGGATAGAGAGCGGGTATAGAGTTTATGATGATAAAGCAATTGAAAGGTTAGAGTTCATCCTCAAGGCAAAGACCCTCGGCCTTAAGCTCGATGAGATTAGAGAGATATTGCTACTCCACGAAAAGGGTGAAGTGCCATGTGAATGCACAAAGGAATTTATCAGAAATAAAATCTCAGAAATTGAAGATAAGATTACAAGCCTGACAGAATTAAAAATAAGACTCACCGAACTTCTTAAAATCAAAAAATATAAAGTTGCCATTAAGTCTATCTGCCCCATAATAACAGGGGCAAAGAACCCTTGATCTCCGATTTTTAATAAGCTGTCAATGCATTCCCTTTTGACCTTCCAACCTTATAGTTTCATGCAGATTCCTGGGTAAGGCAATTTCCCCCTTGACAAATTGTTAATTCTTAGGTATTATTGATATAAAATATCATTATCAATTATTGAGGCTCTGTGGGATTGAAGGAAGCAAGGGATATCTTCTTCAACTATGTTAAGGTTAAAAACCTGCGTTATACGCGGCAGAGGGAGAAAATCGTGGAGGCCTTTCTGCGGGCGGATAGACATATCACAGCTGAAGAATTGTATAGCAATTTAAAAAAGGTTGATCCAGAGATAGGCTCTGCCACTGTGCATAGAACCTTGAAATTAATGGGTGAGTGTGGCCTGCTTGATGAGATAAAGGTCGGTAGTGGCAAGACGAGATATGAGCTAAAGTACAAGCGTGAACATCATGATCACCTGATTTGCATAAACTGTGGGAGGCTCATAGAAGTGAGAGACGATAAAATTGAAAGGCTGCAGGATAAACTTGCAAGGGCAAATGATTTTGTTCCAAAGTGGCACAGGCTGGAGATATACGGATTATGCACGAAGTGTAGATAAAAATTTTTTTAAAAAGAAATTGATAATGATTATCAATACTATTTTGAAATAGCAAAGGCGAGGAACTTCCGTTTTATGTACTCATGCGGTATATGCACGCTGAGAGATCTGAATTGTCTGAAAAATATGAAAGGAGGAGCTAAGAATGCTTAAAAGGATTTTGTTTGGTGTATTTATGACATTAATTATAACAGGAACAACAGGATTTGCCGAGGAAGCAAAAAAGATTCAGGACAATTCTTTCTTGCTGGAGGAGGCATATAACCAGGAAGACGGCGT
>JAMCQB010000157.1 GCA_023382175.1 Nitrospirota bacterium | reverse complement strand
CCTCCTCTTTATTGGTTCCTCGGAGGAATGATAAAGTACATCATCGATAACAAACGCTACTTCAGGGATTATGTCCTCGATTACACCAACGCCACATTCCTCGTAAATCCTGAATTCAAAGGCCCTGGTCAACTGGACGGAGTTTTTTCAGGATATGATGAAAAAGGAAGAAAGTACGACAAGAAGACATGGTCCTATCAGATGGACGAACAAGGGATACCGAAAAAAGATCCGACCCTGAAAGACCCTCACTGTGTATTTCAACTCCTGAAGAAACATTACTCCCGCTATACGCTGGATAAGGTTTCATCCATTACAGGTACTCCGAAAGAGAAACTCCTTGAGGTCTATGAAGCCTATGCATCCACAGGAAAGCCCAACAGGATTGGAACTGAGCTCTATGCAATGGGATGGACTCAGCATACCGTAGGCACGCAGAATATCAGGGCAATGTCTATCATTCAGCTTCTCCTCGGGAACATGGGGATGGCAGGAGGGGGTATAAATGCCTTAAGAGGAGCATCCAATGTCCAGGGCTCCACAGATCAAGGGCTTCTTTACCATATATGGCCGGGGTATAATCCTGTTCCGACAGCTACGCTTGTTGACCTCAAGGCATATAACGAAAAGTTCACACCGAAGACAAAGGACCCGAAGAGCGTTAACTGGTTGGCAAACAGGCCCAAATATATCGCAAGCTTCCTCAAGGCAACATTTGGAGACAAAGCGACAAAGGATAATGACTTTGGCTATTCGTGGCTTCCAAAGCTTGATGAGGGGATGAACGCATCATGGCTCGTTCTCTTTGACCAGATGTTCAAAGGGAAATTTGAAGGATTCTTTGTATGGGGGCAGAATCCTGCCTGTTCAGGTGGCAATGCTGGAAAGGTAAGGAAGGCATTGGCGAAATTAAAATGGATGGTGAATGTAACTCTCTTCGACGATGAAACAGGCTCCTTCTGGAGAGGCCCTGAGATGAATCCAAAAGAAGTACAGACAGAGGTGTTTCAGCTACCCGTATCTTCCGTTGCGGAAAAGGAAGGGAGCATTACAAATTCAGGACGTCTCGCTCAGTGGCATTATAAGGCCATTGAGCCAATGGGACAGTCAAAACCTGACTTCGAGATAGCAAATGAACTCTATTTCAGGGTCAAGAAACTTTACCAGAAGCAGGGTGGTAAGTTCCCTGCTCCCATACTCAACCTCACATGGGACTATGGTGAAAAAGGGTCTGACGGCAAGATTAAGCAGGTTGATATACACCGCGTTGCAAAGGAGATCAACGGGTATTACCTTGAGGATCTGTATGACAAAAAGGTAGACCCTCCAAAACTTCTAGGCAAGAAGGGTGAACTCGTTGCGACCTTTGTACATCTGCAGGCAGATGGTACGACTTCCTGTGGCAACTGGATTTACGCCCAGAGTTACACTCAAAAAGAAGGCAAAATCATAAATATGATGGCAAGGAGAGGAAAAGATGATCCCACAGGGCTTGGATTGTATTCAGGATGGGCATGGTGCTGGCCGGTTAACAGGAGGGTAATCTATAACCGCGCCTCTGTTGACCCGAAGGGCAATCCATGGGATCCGAAGCGAGCAGTTTTAAAATGGAATCCCACAAAGGAGGATCCTGCTACCAAAAAACCCGGCGTGTGGGAAGGTGATGTACCTGACGGCCCTGCCCCTCCATTGGCGGATGAAAAGGCGGGCAAATACCCATTTATCATGAGGGCCGATGGAATGGGTGCCATATTCGGACCGGGACTCGCGGACGGCCCCTTCCCTGAGCACTATGAGCCCTTAGAATGTCCGGTTCAGGAAAATCCGATGTCCAAAAAACACAGGATCAATCCCACGGTCAAGCTCTTTTATGGAGTTGCAGGCCCCCACGATATGCCAGCAAAAGAGGGTGGACTCCCGGAGGATATATTCTTCAGTTGTGATATCCGCTATCCCTATGTTGGTACCACATACAGGGTTTCGGAGCACTGGCAGACGGGAGTTCTCACAAGGCACGAACCCTGGCAGTTAGAAATGCAGCCACAGCAGTTCGTGGAGATTAGCAAGGAGCTTGCAGAAGAAAAGAAGATAAAGAATGGTGACAAAGTAATAGTATCTTCAGGCCGGGGCAAGGTCTGGGCGATTGCCATAGTCACGGACAGGTTTAAGCCCTTTAAAGTGATGAACAGCACGATTCATCAGATCGGATTATCGTGGCACTTCGGCTGGCAGTATCCAGAGGACGGCAGTGGTGGAGATAGCTCTAATCTCCTCACTCCAACAGTTGGTGACGCTAATACAATGATACCGGAGTCAAAGGCCTTTATGGTCAATGTTGAGAAGGCTTAAGGGGGTGATACAATGGCTATAGCAAGAAAGGCATTACTTATCTCACCGGAGTTGTGTATAGGGTGCAGGGGCTGCCAGACTGCTTGTAAGTCCTGGAATCAGCTTCCCGGTCAGAAAACAAGGAATACCGGTACCTTCCAGAACCCTCCTGACCTCACGCCCTCTCTCTTCAATATGATACGGTATGTTGAGATGCCTTCTGAGACGAACATGGTGAGGTGGCTCTTTGTGAGCCGGAGGTGCATGCACTGCGGTGACGCAGGGTGCATGAAAATCTGTCCGGCACCCGGTGCCCTCTACAGGACAAAAGAGGGGGCGGTGGCATTTAACAAGGAGAAGTGCATCGGCTGCAAGCTCTGCGTGGCGGGATGTCCCTTCGATGTTCCCCGCTACGACGAAAAGGACAAGGTGACTAAGTGCCATCTCTGCTTCGACAGGATAGCAGAGGGACTTCAGCCGGCGTGCGCAAAAACCTGTCCTACGGGAGCGATTCGATACGGGGAAAGGGATTCCCTGATAGGATCGGCGAAAAAGCTGGGATATGCAAAGGTATACGGAGAGACTGACCTCGACGGCCTCGGAGCCATTTACGCATTCAAAGATGCTCCGAAGCTCTACGGGATGAGTGAAAAGCCGGAGATACCCGAGAGCGTGGTGTTCTGGCACAAGGTCTTGAAGCCCCTTGCCTACATTGGGCTGGGAGGCGCTGTGGCAGCGTCTCTCCTTCATTATATTGCCATCGGTCCCAAGAAGGATGAGGAGGTGAAGAAAGATGAGTAATGACATGGTCAAGAAGGCAAGTTCCTTTGAAATACTCAACCACTGGGTTCTTGCGGTAAGCTTCTTCGTTCTCACCATAAGCGGCTACGCTTTCCTTTTCCATCTCGAACAGGTAGGCTCGGTCTTCGGAGGGTTCAACCAGATGAAGGTGATCCATAACTGGGCGGGTGTGGTCTTCGGGGTATCCCTGTTCTTCACCATATTCCACTACCTTCCCGTCTCCCTGAAGTTCACTGCGGACGACTTCGCCTGGATTGGGAAGGCCGGCGGATACCTGTCCAAGAAAGCGGCGGTGCCACCCCAGGATGAGCTCAACGCCGGGCAGAAACTTTACTATCTCGTGGTCCTCATCTCGGGGATCGTGATTTCTGCATCGGGGATAGTAATATGGCTCAGGCCCATGGCAGCGGACATCAACAGGTGGGTTCTCATCTCTCATCTTCTCCATAACATCAGCTTTGATCTCATGGTCATCGCCATCCCCGCTCATATGTATCTCGCAACCCTTGCGAACCCCGGCACATTCAGGATAATGGTGTACGGCACCGTACCCCTTGCATGGGCAAAGAAAAGACATGCAAAGTGGGTCCAGAGAATGGGCTTTTGACGTTATCCGGCAAGCAGGACGGCTCATGCCGTCCTGCTTCATAACAACCTTCACCTGAATGACCAAAGGAAGATAAGCCCCAATCTTGAACCAACAAATGGTCGGAAAGGAATTCCCCGGTGAAAAAAGCGTTCTTCGTGGTCTTGCTTCTCTTCATCGCTTCATACTCTTATGCGGACGAAAAGAGGCATAACGTCCCAATCGAAGATTCTCCGATCCTGGGACCTGCTGATGCGCCGGTCACGATCATCGAGTTCCTCGACTATCAGTGACCTCATTGTGTTGGGGTCGGTCCGACCGTCAAGAAAATAATGGCAGTCTACAAGGGGAAAGTGAGGCTGGTCATAAAGAATTACCCTTACAAGTACCGAGACTATTCCCATATCGCTGCAGAGGCTTCCCTTGCAGCCAGGGATCAGGGCAAATTTTGGGAGATGCATGATCTTCTTCTCAAAAAATCTCCTCAGCTCGACAGGGCAAGCCTGATAGGATATGCAAAGGAGCTCGGCCTTGATGTGAAGAGGTTCACCGAATCCCTCGACGCAATGAAGCATTCCACATCCATAGAAAAGGACAAGAAGCTCGCTGTGGATATGGACCTCTATAACACCCCGACCTTTTTCATAAACGGCAGGAAGGTGATCGGGAACAGACCCTATGAGTATTTCCAGAAAATCATGGAGGAGGAGTTAAGAAGTGCGAAAAAATAGAAAATTAAAATCATATGACCTCGTCAAAATGTCATTGCGAGAGACACAGTCCCGAAGCAATCCCAAACAAGAAGATTGCCAGGCTTTGCTCGCAATGACAGGAATAGCGCTATTACTTCTATATTTATTCGCTTTTCCCCTTAACACTTTTGCCGGGCATCTGGAACCTTTTAAGTCCGTACCGGTTCCAAAAAACAACCCCCAGACCCCTGAAAAGATTGCGCTTGGGGAAAAACTCTTTTTTGACAGGCGGCTCTCAGGCGACGGCACCATGAGCTGCGCCACCTGCCATATGCCTGAACTCGCTTTCACGGACGGCCAAGATATCTCGCTCAGTTATCCAACAACCAAGAACTGGCGGAACTCTCCAACGCTTATCAATGTTGCGTTCTATAAATTTCTGTTTCATGACGGCCGCGTCAAGACCTTGGAAGACCAGGCGCTCTTCCCCATGATGTCTGCATTCGAGATGAACAAGAATCTCGACTACCTTGAGGAACAGATCAGGGTAGTGCCTGAATACGTCGATTCTTTTAAGAAGGTCTTCGGGGGCGAGGTCACCAGGGAGAGGATCGCCATGGCCATAGCAGCTTTTGAAAGAACCCTGATCTCCCTCAACTCGCCCCTCGACAGGCACCTCATGGGTGACCGGAATGCCCTATCCGATGAGGCGAAAAAAGGGTTTGAATTGTTCAAAGGGAAGGGGAAATGTTCAGACTGCCATCACGGAGTAAACCTCTCCGACGACAAGTTCTACGCCCTTCATGTCCCTGAGAACCCCGTTTTACTCAACGACCCAAGGGTCACAGCAACAATGAGATTCGTGGCGAAAGTCTACCATTATAAGGACTACAGGAACCTGATTGAGGATCCCGGCAGGTATCTCATCACAAAGAACAAGAAGGACTGGAAGGCCTTCAGGACACCCACGCTGAGGGAGATATCGAGGACAGCACCCTATATGCATAATGGTGTCTTAAAGACCCTGGATGAGGTCATCGAATTTTTTAATGAAGGAGGCGGCAAAGGGAACAAGGCGCTGAAACCGCTGGGACTCAGCGCTGAAGAGAAAAAATCTCTGAAGGCATTTCTTAGTGAGGCACTTGCCGGTGAGGAGATAACCATAAAATACCCTGAAATACCATAAAGAGAATGATGACTATCGAAGAGATTACTGAACAAAGACCGTATTTAAAAGATGCCCTCAGGCTTTATGGAAAGGTCGCGGAGTTCAATCGGCTGATAGGAGAGATGAATGCAACCGCTCTCTCTGCAGGGGACGTAAGCTATCCACCGGGTTCCATCGATCCTCTTTTTGAATCCTTCTCATCCATCTTCGATGTGCCCATGGACATATTAGCTCCGCTTAAGGAAGCGATGAAGTTAGGCCAGGTGGATCTTTCCAGACTGCCCTTTAACGAAACCCCTGCATTCTCCCTCCCCTATCACGAGGACGAACTCACGGGCCTTCTGTTCCTTATCAGCAGGCCATTCTTCCTGCTCCTCGGCAATTCGTTGAATGTTTCTGCCGCTTTCTGGGAAGAAGGCAGATGTCCTGTGTGTAACGCTGTCCCCTCCCGTGCCTTCATTAAGGAAGAAGAGGGGAAGACGCTCTCTTGTTCCTATTGTTCAAGCCGCGGCACGTGGCACAGGATCGGCTGTCCTCACTGTCAGAGCAGGGACGCGAAGAAACTGGAGATCATAGAAGTGGAACAGGAAAAGGGGTTCAGGATAGACCTATGCAATGAATGCAAAAGCTATCTGAAAACCATGGACGAGGGCCTTCTCGGTGAGTACACCCCCGAACTTCTGGACATCATAAGCCTTCCCCTTGACATCCTGGCGCAGGGTCGGGGCTATAAGCGCCGCTCACCTAATCCCATCGGCCTGACAAAGATGACATAACCTCTTACATCCGTGCGTCTTTCAGGGCATTTTGACACTCGCACGCCCGCTGCAACGGCACCACCTTCAACGCCTCGGCGATGAGGTCTCTCACCCGTTTCATAGAAGCCTTCATCCCCTCGACGACCTCTGCTGTTGTGAGCCGCTGGGGGGATATTCCAGCCGCATAGTTCGTAACCACTGCGATTCCCGCATAACACAGCTCCAGTTCCCTGGCAAGATGGGCTTCGGGCATTACCGTCATACCGACAATATCAGCGCCCATGGATGAGAAATACTGTATCTCTGCCTTGCTTTCGAGCCGCGGTCCGTTTACACATATATATGTGCCGGATTCCACAGGTGCCACTCCCAATTTCCTGCCCATACCGATAAGCGCCTCCCTGAGTTCGCTGCAAAAAGGGTGAGTGAAGTCTATATGAATAACCTCATTGCCGTCGTAAAATGTCGTTGCCCTTCCGTGAGTCATATCAATAATCTGGTCCGGTATCACCATATCTCCCGGTCGCAGTTTTCGGTTTATCCCCCCCACCGCATTCACCGATAAGATCCGTTCGACGCCAAGTTCCCTGAAGCCCCATATATTTGCCCGGTAGTTTATCCTGTGGGGGGGAATATGGTGAGGGGTCCCATGTCGGGACAGAAATACTACTTCTCTTCCGGACATCTCGCAAAGCCGGTATAAGTCAGAGGGTTCTCCATAAGGAGTCGTCACTTTTTTCAGGTCTTTGATTTCAATTCCTTCAATCTCGTAAAAACCACTCCCCGCAATGATTCCAATGTTCGGCATAGAGTCTCCCTTGCTCAAAGACTCAGCAATTCCGGGACACAAGGATTCCTCTCCTTTGTCGCCTGAATCCCTGATCTCACGGGTCCTTCCCGCGTTGGTATAATGCTATAATAGAAGGCTCTCAGAAGTCCAGTAGACAAAAAGAGGGGTTTATGATGCTCGATCCTGATCTGTCTCTAAAAGTATTGAAAAGGGTATTGTCCCATGGCGGTGAGTACGCAGACATATTTGTTGAGCAGAGGAGAACATCGTCCATCCACCTGGAAGATGAAAAGGTAGAGAAGGTCTCGACCGGGGTGGACAGTGGAGTCGGGATAAGACTTATCCGCGGAGGGAAGACTTCCTATGCCTTCAGCAATGACACATCGGAGGTATCCTTCGCGGAACTTGCTGAGACCCTCAGTAAAACGGTCAAGGGGTCTTTCAAACCTCTGTTTGACCTCAGGAAGGCAAGACCAGGGACAGATTTTGTCATTCAAAAATTCCCGGATACCATACCCATAGCCGCGAAGATCGATCTTGTGCATAAAACAAACCGCGCAGCCCGTTCATCTGACGGCCGCATCAAACAGGTATCGGTGAATTATCGTGACTTCATTCAGCGGGTATGCATCGCCACCTCCGAAGGAATCATTGCCGAGGATGAGCGCGTCCATACCCTTGCGATGGTCCATGTCATTGCAGCAGAAAACGGGATAATTCAGACGGGATACGAAACTGCTGGCGGTCACATCGGGTTTGAATTGTTTGACGGTGTATCGGTGGAAGAGCTTTCCCTCAGGGCTTCCCGCAGGGCAGTAATGATGCTTCGAGCCAGAAGGGCGCCAGGGGGCAGAATGCCTGTGGTCATATCTTCAGATGCCGGCGGAACCATGGTCCATGAGGCTATCGGCCACGGACTTGAGGCAGACCTTGCACAGTACGGGCTGTCGGTATACTCTCATCAATTAGGCCATCAGGTGGCATCCAGACTCGTCACGGTCATAGACGATGCAACCCTCCCCCATAAAAGGGGCTCTTACCGTTTCGATGACGAAGGCACTCCCTCCCAGAGGACTGTTCTTGTGGACAGGGGCATACTGAGCGGCTATATGTATGACAAGTTTACCGCTGCCCGGGATGGGGTAACATCCACGGGGAACGGGAGACGCGAATCCTATCGGCATAGGCCTCTCCCTAGGATGTCCAATACATTTATTGCACCGGGACACGCGACCTCCGATGAAGTGGTGAAATCCACTCCGGAGGGCCTCTTTGTAAAAAAAATGGGAGGAGGGCAGGTAAATACGGTCACCGGGGATTTCGTCTTTGAGGTTCAGGAAGGGTATATGATAGAAAACGGTAACATCGGCGAGCCAGTGAGGGAAGCCACCCTTACCGGCAGCGGACCTGATGTTCTTAGTGCTATTGACTTGATAGCCTCGGATCTGGGGTTCTCCATCGGTACGTGCGGAAAGGACGCCCAGGGGGTGCCAGTATCAGACGCAATGCCAACCATAAGAATCCGCGAGATGGTAGTTGGCGGTGAGGTTCCCGCCTAAGGATTTTCTCCTTAGAGCATGTGTTGCAATTATTAGACACTTGAAGAATATAAACAACACCTTTGCAACTTAAACTCCTTTATTTAAAAGCTTTTTTTCTGGCATCTTCTTTGCAACCTAAATCAGTAGCTTTATGCGTTTACAAAGAACCCTCAGACAAGAAGTGAGCTTTAGCGGTATTGGTCTCCATACGGGGAGGCATGCCACTGTCAGGCTAAAACCTGCTCCGCGGGACTCGGGGATAATCTTCAATCGGGTGGACAGAATGACGGTGATCAGATCCCATATCGGCGCTGTTACTGATACTGCATTTGCGACAACTCTGGGTAACGGCAACGTTAAGATCAAGACAGTTGAACATATTCTTGCTGCCCTGGCCGGTTTGGGTATTGACAACCTGATTATTGAGGTGGATGGTCCTGAAATACCCATACTGGACGGGAGTTCCACTGAACTGGTGAACATCATTTTGCAGGGAGGTATCGCAAAACAGGGCAAAAAGATGCCGTACATGAGGATAATAAAACCGGTACTTATGGATGACGGTCACGCCGAAATAGCCCTCTTCCCCTATGAAGGGAGAAAAATAACTTTCAGGATACATTTCAACCACCACCTCCTGGGGGAGCAGAACCTGAGTGTGGAACTGAATGAAGAGGCCTTTATAAAGGAGGTCGCACCCGCCCGGACCTTTGGTTTCCTCAAGGATGTCCAATACATGATGGCAAACGGTCTTGCAAAGGGCGGCTCCCTTAATAACGCCATAATCCTTGGTGATGACGGGGTGCTGAACTCCTCAGGGCTCAGATTCAAGGATGAGTTCGTGCGGCATAAGATACTGGACTCCATCGGCGATTTTTCGCTGATCGGCTTTCCCATATATGGCCACATACTCTCCAACAAGGCAGGACACTCAACGAATCTGAAGTTCATGAAGAAGCTCATCTCCTGTCCGGAGTGCTGGGAGATCGTATCAGAAGTTGAACAGCCCCAGGCCCAGCTTCATCTTTAAAACCCTTTAGTTTCAATAGGTTACAAATTTCTCTTGAATTTTTTTTAGAAATCGGGTTTTATATCTACTGAAGACCGCAATTGAAGGCCGCAGAAAAAGAGGGCTGGAGAATTTCTTCTCCAGCCCTGAGTCCCCAAGACTTTTCTTATTTCTTCTTTGCGGTCTTCTTTGCGGTCTTCTTTGCGGCCGGTTTCTTTGCTGCTGCCTTCTTTGTCGCCATTATTCTTCACCCCCTTTCTATCCCCGAAAAATCGGGGAAGCCTAAACTAAGTCCTTCCGATAAGCGCGATCCGCTTTCCTGAAAGGAGCCTTCTCAGCGCTGCATCCTTTTTCTTCCGCTTGGTCTTATACTCGGCTTCGTCCATCAATGTGCAGTTTATTTTTTGGTTAAACTTCCTTTCCAGATCCTTTAGCCCCTTTAATACCACGGGTGAGGCCCCGATGATGAACAGATCAACGGTGTCCACATCTTCACCTTCTGCGTAGGGACCATAGATAAAGGCAGCCTTGGCGCCGGAGGATCTCACAACCGCCTTAATGGCCCCAGGCAATCCAAGGGATTTAGTAATAAGATTCTTCAGCTCTGAGAAGAGGGGCGAGTCGTTGTTCGCCTGGAAGTACTTGAGGTTGGCAACCTTCTCACTGAGCACGATACCCATCTGTTCAAGATTATCGAGTTCGCGCTTTACGCCTGAGGGATTCTTTCTGAGCAGCTTTGCGATTTCACGGACATAAAATTTCTCATCGGGACTGTTGAGGAGCAGCGAGAGGACGTCTGCTCTGATGGATGAAGAAAATAAACTCTTTAACATTTTCATTCCTTGCATATAGTTATATACAAAAAAATTTGATTTGTCAACAAAAAAATTACAATAAAGAACAGATAATGCATTATTGTGAACGATCCTTTCAAAACAACAGATAATGCTTTTTTGTGAACGATGCCAAATAAAGAACAATCGTTTTATTAATTAAACTATCAGTGAAGAACCCTGCGGCAAGACCGCAGAGTATCTTAACGTAATGAATTGTTCTTTGTTATATTCGCTCGCTCACCCCACGGTCCGCCTGAGGCGGACGGGGAATGCGCTCGCTATCCGTTTCACAAAAAGCATCTCTCTCCAGATGGGGATTTCTTTTCCGGTGTGCACATCCACTGTTTGATGATGTGACGGAGAAAAGGAGTGGAGAGAATGAGGAACGGACAAGCGTGTTGGCGGTCCCAACGGGAATCGAACCCGTGTTTTAGCCTTGAGAGGGCGATTTATGAGGGCTATACAAGTGTTTGAAAATACCAGTAAAACCCTTGCCAGTCAAGGATTTGAACCGCCTCTTTGGTTTGATATGGTACCACAGAATTCTACCGTTTTTGACACATTTTTTTCACGTTTTCTTCACGTTCATAAATGATATTTCTGTCCGGTGAGCCTCCTCAACATCCTGAATCGAATATCCAATGGCTTTATACCCCTTAAGTCTTTTCCCATACATGCGTGTGAGCATGGGGACATTGACATCGACATAATCGTAAATCTGGACGACCTTCTTGTTGTCATGGAGGCGGTGGAGGCGACCGGCGTACTGTTGAAGCGTTCCACGCCATGAAATCGGCATGGCCAAAAAGAGAGTATCCAAACGAGCATCATCAAACCCCTCACCTATATACCTGCCTGTAGCGATAAGCACCCTTTCTTCTCCATCGGGGATAGAAGCAATCTGTTCGGTCAAAGCCTTGCGTTCCCTTTTCCCTGTTCCACCCTTAAGCACAATGACATTCTTGGCAAAACCTTTGAGCCGCTCGGCAAACTCATCTATGTGTTCTGTTCGCTCGGTAAGAAGAAGCGGAGAGCAACCCTCTTCAAGGGCGTTGAGAAGGTCATCAAATATAAGGTCGTTTCTTTGTTTATCCCTCATCATAGCAGCATAGATCGGCTGTATGCCATCCTCCACCCCTTCATGTATCCTGAAACTTGTATGCCGTGGGATAACTACATGCTCAAACGGCCTTTCATGGGCCTGCCTTCTGGCATCCACGCGGGAACGGATTGGTCCGCATTGCATTATGATGATCGGGTGATGGCCGTCTTTCCTGACGGGGGTGGCCGTAAGCCCTATAACGTATTTGGCTTTCACCTGCCTCAGCACCTGTTCGAAACTGAAGGCCGAAACATGGTGGCACTCGTCAACTATGACCTGTCCATATTCGGCAACGATGTCTTTGACCACACCCTTATGGTTCAGGCTTTGAATCATGCCCACATCAATAATGCCGGTCCTGTCGCCGCGTCCGCCTCCTATCCTGCCAATAGAATCTGTATTTAAAAACGTCTTCAGCCGCTCATACCACTGATCCATAAGAAGCCTTCGATGAACCAGAACGAGCGTGTTTACTTTGCGCTCCGCAATAATATAGGCTCCTATCGTGGTCTTCCCGAATGCAGTGGGTGCGCTCAGTACCCCGATGTCGTGCTTCAAAATCTCAGATGTAGCTTCCTTCTGCATAGAGCGAAGCTCACCAACGAAACCTGCCTCAATCGGTATTCCTGAAAACTTCTCATCCCTGATATCGACCTTGATGCCGTGGACCTTTAGAAGTTCAAGCGCTTCATCTAAAGAACCACGAGGGAGCCCTATATGTTTATCAAAGTCCTCGGCACACGATATTATCCTCGGCTTGTCATAAGTCGACAATCGCATGGCCTGGGTCTTATAAAACTCAGGGTTCTGAAAGGCTGCCAAGCGGATAAGCTTGTTTATCATGCCAGCAGGTAGGCTCCCTTTTTCGATATAGACCATGTTTCCGACAACGATACCGACTTTCTCAGGGAAAGGTCCCTCAATCGTCTTTTCCATTTTTCTGCCCGATGGCGCCAGTGTCCATGGGTCCTCATCTCCCTCTTCTGTCAAACTCATTCGGACACCGATGATTTTCCCTTTGCGCTGAGCCTCATGTACAATTGCGTCAACTTCTTCCTTTCGCATTTTCCTGATGCCGGAAAGAAAAACCCATTGGTCGGGATAAGGATTGAAGTCTCTGTCAAGAAAGAGGGCATGCCCTTTGTCTCTTGGGCCACGCTGCAGCGGAAGAGCGATAAGACTGCCGAAACCACCCTTCGGCATGGTATCCTGGCTCGGAAAGAACCTGTCGTAGGAATCGAGACCCAACTGGGGATGCCTTTCCATCGTATAGGTAAGAATGGCCGAGCCGAGTTTCCGGGCCAGTGCTGCCGAGATGGGGGAATCGAAAAAGATCCAGACATGCCCTCCGTTGCCCGAGCGGGAGCGTTCGAGCGCCGCCGGAACACTCAGATCCTCACAGGTCTTAAGAAAGGCCCCTGCGTCTTCTTTCCATGTGGCTTTGTCGAAATCCACGGCCAAAAACCAGCAGGTCTCATCAGGAAGAAGCGGGTAGACTCCAATGGTATGCTTTCCCATCATATGGTCTTGGATTACATCATTTGTCACAGGAAGAAGTTCTCGGTTTTCGCATTCAAAACACTTGACTCTTGGTTTGACGCAGAGAGGTCGCTTCCATTCGTTGGCACAGGCAGGGGAGTAACCGGATTTACCGGTTCTCGCTTCCCATCTTGCAGGATAAACGTCTTCTCGCCCACGGAAGAGACTGCGAAAGATAGCAACTTTATCTTCCGAGGAAAAGCTGTCCGCTACAGCGGCATTAGGCCTTTCTTCCGGGATGCCCAAAAGCGACGTGAGCCTTCTGTTTTCTTCTCTCAGGCGAGCGCACTCCTCAAGAGCTGCCTTCAGTTGTTTTGCAATGTCTTCAGATGCCATAGCCCACTAATTCTCCTCAATAAACCAGGAAAATCTCAACATTATATCAGCGGGTAAATCCGTCGATTAACCTGGAATAAAGAGTTTGTTGGTTTTTTCGTTTGAGATAATGCTGTTTGTTTAGTTCCTTTGTTCGTCTGTTTGCAGTCACCCACCATATTACCCTTTTTTTTACCCTCTTTTAGGGATATTACCTCTTTTCCTCCAAAGCGCCCCCGGTCCCCTGCCAAGGCACTCCACTTCTCTAAGACCCTGAAGTTCTCGTAGCACCCTGCGAATCATGTCCCTGCTGACACCGGGGCATGCACGCTCAAGATCGGACAGGGAGAATTCGCCTGTAAACGAATCAATGGCCGCCTTAATGAGTTCGGTTTTCGCGCCTTTGGGCGACTTCAATTGCCCCACGCGTTCCTCGAATTCATGATAAGCGGTCTTGAGTGTATAAAGGACGTAGTTTATATAAGGCCACGGGTCATGTTTTCCCTCGTGCCAGCCCTCCGAGCTTTGTTCCAAGGTCTCATAATAGCGATCCTTGCTTTGTTCGATGATCCGTTCAATGCTGATATAACGGCCTGCCTCGTAGCCAAGGTGATAGCACTGAAGCAGAAGGAGCAGCCTCGAAACCCTGCCGTTTCCGTCACGGAAGGGATGAATGCAGAGAAAATCGAGGTTGAAGGACGCCAAAGCAACGAGCGGATGCACCCATCGTTCACGGATGCATTGATTCCAAAGGTCAACCAGTTCAGCCATGTACTTAGGAGTCTTGGCAGGGGAGACCGTCTTGAATCGTACACGAGACGTTCCGTCAGGGTACTTTTCGATGATGTCGCTGTCCTTCTCCTTGTATTTCCCGGCATCCCAGATATCGCCTTTTGCCAGTTTGTGCAGCCTTAGAATCGTATCCTCCGAAACCGGCAGTTTTCCTGCCTGCTCATGTATAAGTTTGAGGGCGTTGCGATACCCTCGCACTTCCTCCTCATCGCGGTCGCGAAGATGCGCCTTGCCGAACACAATGGTGCGAACACGCGCCTGATCAATGGTCACGCCCTCGATGCGGTTTGACGATACGGCGCTTTCTATTAATGCATGCTCCTTTAGAACCTTGAGCCGCTGTGGAGACTGCTTTGTGAAAAGCTCCTGTTTACCACGTGCTTCGCCGAGATCAGCGAGATACCAGGATGCAATCGCCGGTATATATTCAGGCTTATTTGAAAACTGCCGCAACGTCTTCACGTCTTTTCTTCTCCATGCAATGCTTGCCCCTTCCTAACCTCCATCGGCTCAGTCATGCGCAACTTTTTCAAAGGGCCTTCAAGGCTCAATTTCACGTTTTCTTCACGGTCAGATGAGGAGAGGTATGCCGAAAGCGTGTAACCCCTTGAAAAGATTGGCGGTCCCAACGGGAATCGAACCCGTGTTTTAGCCTTGAGAGGGCCACGTCCTAGGCCTCTAGACGATGGGACCAAAAAAACCGT
>JAMCQB010000137.1 GCA_023382175.1 Nitrospirota bacterium | reverse complement strand
ATATGAAGGTAGCGGTAAACCTGTCCGCCCGTCAGTTCGATCAACCAGATCTGATACAGACAATTACCCGCGCTCTCGACAACGCCAGGCTTGACCCGAAATGCCTGGAGCTGGAAATAACGGAAAGCACAATTATGAAAAACCCTGAAGACGCCAGCACTATTTTAGGGAAATTGAAATCCATGGGAGTTGAGATCTCTATTGACGATTTTGGCACTGGCCATTCATCGTTAGGTTATTTGAGACGGCTCCCGGTAAGTTACTTGAAGATTGACAGGTCGTTCGTTATGAACATTACTACGAACCCTAATGATGCATCGATAGTAACTGCGATTATCGCCCTTGCACACACCTTGAATTTGAAGGTTGTAGCAGAGGGAGTGGAAACGCAAGAACAACTATTGTTCTTGCGTGAACATGGATGTGACGAAATGCAGGGTTTCTTATTCAGCCGACCTTTGCCTGCTGAAGACATTTCCAAGCTTTTGTCTAAGAAATATTTGTAGGCAAAATGTCAAGACCTTTGCAGTCAGTAATTTTTTCTGGTTAAGTTGACAGCCTCCGCGCCGACTGCTCAAGGTCCTTCAGCAGACATTTGGTTAAGCGTATGTTGCCTATGCGAGCGGCTGAAGAGAATGCTTATTCAGGACTGACACACATCGCCCAACAATCGCGACATTATCGCAACCTTGAATGCCCAGTAGATTGGCTTGAGAAATGGAGCGGGCGACGGGATTCGAACCCGCGACCTTCAGCTTGGGAAGCTGACACTCTACCACTGAGTTACGCCCGCGCTCTATTGTTTATAAACCAGCAATCCCATAAAAGTCAAGGAAGCCCGGACATTATGTCAAGGCCGGACATTATCATTTTGCTGTTACAGGAAGACCGGACAATCACAGCTTCTTCTTCCAAAGGGAGCACTATGAACATGTAAGCTGATCCGGACAGACGATTAAAATCGTCTGTCACGTGAGATTCTTAAGAGTGGTTAGCCAATACTTCTCCGCCTCGACGGATTCGCTGGGGCGAAAGGGCGTTGCTCAGGACTTTTTCACCTGACATGCCTGCTCAGATTCTATCCTTTATCTTGCCACGATATTTTGCACCCCTACGCGTATGAGCATGATTGCAATGGATGCGAGGAGGAGGGCCATGATCTTTGAAACGGCCATAATGCCCCCTCTGCCAAAAAAGGCCAGAATCCTTGATGAAGCTCTGAACGAAAGCCAGACGATAATGAGGTTTACAATGAAGGAGATGATGGTGGGAACAACGCCATAGTGATCCACCAGCACAAGGATCGTAGTGAGCACTGCCGGTCCCACAATAAGAGGGACTCCCAGGGGAACAACACCAAGCTTCCCTGCCTGTTCCCGTACTTTTGTATAGCCCATGAGATCGAGAATCGCAAATATGAGGAGGATAAGACCGCCTGCGATCTTGAAATCATTTTCAGTGATACTGAGAATCTTGAATATGCCCTCTCCCACAGCAATGAAGGTAAGGCCCACCGCCAGGGCAGTGATGACGGATTCGCGCTCCACAGCAAGTTTTTTCCTGCCCGGCATTCCTTCGGTCATGGACACGAATATGGGGATAACTGCAAAGATGTCTATCGCCACGAACAAGGGAATGAATGCATAGAGCGCGTCTCTTATGATATTCGGCATAGCGGTTTCTCACCCATTTCAATGTGCACCGGGCGGCATTGGACCCCCGGCCTTTGATCTTCTCATTATCAGCACCAGGGGCAGCACCAGTATCATTAAAACGCTCAGGAGATGGAACGCGTCATTGAATGATATCATGGAAGCCTCTCTGAGAAGCCTGCCATAGATCATTCCCAGACTTCCCTGGTCTGCAACTCCAGGACTCAATCCCTTGTACTGGAGGATGTGGGACGTCTGGCTTGCCAGCACCTGGTAGTTCGTATCAAAAAGGGAGAGATGATCCACAAGGTGGTTCTGGTGGAACTGTGCTCTCCTTGCCAGCATGGTCGTAACAAAGGCAACCCCGAAGCTGCCTCCCAGGTTCCTCAGGAGATTGTAGATGGCCGAGGCATTTCCCATATCCTCCTTTTTTATCTCTGCCATGGTCAGGGTAGTGAGAGGAATAAAAAGGAACCCCATGCCAACGCCAAGGACCACCCTCGGCCAGATAACCGTATCGAAATCAGCGAGAAGATTGAACTTCGACATGAGAAACGTTGAATACGCAGCCACGATTATCCCGAAGGCAAGCAACCCCTTCGGATTCACCTTCGTCACGAGCCTCCCTGCTATGGGCATGGCGACAAGGGTCGCAACCCCTCCGGGGCCGAGGACCATGCCCGCAAGGGTCGCGGTATATCCCATGAGGGTCTGGAGATAGATCGGGAGGAGGACGATACTGCCGAAGAGGTTGAAAAAGGCAAAGAACATCACGAGATTCCCTGTGGTGAACGTGCGGTTCTTGAAGGTCTTCATATTCACGATGGGATGCTCGGCAAAGAACTCCACGATCACAAAGAGGATAAGGGACAATGCAGAGATGGCGGTGAGCCAGGTGATAAAGCCTGAAGAAAACCAGTCTTCCCTTTCTCCCTTGTCCAGGACGATCTGGAGGCATCCCAGTCCGATGGCAAGAAAGGCGAGCCCCCAGTAATCGATCTTCATCTTCATCCGTTTCATATAGGGCGGATCAACGATGAAGAACAGGCACATGAGGATCGAGACGATCCCTATGGGGATGTTTATGAAAAAAATCCAGTGCCATGACCAGTTGTCGGTAATCCAGCCTCCGAGGAGGGGACCGACGATGGGACCGAACATGATGCCGACACCGAATATCGCCATGGCCATGCCATGTTGCTTGGGCGGAAATGTCTCAAGGAGTATGGATTGCGATATGGGCTGAAGCGCCCCGCCTCCGATACCCTGAAGGATCCTGAATACAATGAGACTTTGAAGATTCCAGGCAGAACCGCAGAGCAATGAACTGAAGGTGAAGAGGGATATGGAAAAGATCATATATCGTTTCCTCCCGAAGAGTCTGCTGAGCCATCCTGTCATGGGGATGATAATGGCGTTGGAGACAAGATAGGAGGTGATCGCCCAGGTGGATTCATCAATCCCTGCCGACAGGCTGCCCCGTATGTGATCGAGAGCGACATTCACCACTGATATGTCGATGATCTCGATAAGCGTCGGCAGCATCACCGTTAATGCAACAAGCCATTTGTTCATAAGGAAAACCGTAAACGATACTTGGAAACAGCTCCTGTAGTCTCCGCCAATGAAAATGGCGTCTCATTGTCATTCCCGCTTGCCGGGAATGACAAGTATTACGTATCTATGCGCCTAAGGCCGCACATCTGCCATCTTGAAGAATCATAACAACGGTCACTTCCAAAACAACATTCTTCTCTTCTTCATTTCTCCACGAGTATCGTCGGGACCACGGACATCCCGACCCTCAGGACATGGTCAGGATCTGTCCCCTTCTCAAGGAGAATCTTGACCGGCACCCTCTGCACCACCTTCACGTAGTTGCCCGTGGCATTTTCAGGGGGGAAGAGGGAGAACGTAGAGCCCGTGCCTGCCATAATGCTGTCCACCTTCCCACGGAACTTCTTTCCAGGGTATGAGTCCACCTTTATTTCCACCTTCTGGCCCGCCTTTACCTTCTCCAGCTGGGTCTCCTTGTAGTTTGCTATCAGCCACACATCGTCCAGGGGGACCACCGCCATCAATGCCTGACCCGCCTGTATCTGGTTGCCTACCTCAACGGACTTCTTGGTCACATACCCGTCCGAGGGGGCATAGAGCTTCGTGTATCCGTAATTGAGCTCTGCGGTCTTCAGCACCGCCTGCTTCTCCGCCACAGATGAGCGCTGGGCTGTTCTTGCCGCTTCTGCCTGCCTGACGAACGCCTTCTGCGTCTCCAGGGCTGCCTCGGCCTGCTTCAGCTGCTCACCGGCGGCTTTCACCTGTGCGAGGACAACCTTGTGCCCGGTCATGGTTTTTTCGTATCTCTCCCTGGAAAGGGCATCGTTCCGGTAGAGGTTCTCTGCCCTTTTTATATCGATCTCGGCCTGCCTGAGGTTTGCTTCCTGAAGATCAAGGTTCGCCCTTGCCGTTTCCACCGCTGCCTTCGCCTCTAAGACCTGCTTCTTTGCAGCTTCCACGCGGGCGTTAATCTCCACAATCTTTGCCGTCTCTGCGTTCACCCTTGAAGAGGCCTCATTCATCTTCACATCGTAGTCCACAGGGTCTATATTGAGGAGAAGGTCCCCCCTCTTCACGGGCTGATTGTCATTCACATACACCGCCTTCACTGTACCGTAGACCTTTGACGCAATGACGTGGATGCGGCCTTCCACAAAGGCATCATCCGTCGCGATATGAGTGTTCTTGTACTGTATGTAAAAAAAGACGGCAATGGCCCCTATCACCGCGATAACCACAAAGACACCTAAAGCAATGACATTTCTTCTGTGGTTGTTCGACTGTTTGGCTTCGGGCTGTTTTATTTCATCCATATCATCCTCACTGTAACTCCCCCTCCCCTCCTCTTAATTTAAGAGGGGGGATCAAAGGGGGGGCGTTACTATTTATACACCTCCGATAGATCTTTTCCCATGGAATACAATGTCGCCGATTCGGCCCTCCGCAGGTCATAGAGGGACCGGTAATAATTCGTTTCGGCCACGGTGAGGAGAGTAACCGCATCAAGCACCTCAGTGGCAGTGCCGACCCCTTCTTCGTACCGCACCCTGTTGATCCTGAGGTTCTCCTCTGCCTGTCCCACCGCGTCCTTGGTCACCCTCAGCCTCTCCAGTGCATTCTTCAGGTCCAGGATGTTCTTCTCGACCTCCAGCCTGATCTCATCCCCCAGTCTTGCCCGCTGTTCCTGCAACTGGACCTTCCGGTATTCTGTTTTTGCCACCTCAGCCTTCGTGCTTCCTCCACTGAAAAAGTTCATGCTCATTCCAAGGACCAGCGCCGCGTTCCCCTGATGGAGCTGATACCTGTTCTCCGTGTAGTCGTAAGAAGCGCCCGCAAAAAACCGGGGATACAATTCGGCTTTCCTGGATTTCTCTTCCAGGTTCAGGGACCTCATGGTCTCATCAACGATCCTCATTTCCGGTCTTTCCCGGAGCGCCGTTTCCCATGCCTTTTCCCTGTCGGGGAACAAGTAATCAGAGGGAGATTCCTGAATATCCAGGACATGGATCTCGTTACTCAACGGTTGAGAAAGTACGGTGTTCACGCGCGACGCATTGATCGCCCTGAGGTTCTTTGCATTCAGGAGCTTCTGCCGTGCATCTGAAAGCCTCACTTCCGCCTGCAACAGGTCATTCTTGGTGATCACGCCGTTTTCATAGAGGGTCTTCGCATCCCGGAGATGCGAAGAAACACTTTCGACCTCTTTCTGAGCTACCAGCGCCAGTTTTTCGGCTTCGAGGAGATCAAAGTAGGCAAGAGAAAAATCCAGTGAGACCAGATTCCTGATACGTTGGGTGTCCAGTCTCTTGGTCTCAAGAGTTGCCTTACTCGCCTTGTACCGGGACACGCTCCCCTCAAAATCATAGAGCAGTTGCTGGATGCCGAGACTATAAGAAGCAAAACTCTTCTCAGCAGTGGGGACAGTCTGCGGTCCGAATATGGCAGTGGGCTGACGAGAAAGAAACGTCTGGCTCGCCGATGCGTTTACACTCGGGAGCAGGGCCGATTTCGCAACAAGCGTATCCGCCTCCGATATCCTCTCCTGCTGCTGCGTTATCTTTATGACCCTGTTGTTCTCCGCAACACGCTGCAACCCCTGGGAGAGGGTGAGCACTTCAGCACGGGCGCTCCTCACGTGTCCGGAAAAGAACACGACCATCGTGCATACCCCTATGAAAATGATCTGTCTTCTTTTCATTTCGCTGTCCCCTCAATGAATATTTTGACGAATTCTCTCACCGTCCTGTCAGTATCAACGGACCTGTACCGTTTCCCCATCATGAGCTCCTGAACATGAAAATAAGAAAAAAACATCCCGAGAAAAGCCCGTGCCCCTGACTCTGCATCAAATTCTTTCAGTACCTTCTTTTTCTGCATCGCAGTGAAGTATGATGCAAGAGTCCTGATTATCCCGTCAATGAAGCCATGATAGACTTTATGTATCTTACGGGGGTACCGGTGCATTTCCGAATGCATTATCTGTATCATGTCTTTCCTTGCGGTGAGGGTTTCGAGGAATCTTCCTGCGATTATTGTTAAGGCATCCTTGTACGTCATCTCTGCAATCTCCGGGAGAAGTCCCTTCAGCGCAGGCAGGAATGAATAATTCTTGATCACCTCTTCAAAGAGCTTTTCCTTGGAAGAAAAATGTCTGAAAAGGGTGAGCTCTGCAACGCCGGCCTTGACGGCTATCTCCTTTGTCGTTGCCCCGAGATAGCCCTTCTCCGAAAAGGCTCTCAAGCCGGCCTCCAGTATCCTGTCTCTCGTACCGCGCGCCTTCATAATTGTTAGTGGTCACTTACATTACTTGGACACGTTCATGAATGTCAAGGACCTTTGGGACATACCAGGCAGAGATCATGTCATATGCCCTCCCTCAGCAGAAGGCAGTCCGCCTCCCCGGGGATCACGTCCCTCGCGCAACGCTCCGTGGCCACAACGCTTACTTCTCTTTCCCCTTCGCCTCATCCCACAGGGCATCCATCTCCTCAAGGGACATCCCGGAAAGACTTTTTCCTGCTTCCGCAGACTTCATCTCTATATAACGGAACCGGGAAATGAATTTGCTGATGGTCTTCCGCAGAGCGTCCTCTGGGTTCACTCCCACAAACCGGGAGATGTTCACGAGGACAAAAAAAACGTCCCCCAGTTCATCCTCGATCTCTTTCTGATCCTTTCGTTCCAGGGCTTCCCTGAATTCCTTCAGCTCCTCATCCAGTTTTTCGACCACATCTTCCACCTGTTTCCAGTCAAACCCCACCCGCGAGGCCCTTGCCTGGATGCGGTGCGCCCTCAAAAGAGAAGGAAGTTCCCTGGGAATGCCTTCAAGTATGGATTCCCTGCTCTTCCCTTCTTCCTTCTTTCTTTCTTCCCACTGTTTAAGCACCTCCTCGGAGGTTTCATAGGTCGCTTCCCCGAATACATGGGGATGCCGTCCGATCATCTTTTCCGTGATCTTGCTGATCACGTCGTTGATGTCAAACTCCTTCCGTTCCCTGGCTACCTGGCAATGGAAGATGATCTGGAAAAGGAGGTCACCCAGTTCTTCCTTAATCTTTTCAGGGTTCCCTTCATCTATGGCCTCCAGAACTTCATAGGTCTCTTCCACGAGAAAGGGTTTGAGGGATTCCCTCGTCTGTTCCCTGTCCCACGGGCAGCCCTTTTCCCCGCGCAGTGCGGCCATGATATCCACGAGTTTCTCGAATTCGCTCTTTGGCATCATCGAAGTATATAATATCTAAAGGAAGTAAACAAGTTTGATCCAATATCTCTACATCCACATCCCCTTCTGCGCAAGGAAATGCATCTACTGCGACTTCTTCTCCATACCATACGACGAGGGCCTTGCCCTGGGATATATCACCACAGTGGTTCAGGAACTGGACCTCAGGAAAGAGGCGGCGGGCGAACTCAAGACAGTCTATATAGGCGGCGGCACACCGACAACGGTTCCCACCCTGTCGCTCATACGATTAATAAAGAAGATAAAAGACTCCTTTGCGTTATCTCCTGATGTTGAAATCACTATAGAGGCGAACCCCGGGACCATTGATCAAAAGAAAGCCCGCGCCCTCTCGGATGCAGGGGTAAACAGATTCAGTGTCGGTGTTCAGTCCTTTAATGACTATGAATTAAAGCTCCTCGGCAGGATACACAGCTTTGAGGACGTGATAAAGACCATAGCAGCGGTGAGATATGCAGATGTCGGGAATGTATCCATCGACCTTATGTATGGCATACCAGGACAGACAATGGATGGATGGAGGCATAATGTGGAGATGGCAGTGGAGCTATCCCCTGAGCATATCTCGGCATATGAACTCACCCCTGAGAAGGGTACCCCGTTATATGAAGCGATGAGCAGGGGAGAACTTGAGAAACCTCCGGAAGAGGTCATTCTCGAAATGTACTACCACGCAATTGACAGATTTGGAGAATCCGGATACAGGCACTATGAAATATCAAATTTCGGGAAACCTGGCTTCGAATGCAGGCATAACCTGAATTACTGGAACAGGGGACAGTATATTGGTCTCGGCGCAGGAGCCCACAGCTTTATTGGTGACAGGAGGATGAGGAATACCGATGATGTCAAGAGATACATAGAGATTGTGAAAACAGACAGCCTTGCTATTGATGAGAGTGTGGAGATTTCCTGTGAGGAAGCCATAAGAGAGTCTATTCTTCTCGGCCTGAGAAGAACGGAAGGGCTGAACATCAGGGGATGCAGGGAGGATCTGGGGATCGACCTCGAACCGGCAGCGCGGGAACTGATCGCCAAAAGGCTTCTCGAATCTTCCGGAGGATACCTCAGGCTGACACGGGAAGGCATCGTTGTGTCCAATACCGTGATTACGGAGTTATTCCAAAAGTTAACGCTGTAATTTATGTCTCATGCCGCATAATTTTGCAGCTAAAATATTTCCCTTTTTATTTTCCAGGAATTTAAGAAGATGCTCGTGGAATTCTTCTTGACTCTCCCCATAAATTGACCTAAAATTCCCCCGAAAGAAACAGATCAGCTTATTTCCAGAAACGCACACTTGAGATATTCAGTCTCCGGCATGGAGAGGAGGATGGGATGGTCCTTTGCCTGGGAGCGCATCTCTATAACCCTCACCTGCCTGCCCGCATCCCGCGCAGCAGACCTTAACATCTCCATAAACGTTTCCCTGTCGATATGGTGGGAACAGGAGGATGTGGCGAGGAACCCTCCTCTTTTAAGCAGCCTCATGGCACTGGCATTTATCTCCCTGTAACCCCGCAGGGCCTCCTTCACCCTTGTTCTGGACTTCACAAAGGCAGGGGGGTCAAGGACGACAAAGTCATAAACCTTTCCGCCGGACACCTCTTCTTTCAGAAACCCAAAAACATCTGCCTTCTTAAAGACGCATCGCTCCAAAAGACCGTTGACTTCGGCGTTCCTCTGAGCCTGCACGATTGCGTTTTCAGATTCATCAATGCCGGTCACCTCTGCGCCTTTCTGTGCAAGATGGAGACTCCACGCGCCGGCGTAACAGAAGAGGTCAAGCCCTTTCCCCCCTTTCACAAGATGGCTGAAAGCAACTCTGTTCTCCCTCTGGTCGAGAAAGAACCCGGTCTTCTGCCCTGACAGAGGATCTATTTCGAAGAGAAGGGAAACTTCCCTCACCACTGGAAGTTTATCCAGTGTTCCTTTGACCACGCGCTTCTCCCGCTTCAGACCCTCAAAGAGGCGTGATGAACTGTCATTGCGAAGGACGATCACCGAAGGAGCAAAAATTTCGTCCAGGACTTCGATGATGGTCTGAGACCAGACCTCCATCCCCATGGTAAGAATCTGGACAGAAAGGCAGTCATCGTACTTGTCCACGATGAGGCCGGGGAGGAAATCTCCCTCGCTGAATACCACTCTGCAGGAGTTCATGTCTTCCGGAAAGCGCTTTCTGTATTCCAGGGAGTCGAGGATCCTTCTTTTGAAAAAATGAGAATCGATGTCCTCCTTCTGCCGGGTGAGAATCCTGACGGCGATGAGGGAGTGGGGATTGATATAGCCGATGCCGATAAAGGCATCCTTTCTGTCCCTCAGCTCTACAAGGGACCCCGGTTCAAACCCCTTTGGACTCCCTGCTATCTCGTTCGAAAATACCCAGAGATGACCTGCCGCTATCCTCGACGTACGGTTCAGACGGACAACTTCCATGGGTATAATAATGCCGCATCAGACGCTCATTTGTAAATTGCGCTCATAAACTAATTCTTTTGCTATAATATGCCATGTCGGCACCCATGGCTGATATCATATCCTTCAAAGAGAGGCTCCAAACCCTCGTCACAAAATTCAAAAAGGACAAAACCCACTATCGCTCAAAAGGCTATCCCGAGGCTCAGGTAAGAATAGATTTTCTTAACCCCTTTTTCAAAGCCCTTGGCTGGGACATGGAAAACAAGGCGCAACAACCTCCCCATGCCCGGGACGTCATTGTCGAACTCTCGCCGGAAACCACGGGAAGGCCGGATTATAATTTCAGGATAAACGGCGCAACAAAGTTTTTTGTCGAGGCAAAAGCTCCCTCCGTCGCCCTTGACGATGTCAACCACATTCTGCAGGCAAAAACCTATGCGTGGTCAACCAAAGAGGTCTATTTCGTAGTCCTCACAGATTTTGAAGAGTTCAGGCTTTATGACGCGTCATTAAAACCAAATCCCAGGTTCCCGGATGAAGGTCTTATTCTTGATCTCAAATACACAGACTATCTCGATGGCATAGAAAAACTGTGGGAGCTTTCAAAGGAAAGAGTCGAGCAGGGTTCATTAGACGCCTTGTTGCCTAAAGATACAAAGAGCAAGAGGCTCAGAATCCCGCCTGATAAGTCCTTCCTCGAAGACCTCACAATCTGGAGGACAGAACTTGCCAAGGATATTCATAAAAGGAATCCTGACTTCGATGTAAAGCTCCTGAACGACGTAGTTCAGAAGCTCCTCGACAGGATCATCTTTATCCGCATTGCAGAGGACAGGCGGATCAGGCCCGACCGCGAGCTGTGGGAGATCGTTGCCCAGTGGAGGGAAGAAGGCAAGAGAAAGTCCATAATGTCTCATTTGAAAGACCTCTTCCATGAGGTAAATGATGACCTTAATGGAGATATCTTCAAACCCCATGCCTGTGAAGCGGCGGAGGTTGATTCCGGCCTTCTGGCTGAGATCATTGAGAACCTCTATTTCCCGAAAAGCAGATACCGCTTCGATGCCATCGGGGTTGAACTTCTCGGAAGCATTTATGAGCGCTATCTCGGAAGCACCATACGGGTTACGCCTCAAAGGATAAAGGTCGAGGAAAAGCCTGAAGTCAGAAAGGCGGGCGGGGTTTATTACACGCCAAAATACATCGTTGATTACATCGTAAAAAACACCGTCGGCAAGCTCATTGAGGGAAAGACGCCGAGGCAGATAGAGAAGATACGAATCCTCGACCCCGCCTGCGGCTCCGGCTCGTTCTTACTTGGCGCATATCAATATCTTATTGATTATCACCTCGAATACTACAGGAAGCATCCGAAAGAGGCGCAGACACAATTCTTTGACTTTTACCATAAAGTGGGGCCGGAGGATTTATCGCTCCCCTTGCGCACAAAGGCAAAGATTCTCCGCAACAACATCTTCGGCGTTGATATAGACCCGCAGGCTGTTGAGATCACGATGATGAGTCTCTACCTCAAAGCCCTTGAAGGTGAGAGAGGGTTACTGCCGAAGAAACAGCACCTCCTTCCCCCTTTGTCCAACAACATCAAATGCGGGAATAGTTTGATTGGATATGACATCCTGGATTCTTCTCTCTTTTCGTCATTGCGAGCCGAAGGCGAAGCAATCTCTGACGACACAAAAGCCCGCATCAATCCCTTTGATTGGAATTCAAAATCAACCGGCTTCGGCGAGATAATGAACCCCTCTCAATCCCCCCTTGCCAAGGGGGGAACACAAGGGGGGTTCGATGTCGTGATCGGGAATCCACCATATGTAAGAATTCAGGCGATGAAAGAATGGGCGCCAGTTGAAGTTAAATTCTATAAGAAACATTATGCGTCCGCCAGCAAAGGTAACTACGATATTTATGTTGTCTTCGTCGAAAAAGGGTTGAGCCTTCTAAACCAGAAAGGCCGTTTAGGTTTCATCTTGCCGCACAAGTTTTTCCAGTCCCAGTATGGAGAACCGCTTAGAGGCATTATTTCCACGGGTAAACATCTCTCTGAGATTGTCCATTTCGGTCATCAACAGATATTCGAAGGGGCAACAACTTATACGTGTCTTCTCTTCTTGGATAAAGCGCCGTGCAAGCAGATAGATTTCATAAAAGTCGATGACGTCCCTGCATGGCGTACAACGGGCCAAGGGATCAAGGGTAATATCCCATCCTCAGAGGTAAAAGAAACGGAGTGGAATTTCACAGTGGGCGAAGGCTCAACTCTGTTCAAGAAGCTCAATAAGACCACACTGAAATTAGGAGATATTGCCGACATCTTCGTTGGTTTACAAACAAGTGCCGATGACGTATTCATCATGGACTTGATTGAAGATGCACCGAGAACACTTCGCCTCAAATCAAAATCGATAGATGCGGAATGGATATTTGAAAAGGGCTTGGTATTCCCTCTTGTGAGCGGTACTGATGTCAGCCGTTATTCTCCTTTGCCGACCCGCCAGTATATCCTTTTCCCTTATGAAGTTGAAGATACCTCGGCAACGCTGATTGACTTCAAGTTGTTATCAGAAGATTATCCTAAGACAGCAGCCTACCTGAAAGAGAATAAGAAACGATTGGAAGAGCGGGAGCGAGGCAAGTTCAAAGATAATAATTGGTATCGTTTTGGTCGAAGCCAGAATATTGGGATTCAAGGTCAAATTAAGCTTTGCGTGCCTCGGCTTGTCGATAAACTCTACGCCGCATATGATATAAGCGGAGACCACTACCTGGACAATGTTGATGTCGGCGGCATGACTTTGAGAACTGAGTACAGACATCTTGATTATAAGTATCTTCTTGCTCTCTTAAACTCGAGATTACTGCAGTGGTATTTTCCGTTTGTCAGTTTACCTTTTCGTGGCGGGTGGCTGTCGGCCAACCGACAATTCCTTGCACAGCTTCCCATTCGCACCATTGACTTCAACAATCCCTCTGAAGAAGCTATTCACGACAAGCTCGTCTCCCTCGTTGACCGCATGCTCGACCTGCACAAAAAGAAAAACTCCCTCCTGCCTTCCGCCGAACGTGAAAAGATCGAACGGGAGATTGCAATAACAGATGAGAAGATAGATGAGATTGTTTATGGGTTGTACGGGGTGACGAAGGAAGAGAAAAAAGTATTAGAGCGTAGATAGGAATTGTAATGGATGTCAAAATCAAAGTTTAGTAAAAGCAAGAAATATCTCACTGCCAAGGAGTTCATCGAGCATTGTAAAGCTCACAACGTAGATGCATCATTAGATGCATTAGAAGCGTACGAAAAAACTGGCTTGTTGTATCCTATTTATCGCCTTGTAGCACCCGACGAATACGTATGTGCATTGTTTGAGCATAACCACAAGCGCCCATATGATCCTAATATTCCTTTCGATAAAGAAGATAAGTGGCGGCAAATAACTGAACTTGAAAACGCGCTATCCGCATACTGCGCCCCCCCATTATCTCATTTCAAAGAAGCATTAAAGAATGGGCACCCGTTAGATCATGCTTATGAAAGCAAGAATCAATTTTTGTGTAAACCCTCAATAGCTGACTTTCGACCTTGGGAAGAATATCAAATTGTCGCAGGCAAGATTGGCGGTGACCCCGTAAAGGAAGACGTTGCTGAGCATTACTATATGCCCTGGCAGATTGTTGTAATGGAAGAATTGAATTTCATGCACACTATAGAAGAGAATTATGTTGTTCGCCAAAAAAAAGGTTGGGGCATATTGGGGAAGGATATATATCCCACAAAACTCTTCAAATATTTTGAAACCTTTCAGACAGTCTCAAATTTCAGAATGCTGGAGTCTCTGATATGGCATGATATAACTTTTGGTCTCAAGCAATCTGTCATAGAGGGGTCGTTGAATGAACAGTTAAGGGCACGGACAATAGAAGCCGCAAGGCAAGAATACGAAAGACATCCCCATGCGTTCTGGATTGAATTCGTGAGGAAATTAGTCGAGTTGTACAACGACTATTTAGAGAAAGAGATGATAAGACTTTCTAAGGAAGTGAAGTCCTATTTGACAAGCACTCTAAACATAATGATAGATGCGTCACATAAATCGTTTGAAGGAATCTGTCATGACTACGACGGTCGATTTAGAGGATATAGGCAACTGTGCAGAGAGGAAGACACCTTTATCTATCCGGGAGAGTTAGAGCGGATTTTCCCAGATGAGTTTGCGCAAGCAAGGAAGAAAGCAGCCCACGTCTTGGATATTTATATCAAGGAATTTAACCAGACGTTAAAATGCGGCACCAAAATAAATGAAAGGATTAAAGATGATCTCATAGCCAACATCGTTGAAAGTGGGCACATGTTGCTCCTATCACATATCCATGAAATAGAGAAACAGTGGTTTGATCGCGGCCCTCACTGGGAAGGCTCAATTTGGGCACACCTCAGATCCTTTGCTGTTTCGATTGAATCAATTGGGCAAGAATGGTATGACCGAACAATGCTAGGAAAAATTCTTGAGATCGCATTTGAAGACTACGAGGCTATACGAAAAGCTGTCGGAGAAAAGATCACTGATGCGAAAAGCTTGGAGGATTTTAGGCATAATTTTAAAGAAATATTGAAATGGCGGGGAAGAAACTCCTCAAATGGGCTTTGTGGATATCATTTATTAGTTGCACATCTGACAAGAAATTATTTCTCGCATAAAATTATGTCTGAAGCAGACATGCTCGGCTCCATTTTCTTGGAAGTTTATAAAGCTTTAATTCTAACTCTGATTAGCCTTTTCGTGCGAAAACTTGAAATTGAAGCGACAAGGGCAAAGAGGGAGCTAAACAGGGCAACTTAATAATCAAACATCAAGTGGAGGGTATAGTTTATGCCAAGAAGGAATGAAAACAGCATTATCGAAACTTTGATGATGGCGCCATGGTGGATAAGCGCCATTTTAGCCGCCATTTCATATTTTGGGTTAAAGTTCTTTGTGCCATCCATATTACAGAGCGGAGCTGGCTTATTATTACTCCGGCAACTAAAAACATGAAAGTTATGCTGCATAGGAGACCTTTGGATGTTTGAAGAATTTCTTCACATGATTCGGCCGCTTGGCGATACTTCTCATGTGCGAAAGCGCCTTTCTCCG
>JAMCQB010000054.1 GCA_023382175.1 Nitrospirota bacterium | reverse complement strand
TAGTTGATTAATGCTTCCCGCTGATCATCTTCATTTTCTAAAGCATAACACTTGTACGGCTTTCAGAAAGCAGCTCGAGATTGGATAAAGGACTGACCGACAGTTTCCGCAAGAGTTTTTAGACTTTTTTTAAGGCGATCACCGCATTCACCCCTCCGAAGCCGAAGGAATTTGAGAGGGCGATTTCTATGTTGGCTTCCCTTTTCTCTGTAATGACATTGATATCACACTCGGGATCTTTTTCGGTGAGATTAATCGTTGGCGGTATGATACCTTCTTTCATTGACACGAGTGTGGATGCAATCTCCAGGGCCCCTGATGCAGCGAGCATGTGGCCGGTCATGGATTTCAAGGCGGTGGCAGGGATCTTCGAAGCCTTCTCCCCAAAAACTTTTATTATTGCCTGAGCTTCAGCCTGATCTCCGAGTTTGGTGCCTGTCCCATGAGTGTTGATGTAATCGATATCATCCGCCCTTATCCCTGCCTCTCTCATCGCCAGCGCTATGGCCCTGGCTTCACCCAGGGGATCCGGCTTTGTCATATGGAAAGCATCAGCGCAATTTCCATAGCCCAGTATTTCGCCATATATGTTCGCGCCCCTTCCAATGGCACTCTCGTAATCCTCAAGGACTAAGACGCACGCTCCCTCCGAAAGCACAAACCCGTCCCGCTCTTTATCAAATGGCTTTGATGAATCAGGCGCGCTCTCAGAAGGCCCCCTGCCGGTCGACAATGCGCCGGAAGATCCATACCCCTCTAAGCATACCCTGCATATGGGCGTCTCTGTGCCGCCGGCGATCATTAACGGTGAATGACCGGCTTTGATCAGTCTAAACGCTTCTCCAATGGCATTGCTTCCAGAGGCACATGCATTGGAGAGTCCGAGACAATATCCTCTGATGCCGAGTTTCTGGGCCACATAGGAGGCGGCCATATTGACGGTGGTTGCCGGCATGAGATAGGGAGACAGTCGATGAATGCGATGGGTGACGAGTGACGAGTCATAAGATGCGCTGCTCGCACTCTTAATCAAAGCTTTCTCGATGGTGCTGATGCCCCCTCTGCTCGAACCGATGATCACACCGGCAGAATCGGGTAACGCGTAACGCGTGACGCGTGACGAATATGGAACAAGCCCTGCGTCCTCTGCCGCCATGAAGGCAGCAGCAACAGCATAATGCACGAACGGATCGAGTCTCCTTATCTCTTTCGGAGAAAGGCACCCCTCTGCATCGAAACCCTTCAGCTCTCCCGCAACGTTCCACGGAAAATGGGACGCATCAAACCGTGTTATCCCTCCAATGCCGGACACCCCGTCCTTTGCAGCTTTCCACGTGGAGCTGAAGGAATTACCCAATGGAGTGACTGCGCCTATACCTGTCACCGCTACTCTCTTCACCTTAGCTTATGATACCATAAGCCCGGACAGGCACACTGAGGAGGCTGGCAGAAAATCATATCCCTTTTCCGCTCTCTTTATGCTATATTTTTATAAATCATCCGGATATCCAAATTGCTGGGAGAGATACTAAAGAATAAACGTGAAGAGGCGGGACTTGACCTCCGGGAGGTTGCCCATGCTCTCAGGTTTCAATGCGAATATCTCAAGGCACTGGAAAATGAGGACCTCAAAAGGCTCCCCCCCGATGTTTATGTAAAGGCCTACATAAGAGGCTACGCGAAACTCCTCAACCTCGACCCTCTCCCCCTTCTCGACGACTACGCTGAACTGGGAAGAAAAGATTCTGCCGAGGTGCAGTCCGAGCCACCCCGCACAAAAAATCCACTATTGCCAAAAATAGTGCTGTTCGCCTCACTGGTCATGGTTATCGTTTTGACCCTCGTTGTTTTTATGTATCCGCAAAAAAAGCCTGCGGCCCCCGTCCTCTCACCGGTCTCCGTCCCTCAGGAGGGCGTACCTCCGGAGTCACCGCAGCAGCACGTTCTCGATGTGACTGCCACAGAGACCACATGGCTTTCCGTCGAGACAGCGGAGGGGATATCGGAGGAGGTGCTCCTGAGACCGGGGGAAACAAGGAAATGGACGTCTGAGAACGGGTTTGATCTCAAGGTGGGTAATGCAGGAGGCATCAGGCTGATGCTGGATAACAACGATGTCGGGCCGCCGGGGGAAAAGGGACGGGTGGTCAGGCTCCATCTTCCCTGATATCCGACCAGCGGTGTTCCAGGGCGATAGCAAGAAAATGCCGGGTGGCGGTATAATATGGCATGAAATCAGCTTTGACCATTGCAGGTTCTGACCCCACCGGCGGCGCAGGGCTTCAGGCAGACCTGAAAGTATTCAGGGCCTTTGGCGTGCACGGGTTGTCCATTCCCGCTGCCCTCACTGCACAGAACACTTCCGGGATTGAAAGGATATCCCCTGTGGATCGGGACTTTTTTCTGGTTCAGATGGATGAGCTTTTGGGGGACATAAGGCCGGATGCCCTGAAAACGGGCATGGTCTATAGCGAATGGGCGGTGGGGGTGATTGCTGAGATGATAAGGCAGTATTCCCTTGCAAATCTCGTTGTTGACCCGGTGACCGTATCATCCTCGGGAACAAGCCTGGTTGAAGACAGGACCCTCGACATGATACGGGATGAGTTTTTCCCTTTGGCAAGGGTAATTACCCCGAACATTTACGAGGCTTCTGTTTTCACGGGGCTGAACATAGAAGGCGAAAAGGATATGAAAGAGGCTGCCCTGAGGCTGAAAGAGATGGGCCCTGAAACGGTAGTGATCACCGGCGGCCATCTCGAAAGGTTTACCCTTGATCTTTATTACGACGGGAATGCTTTTCACGATCTGGAAGCATCCAAGATTCCGGGAGAATATCACGGAACAGGTTGCGCGTTCTCTGCAGCCATTGCCGCATGCCTTGCATCCGGCCATACTCCCCTCGAATCCGTCAGAAAGGCGAAGGAGTTTGTGACCGAAGCGATACGAAAGGCCTATCACCTTGGCAGAGGAATGGGACTGCTCTATCTATAGTTTTGGCTCTAGAATCGGCTCTAAGAACGATAATGTCTAAACAGAAGACCTTCTATCAATGTCAGGCCTGTGGATATGCCACCCCGAAGTGGCTTGGCAAATGTCCGGACTGTGGGGCATGGAATACCCTGGTGGAAGAAAAATCCATTCCGGAGACACGTCGGCATGGTCATGCGTCCTTCGGAAAGCCGCAGCCCCAGCCACTCAGCGCCATATCCGGAGGAAAAGAAAAAAGGATATCAACGGGGATGAACGAACTTGACAGGGTCCTTGGGGGAGGTGTTGTAGAAGGCTCTGTGGTTCTCGTGGGTGGCGACCCGGGAATCGGCAAGTCAACCCTCCTTATTCAGGCGGCATCACAGCTATCAGAGAGGTCCGGAAGAGTGCTCTATGTGTCGGGTGAAGAATCCCCCGAGCAGATCAAGCTCAGGGCCGAAAGGCTCGGGATAAATTCGGACAGCATCATCCTCCTTTCCGAGACGCACCTTGAGGGGATTATCGGTACTGCGGCAGGCATGTCGCCGGGCACTATTATTATCGATTCCATTCAGACCATGTACACAGAAGAGCTTACCTCTGCCCCCGGTTCAGTAGGCCAGGTGAGGGAATGCGCGGCCAAACTGATGTATTTCGCCAAGAGGTCCGATATACCTCTTTTTATTATAGGGCATGTGACAAAGGAGGGCGCCATTGCAGGACCCCGCGTGCTCGAACACATTGTGGATACCGTCCTCTATTTTGAGGGTGACAGAGGCCATGCATACCGCATATTGCGCACGGTGAAGAACAGGTTCGGTTCCACCAATGAGATAGGGGTCTTCGAAATGACCGATGCCGGTCTGATGGCAATAGAAAATCCGTCAGAGTTGTTCCTCTCAGAAAGACCGCAAAATGTCTCGGGTTCCACTGTGGTGGCCAGCATGGAGGGCACGAGACCCCTCCTGATTGAACTCCAGGCCCTTGTATCCCCCACCACCTTTGGTATGCCGAGGAGGACATGCATCGGCGTTGATTTCAACAGGGTCAATCTCCTTGTTGCTGTGCTGGAGAAGATCGCCGGCCTCCATCTCGGAGGCATGGATATATTCGTGAATGTGGTGGGCGGAATAAAGATTGTGGAGCCTGCGGTTGACATAGGGATTATCGCAGCCATCGCATCATCCCTCAGGGAAGTTCCGATCCATTCCAAAACGGTGCTCTTTGGCGAGGTCGGCCTTTCAGGTGAGATACGGGCGGTAAACCAGGTGGAGGCGCGGATAAAAGAGGCTGCGAAGATAGGATTTGAAAGGGCAATTTTACCGAGAACAAACGGAACCCGATTAAAGGACAACCCCGGACTGGAGATCATCGGGGTGAACAACGTTGAGGAGTTTCTTGAGGTTATCCTTGGCTGAGGGCAAAGGAAAAGAATCAAAAGACGAGATTTCCACCCTCTCCCTTACCCTCCCCCCTCGAGGGGGAGGGATGGGTGGGGGGGCTGTCTTCTGTCTTCTTCTGTCTTCTCTCTTCTTCCTTCTGGCGTCATGTGCCGCGAAAAGAGTCGAAATCCCCACCTACGAAGGGGTTGATGTACTCTCGGTACTGTCCGGAAAAGAGACCGTAAAAGCCATTGATTCACATTTCTCCATTGAATTCGAAAAGGACGGCAATGCCATGAGGGGCGATGCTGTGCTTAGACTCACCCATGAAACCCTGGACCTGCAGGTCTATTCCCTGGGGTTTCTTGTGGCAGAGGTCGTATCAAAGGACACAGTAACGAGGAGTTCCCCGCCCCTTGACAGGAGCAGACTCCTGATGCTCGTGGACGGCATCAGGAACAGTTTTTTCTGGTGGTCCATAAAGAACCCGGAGGTAAAAGAAGACGAAGGCGCCTACCGCATAGGGAATTCCTGGAGAAGACTTCTCCTGAACAGAAAGACGCTGATGCCCGAGAAACAGCTAATAGAACTGGAGGACGGGCGCCAGCTTACCGTTCTCTATAGTGAACCGGCTTTGATGGAGGGCGGGTGGTTTCCTTCGAAGATGCGGATTGAACTTGCGAATCAGTCGGTGAATCTGAAGATCAAATCCCTCTCATTGAAAGAATAAAAGGGAAAGGAGCTTACTTTTTCTGTTCGCCGTTAAGTCCGAGGTCAATGGCCACGGCCCTGATGACTGATTCACCAATACTCTTTGTCTTAAACAGGTAGCCTTCCAGAAGGGCGTTATCGCAGATGGTGTTAATGAGCCTCGGCACGCCGGTGGAGTACCGGTACACCTCGGCCATGGCACGATCCGTAAAGATTTCGGTCGCACACCCCGCGATCTTCATCCTGTGCCTGATATAGTCCTGCGTATCCTCGTCGGAGAAAGGTTTAATGGCGATCTTCATGGCAACTCTCTGCTTGAGAGGTTCATCCAGGGAAAGAACATCCTCAAGGTCGGGAAGTCCGAAGAAGATAAGGTTTATCATCTTTCCCCCGGGCATTTCCATATTGAGAAGCCCCCTGAACTCCTCCATGATCTCCCGGGACTTCAGCATCTGGACCTCGTCCATGAGGAGCACCGCGGTTTTTCCGCTCTCGTTGATCTCAAGCAGCCTCCTGTAGATCTGGCTGAGCATCTCCACCTTGCTCTCATTCTTCATGTCATCAACCCCGAGCTGAATGGCGAATTTCTTGAGGAGCCATTCCGAACTCACCGACGAGTGGATGATCACCAGCAAGGTCGCCTCATAACGGTTCTCGTCCAGTTCTTCCAAAAGCCTTCTCGCAAGGGTGGTCTTACCTGCGCCGATATCACCGATGACCACCGCAAGCCCTTTCTTGGTGTCGATGGCATACCTGAGCTTTATCAACGCATCCCTCACTTGAGGACTGTTGTAATAAAACTTGTTGTCTACAACGTTGGTGAAGGGATGTTCCTTGAGACCGTAATATTCGAGGTAATCCATGTCTTAAATGTACGAGACCCTGTCTTTCTTGTCTTTCTGCTTTGTCGCCGTCTCTTCCTTTGACATTACGGACTTGAGAACGTTGAGCTTTTCCGCAACCTGCCTGAATTTCGAATCCCAGCCGAAAATCTCGCTGTAGATGTCATAAGCCTCCTTCAGGTTGCCATTCTTTTCATAGGCGGATGCGAGGTCAAAGTTTGCGCCCCAGTAGGCCTCGTCGCGGGTCTCGATGTTATTCAGCGCACCCCTGAAGGAATCGATGGCGAGGGGGTAGAGCCCTTTTTCCATGTAACAGATGCCGAGCATGGTCGTGGACCGTACGGCACACTTCGGGTCGTTCCTCGATGTCTGGAATTCTTTTATCGCATCATCGATAAGACCCATTTCCTTATATGCGATGCCGAGATTGTAATGTGTTTCCGAATCCTCCGCCTCAAGCTCCTTTTCGAGACCCTTTTTGAATTCTTCAAATATATCAAGGACATCGGTATCAAACTGAGGCTCCACGATCTCTTCCACAGCATGGGCTTCCACTGTCTCCGGCGGTGTGAATTCCTGTACCTGCATCCCCACGTCACCCGCAGCGGCGGCGCGCTCTTCTCCTGTGGTTGCCGATTCAGGGAGTGCACCTTCCAGAGAAGATACCTTGTCCAGCAAATCCCCGTTGTCAGGAAAGAGTTTCAATAGTTTATGGTATATCCTTAAAGCGTCATCTTTCAGCCCCTGTCTGAGATAGAACTCTGCCTCGGCAATATCCTCTACATAGTCGTCGATGCTCCGCGATGCCCCCGCTTCTGCTGCAGGGGCCTGGATGGGTTCTTCCGCTCTGGCAGACAGGGCGGAAAGCCGCTCCTGCACCCGGGGATCTTCGGGATTTATCTCCGCTGCGTGTTTCAACACCGCTTCCCCCATTTCGGTATCCCCGTCTCTGTTGTAAAGTTCATAGAGAATAAGGCATTCTGTCACCGCCTGCTCCCTGTCATTCATCTCCAGGTAGAGGGCTTTCAGCTTTGTGTGCACGTCGGCGTTATCGGGTTCTTTTAATTTGAGATCTTCCAGGACTGACCGTGCTTCATCAAACAGACCGTACTTGATGAATATGTCAGCATCGGTGAGAAGGTCTTCCGTTGACTTCCCCTTCTCCATGACAGAAGGTTCCATCCCCACGGCCATTTCCTGTTCAGCAAGGATTTTCTTGATCTGCATGTCGTCCGGGTGTATGGTGAGCGCCTCCCGATAATATTCAACGGCTTCTTCCTGCATCCCGCTGTCCATGAGCAGGTCCGCCACAAAGAGATTCTCTTCGAAGGCCGCTTCGCTGTCGCCCTTCTGCCGGAATAAGGAGATAAGGAGTTTTCCTATCTCCACAGGATTGATATCCTTGAACTGTCCCGCAAGATCTATGGCATCGTCCGTTCTGTTGTCGGCCACGAGGGAATCCACCACTGTTTTATACGATTCCCATGCCTTCTCCCTGTCTCCCATCATGAACTGGATATCACCCATCATTCTGATGACTGCGATGTCAGAGGGCTTTAATTCAGCGGCCTTAGCCACGCACCTGATGGCATCGTCATAGGCCGCAGCGTCTTTCTGGAGGGAGGCGCACCGCAGCAGCAAATTCACGTCATCCTTCTGTATCTCCATCGCCTTTTTCATGTAGTCGATGGCCTGTGGCAGAGCGCCTCTCTTCTCATAAACTTGACTCAGTCCCACCAGTGCGTTCTTATTGTCAGGCTGGACATCCAGGATCTTTGTGAAATAAGCCTGTGCCTGCTCGGAATCCCCCTTGTCCGCGCAGAGCTTTGCAATATGGAGATATTCCTTTATGGCATAGGAGATGAGCCCCTCTTTCAGGAAGAGCCCTGCAACTTTATCCCTCAGGGGAATGTTGGAAGGGGCCAGCGCCAGGATCCTTTCATAGATGTTCAGGAACCTTTCTTTGCTTGCTTCCTTCGCAAGGATATCTGCAACGGTGAGATAATATTTGATTGCATCGGTGACGAGACCCTTTTCCTCGCTCAGTTCACCTAAAGCGGTATAGGCGCCTGCGTCAGCAGGGTCGATGTTGATAACTTTTTTGTAAAGGGCGAGGGCCTTGAGGGAGAATCCCCCTTCCCTGAAAAAGGTGGCAGCCTTATGAAAAAATTCCACTGCAGGCTTCTTGTTGCCCTTTTTCAGGTAAAGATCACCAATGGTATTATAAGTATTGCCGTCGGGGGCTTCCTTGACAAGTTTCTCCCATTCAGCAATGGCCTTGTCGACCTGGCCTCGTGCGAGATACTTCTGCGCTTCCTTTACTATTAAGCTTTTGTCAGCCATTGGCGCTTCCTTCAAAGTATCATACTATGGCAAAAAGTGTCAATAAGTAAGCATTTTTTTTGCTTATAGGCCGATTACTTCCGGGGAGCATTCTGAGATCCCATGAAGACCCTGAAACGGAGAAAGGGGGAAGGAAGATTACGGCCGGAGATTCTGAAACTCCAGCTTGTTGAATTCCTTCAACTGTTCAATAAGGGCTCCTTCCGAGATTGCCCCGATCCTGACCAGGGCTTCTCCAAAAAAGATATAGGTATCCTCCTGATCTTTGAGGAGCTGTTTTACCTGTTCCCTGGACAGATACTTCTCCTTTACTGCGATCTCACCGAATTTTTCCTGGGTATCTTCCTGAATGATCAGTATCCTGTAAATGTCGTCATCAGTGAGCCAGCCCTTGGCCCTGGCAAGTTCTCCAATCCTGAGATTGCTTTTTTTCTGAATAAGGCGTGCATTCAGGATGTCCATCTCGGTGATTAGCCCTTTTTCGCAAAGGTATTGGCCTAAACGAAGATATCTCATGTAAGTATTTTACCTCGGTTCCGGAGATATGGCAACTCTTCTGCGCGGGGAAGGAAACAATCTCCGTTGGGGCAGGAGCGGCAATCTAATAGTGTATAATAGGACTCACAGCGAACGAGGAGTCCCGCTGTGACAGCATCTGAAAAAGTGAGGAGAACAAGAGAGGACCATGGAAGTGCGGTTGACAACGGGGAAGACAGTATCGGTTTCTGAAGGCGATGATCTGTATCACGCGCTGAAGGGTCAGGGGGTCTATCTCGTTGCCTCGTGCGGAGGCAAAGGCGCCTGCGGAAAGTGCAAGGTGAGGATCGTGGAGGGCCGCTCTGAATCTGTTTCCCACGGGAAACTCGGCCCGAAGGAGAGGGAGGAGGGCTTTGTCCTTGCATGCCAGACCTATCCCAAAGGGGATATCTTGATAGAGATCCCGAAGGAATCCATGCTTGCGGTGGGGGATAAGATCGCAATCTCGAAATCGCGGGATCTTTTCGAGCTCTTTGAGTCGTTTAATGTGGCGGTCTCTCCTGTAGTGAAGCACCTCTGCCTCGATGTGCCTCCCCCCACAATCCATGACAATATCAGCGACATCGAACGCCTGAAAAGGGCGCTGGAGGAGAGGGGAATAAAGGGGATGAGATTTTCTCACGGGTTTGTCTCATCCATGGCAAAGGCTCTGAGGGAAGCAGAATGGAAGATCATTCTCGGATATACAGAGGATTCAGGGGCGGTCTTTATCAGCAACGGCAATAACTATAAGGATAAATATGGCCTTGCAGTTGATATCGGAACGACCACGGTTGTTGTATATCTCGTAGACCTTGCTGACGGACGGCTCATCGATGTGGGGTCTACGTACAATTCCCAGATCAGGTACGGGGATGACGTGATAACGCGTATTATTCACGCCACGGAAGGAGGGGGGCTTTCCGAACTGAGGGATGCCGTAATCGGTGATATCAATGATATTCTCACCCCCTTAGTGGAGCGCCATTCCATAGAGAGGGAGGACATCGCATCCGTTGTTGTGGCCGGCAACACCACCATGTCCCAGCTCTTCTGGGGGCTTGATCCTGCACCTATCAGGGAGGAGCCTTATATCCCCACCGTGAATTTTTTCCCGAAGTGGAGGGCGGGCACTGCGAAGATCGCGGTCAATTCTCAGGCCCCTGTGTACACGGTTCCGTGCATTGCCAGTTATGTGGGCGGTGATATCGTAGCGGGGGTGCTTGCATCAAAGATGCACAGAAACCCGGAGGTCGCCCTTTTTATGGATATCGGCACAAACGGAGAGATTGCCGTGGGAAACAACGAGTGGCTCATGACCGCAGCCTGTTCTGCGGGCCCCTGTTTTGAGGGGAGCGGCATCAGGCACGGGATGCGGGCGACGGAAGGCGCTATCGAGAAGGTGAGGATCGATCCAAAAACATATGAGCCTGAACTGGGGGTCATCGGAGATGCAAAACCCGTGGGGATATGCGGTTCAGGCATGATCGATGCCATATCTGAGATGTTCCTTACGGGGGTCATTGACCAGAAGGGGAAACTCGTTCGGCACAGAAAAACAGACAGGATTCGTGGAGGCGAAGACGGCTTCGAGTTTGTCTTTTCCCGGGAAGGGAGGGATGTGGCGCTCACCGAGGCGGACATCGAGAATATCATCAGGGCAAAGGCGGCAATTTATGCCGGGGTATCCCTCCTCTTAAAGGAGGTGGGGTTCGGCCTGGACGCCGTAGAACGGGTGTATATCGCCGGGGGATTCGGGAATTATCTGGATATCGAGAGGGCCATCATCCTCGGGATGTTGCCTGACCTGCCCAGGGATAAGTTCACCTTCCTCGGGAATACGTCCATTACCGGGGCATATCTCTGCCTTCTTTCTGAAAGTCTCAGGAGAGAGGCGGAAGAAATCGCCTCAAAAATGACCTACATGGAACTTTCAGTCTCCAGGGGATTCATGGATGAATACCTTTCCGCCCTTTTCCTGCCCCACACGGACATCGGACTTTTCCCCACTGTTGCAGGTCTCATGGCGAAGTGAAATTCTCAATTCAAAGCGAGAAATCAGACATGGCCCATAGAGTTTCCAGACCAAAAAGTTTTTCTTGTCCCGGAAGCCGCTCGTGTAATAGTATATACGTCAGATGGAATTCAACCCGAACACACATGTATTTAAATCGCCGAAAGTTCACACTATAATCAAGGAAGCAATCGACTTCCTGAATCGCACTTCTGCCTATCAATTGCCTCCGCCGGAACCTTTCATCGGCACAGGGGTTTACTGCCTCTACTACTTTGGCAATTTTGATCTTTACAAGAAGTTCGCTTGCCTTGACATTACCAAATGCACTCAACCGATTTATGTGGGAAAAGCTGTGCCAAAAGGCTGGCGAACGGCGCGTACAGGAAGCGAGTCGGATTCCACTTTATATGGCCGACTGAGAGAACACGGGAGAAGCATCAGCCAGGGGGCCGGGTTGGATATCAAAGACTTCAAGTGTCGGTTCATGATCTTGAAAGGCGACGAAAGCAACATGATTACCATTGTTGAGGCGGCCTTGATCAGAAAGTACAAGCCACTCTGGAACACGGTTGTTGACGGATTCGGCAACCACGACCCAGGCTCAGGCCGGTACGATCAGGCTAAGTCGGAGTGGGATGTGCTCCATCCCGGCAGAACGTGGGCCGAGAAACTCAGAGGGAAGTCGCCTGACTTGGAAGAAGTAAAGGCGAAAATAAGAAAGGCCCTGAAGTAGCTACGGTTTTCTTAAAACAACCACAGCCTCATAAAGCTGGTGGGAGGATTTGGCTTTACCTACCCTGACATCGGACTGAATTATGCTGTTGCCGACCCGCGTGGCCCGGGGAATATCGATCTTCACTAATTCCAGGCCTACGGATTCCGCGATCTTCGCAAAGTATTCATCTGTCGGAATCATCACGCCTTGCAGTATGCTGTTCCCGATGACAACCAGCGCCGTACCGCGGCGTTTCAGTACGTAACGGATGCCCTCTGCGAATCTGTGGCAGTCATTGAAATATGCAGCAGCATAGTTAGCCCAACCGTTGCCGCCATAAGGTCCTTTTTCCTTATTCAGTTTTCTGAGCATCTGCAATCGCTCCCCGATGTCTGTATGAGGCAAAGCAAAAGACAGGTCCAACCGCTTAAGGTCACGGACAGTCTGCCAGAACTTGCCGAAATTCAGGTCCTCAAGCTTTTTCAGATCGTCAGGGGACTGTGCGTATCCCAGCCAGTAAAGCTGAGGGCGCGTATTCCGGTTGTAGTGGTAATTATTCAGATAAGGCGGTGATGTAATTACAAGATCGACAGAGGCACCGGAAAGATGCTTCTGGCAGTGGAAAAAGGAGTCGTTGATGATCTGCACATCCAAGTTATTACGCTCCATGCGTTCCTGCATCCATGCGATATCTTCTGCCATATCGGTAAGTTTATCCGTGATCGCCTTTGCCACGGGGAAGTCGTGGATTTCTTCCCTGCCTGCGCTGACGCGTCTGCCAAGGCTTGGTTCATAAGAATAGTTGGAATAGCTGACCATGGTTGAGGCAAAGGCGAGCCGGAACAGATCGCGGAGATTATTGTCTTCGATAGCAAGAACAAAGTCCTGTACGATCAAGACCTTGTGAAGCACCTGGGAACTATAGAAACTCGCTCTGGTCTTAAATCCCTTCGGCGGCGTGCTCTGCGGCGTATAATTCAATGAAGTCTTCTTCTTATAAAACTGCCGGAAGTCATCGATTTTAGAAATGAATTCATCTATGTCTATGCGATGGGCATTTGCCTTGGCCCGGCTGGCAAGGACAGCATAAGGATTTATTTCAAACCCGATGGCATTATGTCCGCCAAGGATAGCCTCAACCAGGGTCGTTCCGACACCGCAAAAAGGGTCTAAGACCGTGCCTTTTTTCTTGAGATATCCATTCAAAGCACTTTTAACAAAATCACTTGAAAATCCGGCGATCCACGGAACCCACCGATGAATCGGCAGCGTTTTGTTGCCGGCGAAATTGGGATCGCTGAAACCGGCCTCCTTCGTGCTTGCCGGAGCTTCGCCGTTTTCCGGTATTACAGGGAGTCGCAATTGTGCGGCTGGTCTTCTGTTTGTCTTTGTCACTATCGCCATGGCAGCGCCCAAGAAAAATATGCTTTATTGTTTACGTTGAAAGAGAGACTCTGGATTCCCCGATCAAGTCGGGGAATGACAATTTCAACTGTAAGTAGTGCTGTCATTCCCGCGCAGGCGGGAATCCAGTCTTTAATGATTTTCACCTTTTCCACAAAAGAACCAATCATTTTGTTCGTGTTTTGAGGGTCACAACCTGCCCGACGCCATACTCCGGCTGAAGTTCTTTGATAATCGAGCCCATTTCCTGCCGTTCCTTCACATCGTTTAAGACTTTAGCAAAGTCGTCGAAACTGAGAATAACGGCTTTAGGATTCCCCCGCCGTTCAACGATATAGCGGGTGTGGTTTTGGGTCACATCGTCAAGAACCTGTCCGAAATTGTTCTGAGCCTGAGTGGAGCTAACGCTTTTGATCGACAAAACAACCTCCATGTGTATTATCTAAGTTAGCCATATTAGCTAATTATAATAATGACGTGTACTCTTGTCAAGAAAAAAAGTGGGTACTGTGAGGCAAAGCGAGAAATTGAATGTGACCATGTTTTTCGCGAGAAATGAGACAGTCTTTTCTGTCCGCAATTTGAGCTACATTTCTAAAAAACAGGCATGCGTCTTGAAGAAAAAAGTGTAAAAGCCGATAATAGTAAAAATATCTATGGCCGGGCAAATATCGCCGGGATTAATTTCGGGGAAATCTATGGGGATTTTGAGTGAACAAAGGGAATTTGTGGGCGGGTGCATTATGCAAGCGTTCATATAAATTCAGAACGGTTCTGTGAAGGGAGAGTGAAATGGATAAGTTCACATGGGTAGAAACCTATAGGGAAATAGCTGCCAAGCTCAAGGAATATGGCGATAGGCAAGAAGAGCTTATTACAATTTTGAACGATTTGCAGAAGCGAGGATTGCCGACGATATCCCTTATGGACAGGAATGCCGAGGGTCGGGAAATCCCCCTCGCTGAAATTGACCCTTTTACCTTCTTCGCCAACTTCAACCGTGGTATAAGGACGGAAAGTAGAATTGAAATAATAAGGACACTAAAAGAGCTTTGGGGGCTGACTTCCAGCATACCTACTGATTTTGATGGCATACCTGTTGTGAACAATCAGCAGGCATGGTTCTTCACTTATCAAAAGGACAGAGGAGCAAAGGATATTCATTTGCTTTGGGAACTTTTCATTCAGGCATTGAATAGCAACATAAGCCCACAAACCTTTGATGCTGTACTGAAACTCAAGTTCATAAAGTTCAACATTACCATGGGCCTATTCTGGATTAATCCCGAACGCTATCTGAATCTTGACAGCGTGAATCGCTCCTACCTTGATAAGAATGGTATTAAAATACACAGCCTGCCGGACTTTCAGACCTATGCTGATTACACGGAAAAGACCAAGGACTTATTTCAGAAGCCATTCTACAAAATTTCTCACGAAGCGTGGCTTGAAGGCAAGAAGTCTATAGGAGCAATCCAAGAACCGCGCAAATCATATAGCGGAGCCCGATACTGGCTATATGCCCCCGGAGAACAAGCTCGTCATTGGGATCAGTATTCGCAGGAAGGATTAATGGGGATCGGATGGAATGAACTCAAGGAGGACCTTTCAGGGTTTAAGACTGACGAAGCACTAAGACAAAAGTATTTTGAGGAATGTGGTGAAAAAGGAACTGAAATTGATCTTAAGCAACTTCGTGACTTCCTTCATGAAATTCGAAAGGGCGATATTGTATTTGTTAAGCGTGGGATCAAGGAGCTGGTGGGCTTCGGGGAAGTGACTTCGGACTATTTTTATGATCCTGATCAGCCGGAATACCGTCACCTGAGGAATGCAGAATGGCGAAAGAAAGGGAGTTGGATGATTCCAGACAACATGAAGAGCCTACCAGTCAAAACCTTAACTGAACTGACCGATTCTGAGAGAATAAAGCAATTACTAACTCTGATAGAAAACAACGCCACACTGCAAATATCGGAGGGAAAAAATGCTAATGTGCCAGATACAGGAGATATACAATACTGGTGGGTCAATACGAATCCAAGGATCTGGGATATAAATGCGCTACCGATCGGAACAAAGGAGTCCTGGACTTCTCATAATGAGCAAGGGAACAAGAGAAGGGTTTATCAGTATTTCAAACAGGTCAGGCCGGGCGATCTATTGATAGGGTATGTCACCTCTCCAGTGCAGCAGATCATTGCTTTATGCAGAGTGACAAAAGGTCTCCATCAGTCATCAGAAGGTGAAGTCTTCGAGTTCGAGAAAATCGAGCAGTTCAGTTAAGGTT
>JAMCQB010000037.1 GCA_023382175.1 Nitrospirota bacterium | reverse complement strand
TAGTCCTGAAGGCTGCTTAGCCTTATATGCAATATATACAAATTTCACAGAAGTATTTTTATCCTAAGATGATGCAGTTCCGTAAAAATTCCAGTCGGCGCAGAATTGAAATTTCTCAAAGGCTGGTGTATGTTAGGTTTATGAAACTTAAGATAAGTCAGAAGCTCCTTATGGTCTTTCTGGGCATAGCAATTGTTTCCACCGCAACCATTTTTATCCTTAACTATGCAGTCAGCAGCCGCGCCCTCACTGAGAGGGTGAAAGAAGAATTAATGGGTGCGGTCAGCCGCTCGTCAAAGGAGGTGGACAACTTCCTGAGCGACCAGAAGGCCGAGGTTCTCTCATTGGCTCAACTGCCGGTACTGAAAGACCTCTTTTATTCTCTGAGGTTCGGAGACTATGGAGATTTTGACAGAAAGCGGGAGATTTTAGAGAGCTTTTTCCTGAGATACCAGACGCACAAGGAGGCGATTCAGGCAATAAGGATTGTTGATACAAGGGGACAGGTGCTTATTAAGATAAAGGAATTAAAGATTAGAGAGAGAGATAAACCACACCCCTACATGCCTATCACTACAGTTGGCTCCCTCTTTGAGAAGGAATTCTTCGATGGGCTGATGACCCTTAAGAAAGGGCAGGTGTGGATGTCGAACTTTGAGCTCGGTGTTGATAGTAATCAGTTCTGCCCGCCGATGATACGTCTCTCTACCCCAATCTTTCATGGAGATGGCGCAAGGGCTGGGGTCCTCATCATAAACATCTGGGGCAAAAGGATCGAAGAGATAATAAACAACGCCATGCCAAAAGATAAAGGCTATTCCTTTATATTCGAGAAAAACCACCTTGACCCGCAGCGGCATGGAATTTATCTTTCACATCCTGATGCCGGCCTGTGTTTCTTAAACCAGACAAATAAGGGCAGGCTCTTTTTCGCGGATTATCCTGATGGAGCAGAATTGATTGCCCGGGAGAGAGAGGTGATTCAAGACCCATCTTCAGGGAATCTCATAGCGTATGCCTATTATTCTCCCTACATCTCAAAACAGAGGGGTTGGTATATTGTCACCACAGCATACGGTGACAAGGTTCTCGAACCTGTGATCAAACAGAAACAGGTTATGATAACAGTAAGTGTTATAACCTTTATAGTAGTAGCCATTGCAGCGGTTTTGCTTTCAAGGACGCTGACAAAGCCGATAACTCTTCTATCAAAAGGCGCAAGAGAGATCGGTGAAGGGGACCTTGACCACAAAATCGCCGTATCATCCGGAGATGAAATAGGAAACCTGGCAAAAAGTTTTAACGCTATGAGCGCCGCCCTCAAAAAAAGTATCGAGGGAAAGCTGGATGCAGAGATGAGGGCATGTCAGGCAGAAAAACTCGCCTCCATCGGTAAGTTAGCCGCAGGAGTCGCCCATGAGATAAACAATCCCTTAGGCAACGTAATCTCGATATCCAGGCTGTTGACGCAGGACATTCATAATGGCAATAACAACATGGAGGCGATAAGGGCAGACATAGATACAATAATTAAAGAAGGTATGAGATGTGAAAGGATAATAGGCGGGCTCCTTAATTTTTCGAGGGAAGTCCCGCTCCATAAGAGCATGGAAGATATCAACTCTCTTATTGATGAGGTGATCCATGGCCTGAGATACAGGATTAAAGATAAAAAGCTAACAGTTTGCAGGGATTATGAAAAAAGGCTGCCAATGGCTTATGTGGATAAGGCCCAGATAGAGCAGGTCTTCTCGAATGTCATCCTTAATTCTATTCACGCAACAGGAGAGGGTGGAACTATAAAGATTGCAAGCAGGGCACACCTTCAAGGAGTTGAGGTGGAGATTTCAGACACGGGTAGTGGAATATCAAAGGAGAATATAACGCAGGTCTTTGACCCATTCTTTACCACAAAGGATGTTGGCGAAGGCACAGGGCTTGGCCTTGCAATCAGTTATGGGATTGTGCAGAAACATATGGGAAGCATAAACATAGAAAGTGAACTGGGCAAGGGGACAAGGTGTATCATTATACTTCCCTGCGATGGAGGCGGTTATGCATGAGGATATGAGGGTGCTGGCTGTGGACGATGACCCTGTCACCTGTTCGATACTCCAGAGGATACTCAATAAATGCGCCTGCAAACATGAAATCATGCGAAGCGGTCCAGAGGCGCTCCAGAGGATCGAAAAGGAGAAATATGACCTGTTGATAACCGACCTTAAAATGCCTGATGTTGATGGTATTGCACTACTCAAAGAAGTGAGAAAGAAGTCGACAGACACCCTTGTCATCATGATCACAGGCTTTTCTACTGTTGAGAGTGCAGTGGAGGCGATGAAACTCGGCGCCTATGATTATATAAGGAAACCTATAGACCCTGATGAGCTTCTGCTCGTCATCGAAAGGGCATTAGAGAATAAAATGCTCCTAAATGAAAACAGATTGTTGAAGGAAGAGTTGGCCGGGAGATTCAGCTTCGAAAGCATCATAGGCCGGCATCCCGGGATACTACAGGTCCTTGATCTGGTTAAAAAGGTGTCGCAGTCAATGTCAAATGTAATAATCCGCGGTGAGAGCGGCACAGGGAAGGAACTTATAGCAAGGGCCATACACTATAACGGGCCAAGGCTTATAGAGGCAGCAGATGGAGGGACATTATTTCTGGACGAGATTGGAAATATAAGCGAACCGATGCAGGTAAGGCTCCTCAGGGTGATCCAGGAAAGGAGCTTCTTCAGGATTGGAGGTACCCGGGAGGTGAATGTGGATGTCAGATTCATCTGTGCCACAAATCAGGACATTGAAAGGCTTGTTGAGGAAGGGAGATTCAGGGAGGACCTATTCCACAGGCTTAATGTCATTACACTATCACTGCCTCCATTGCGGGAAAGAAGGGAAGACATACCCCTTTTGATTAGCCACTTCATAAACAAATTCAATCACTATTATGGAAAGGAGATAAAAGGAGTAACAGAGGATGCCCTTAAGGTGTTGGTGAACTACAATTGGAGAGGGAATATCAGGGAGCTTGAGAATGTTATAGAGAGGGCGATGACCCTTATGGACGGTGATA
>JAMCQB010000132.1 GCA_023382175.1 Nitrospirota bacterium | reverse complement strand
GATTACAAGCCCGGCATGAGGGTCAAAGGGGTCATCTACGCGGATGAAGTTCTGGAGAAGGGCCTGGAGAGTCAGTGTATCGAGCAGGTGGCAAATGTGGCGACCCTTCCCGGAATTGTGAGGGCATCCATGGCAATGCCCGACATCCATATGGGGTACGGGTTTGCCATAGGCGGCGTTGCTGCCTTTGACCTGAAGGAAGGAATAATCTCCCCCGGCGGCGTGGGCTACGACATAAATTGAGGAGTACGCCTCCTCAGGAGCAACCTCAGCAGGGAAGAGGTGACTCCGAGGATGAAGGACCTCGTCGGGGTCCTGTACAGCGAGATACCTTCGGGTGTCGGCTCAAAGGGGAAGATCCGCCTCAGCTCGGAGGAAGAAAGGAGACTCCTCCTGAAAGGCGCCCGGTGGGCCGTGGAGAATGGCTATGGAGACGCCCGGGATCTGGACAATATGGAATCGGGCGGCTGCATAGACGGGGCCGAGCCTGACCTCATAAGTCAGAAGGCCTATGAAAGAGGGCGGGCCCAGCAGGGGACCCTGGGATCAGGCAACCATTTCCTCGAAATCCAGTATGTGGATGAGATCTACGACGAGAAGGCTGCCAATGCCCTGGGCCTTCACAAGAATCAGGTGACCGTCATGATACACACAGGGTCCCGGGGTTTCGGACATCAGGTCTGCACGGATTTTCTCGAGGTGATGGAAAGGGCAGTGGCCAGATACCGCATCGAACTCCCGGATAAGGAACTTGCGTGTGCGCCCTGCGAAAGTCCCGAGGCAAAGGACTACCTCGGCGCAATGAGGGCCGCAGCCAATTACGCGTGGGCAAACAGGCAATGCATCATGCACTGGACCCGTGAGGCATTCCTGAAGTTCTTTTCCACAACACCCCGGGAGCTGGGGATGAGCCTCATTTACGATGTGGCGCACAACATCGCAAAGGTCGAAGAGCATGTGGTGAACGGCAAAACAAGAAAACTCATTGTGCACAGGAAAGGCGCTACACGGGCCTTTCCCCCTGGACACCCCGAACTGCCCGACAATTACAGGAATACAGGACAGCCTGTGCTGATCCCCGGTGATATGGGCAGGGCATCCTTCGTGCTCCTCGGAACGGAAAAGGCGATGGAGGAGACCTTCGGCTCAACGTGCCACGGCGCCGGAAGAGTGATGTCCAGACACCAGGCCATTCGGCAGGCAAAGGGCAGGGCCATATGGCGTGAGCTGGAGGACAGGGGCATATTCGTTAAATCAGCGGGAAGAGAGACCCTGGCAGAGGAGATGTCAGAGGCATACAAGGACATATCAAATGTGGTTGACGTTGTTCACAGCGCAGGGATATCAAAGAAAGTGGCGAGACTGAGACCGATGGGGGTGGTGAAGGGGTAGCGGAAATTTACGGTCTCCCCTGTTCCGTCTTGACATCGGCGGTGAAGCTCTGGAAAACTTCGCCGCCGTGGCCATCGGTGACAGAGGCTTCAAAGGGTTGCATGTTCTTTCTTTATCTCTACACTTTCGGCATCTTTCTCAGCATATTCCTCAACAGTGAGCTTTAACATCTTTTCTATTGGATAATCTTCAGGGTTAAGGATTTCGACCCCTATTAAGTTTCCTGCACTATCAAGATCGATAATGAGGTTTTCATTTATTTCAAGCGTTCTGCCACCTTCCTTTTCCTGAAGTCTTAAGTAAAGAGCCTTCGCATAGTGATCATATTCTATCCTCATGTTATCCTCCTATTGGTTGCAGTCAATTATTGTAATATCGTATCCTGAAAGTTTTTGTCTGTATACAATTTTCAGGAGTTTATTGCCCAACGCCTTTATTGCACCCTCTCTTCCATTTTCTTGAATATAGTACTAATACGGTCATTAGTAAGGATACATGCAGCAGCTTTTTACGTCATGCCGGACTTGATCCGGCATCCAGTGTATTTCTGGATTCCCGCCTTCGCGGGAATGACAATCCTGTAGTCTTACTTATGACCTCCTTAGTAATCTTCATGTTGTTTGCCCAATCCTATCCTATTTTGCAGACAATGACAAAACCTCATAGGCAAAGGTAGCCGCAGGCTTTCCGCCTCGGCGGACCGCCCGGAGCGGTAGCCTGCGTTTTGTAACATATTGCAAATAAAGAAAACACGCAAACCGGGAAGAAAGCTTTCAGAGATGGAGACCTATCTCTCTCAAATCAGGGAGTTTTCAAGAGTCTCACGCGGCAGAGTAACATGGCAGTCGGCTATCTGAACGGGTTTACAAAATTCCGAGAAGAACTAATTTCTCACTAACCTCGTACAAAAATTCTTCAAAAGAGACAGTCCTTGCCCCATCCTCAGAAAAATCATGACCATCCGGATTCCCGATCGTATGACTATGCCAGGTCCCACTATCACAATCTCTACCGAATAACCTCTGATTACCTGAGACAACAACATAGCTTATTATGCCTTTTTGAATATTTTGATAGACTTGTATAAAACATGTTTGCGTAATTGAAAGCTTAACTTTTATCGTATCCGGCGTTTTTAAGAGGGTTTCTACCCTTCCGATGAAAGGAAACTTAGAGGCGGTCTCGTAAATCTGTTCTTCAACATTATCTATCATCCTTCTTTGATGAGGTCTTCAAGATAGGTTTTTAGGGTTTTAATGGCATCAATAGCCGAGTCCCACTCGTGATAGTCACTCTCCACCTCAAAGGAAAAATCCTTCTCCTTAATTACATTTCGTTTTTCAAACTCATCAAGCGTCATTCCATATTTTTTTTGAAAACGATGGTCAATAAGCTGAAACTCTGTTAGTTTCCTTTTGAGGTCATCAACGATAATCTTCCTGACCTTAGAGTCAGTATCTCCCTGAGGGATCAAAAGGCCGAGAATCCTTGTGGTCTTCTCAGTGATGGTTTCCATGTCTAAAGACTAATATAATTTGTAATCCCTGTCAACCACGGCCTTGCCTCAAGGCCGTGCAAGTTGTTTATTTCAGATATTATATCCAGCCAGTAGTGTCCGACAGTTAAGTGAATAAATGCAACTGGTTTTGGGAATCCGAGATTTCCTCTGCCAGTGCTGTTTCCGTAAGTAGCTGTAACAACGGAA
>JAMCQB010000087.1 GCA_023382175.1 Nitrospirota bacterium | reverse complement strand
ATCACTTGGCCCGGAGGGACTCTTACCATGTCTATGAATGCCAATTCTGCCGTCAAACATAAACTATTACTTTATCTTGATCGTCTTCAACGTGCAGCATGATCGGTTTTTTATGCAACGTTAAGGTAAATGGAGCAGTTACATGGTATATGCCTATGGAAAAAGGGATATAGTTGTTGATAAGCATCCCGTCTACCTTCAGTTATCGGAAGATGAAGGAGAGCGGAAAAGGAAATATAGAGAGCTTGTGAGAGGTATGCTCAAAGAAAAAAAGGCAATGAAAGGTGAGATGGATAGGCGGATAATATATGGCAATAAAACTTTTGTGCAGGAGATGACGATGGCATATAAGATTTCTGAAAAAATAAAGCAAATGGGGAGACAAAGAGACTGGAGGAAAAATAAATAGAACCGTCCCCTTTAGTGCCCTGACAACTGGATATGCCATGCCTATTGCCTGGTGTGTTCTGCTATTATGTGGCGGTGTCGGGTCTGATGGTTCTTGCAACAGCCTGAAATACAGCCTTAAGTATCCCGGACGGTGTTGTTCAACGTTATGGTATGATTAACGTACAGGCAATACGTACTTCTCTTTCACGATTGGTGCGATACATAAGTCGCAAGCGGACGCCCAACGCAGGCACAATGCGTCCTATCGGCAAAGGAGAATGCCATGGATGAAAACTTCTTTTCCGAAGCGAAAAGTGAAGAGGTTGTGCTTTCCTCGGGGGTCCGCATCAGGCTGCCTATTCGATACCATGACTGGTCATGGATAAATGCGTTTTTCTCTGCGCCAGTTACCAAGGTGCGGCGGCTGTTGCCTTCCGGCAAATTGAAGCCCATTCTGCTCGCACCGGGTATTACGATGGTTGCCTTGTCAGGTTTTGAATATCGCAAGTCTGACCTGAATCCCTACAACGAGTTCGCAGTAGCGATACCTGTGCAATATGAGCCGGTTGTCAATATCCCCGGTTTGCCCTTGCTGTTCCATCCCGCGTTGTCTCCAGAATGGTATCGGAAATTGGGCATGTACGTTCATCATCTGCCAGTGACGACGCAAGCGGCGCTTGACACAGGTGTCGAGATCTGGGGTTATCCGAAGTTTATCGCCGAGATCAGTTTCGAGGAAACAGGTGATATGCGCCGTTGCCGACTACGGGCCGAGGGGAAAGAGATTGTTGTTCTGGAAGTTAAGAAGTCGACCACGAAAGCGCGAGCCATAAGTTTTTATACATACACCGTAAAGAACGGCCAACTTCTGAGAACATTGATCCAGACGCAAGGGCAGTATTGCATCACCCGCTTCCCGGGAGGCGCATCTTATACCCTGGGCGATCATCCCATCGCGGAGGAACTCAAGACATTGGGAATGGGAAGAACGGCATTGGGACGCTTCTATGCGCCTCAACTGCAAAGTTTGCTTCACCCGGCAAGTGAGCGTCTCCCTGTATAGCTTATAAAGGAGGCCGATATGTCCCTGCTTTTTACACTCCGGAAACTGGGCAAGCTTGAGATCAAGAATCGCTTCGTACGAGCGCCGACCCATGAGAATATGTCGACCGCTGCAGGCGAAGTGACAGACGGCCTTGTTGCCGTTTACCGTACACTGGCGAAAGGCGAGGTGGGCCTTATCTTCACCGGCATTATGTATGTCCATCCTCTTGGACGGTCATATACGTATCAGGTCGGAATCGACCGTAATGAAGTCGTCCCCGGATTGCGCAGACTGACCGATGCTGTGCACAAAGAGGGTGGCAAGATATTCTTTCAGTTAATACACGGGGGCAGGCAGACGACAAAGAAACTCATCGGTCAGACGCCTCTTGCACCGTCATCCACCGGGAGAGATCCCTTGTATTTTGTGAAGCCGAAAGAAATGACGGAGCAGGAGATCGGTGAAGCAATACGCGCCTTCGGGGCGGCGGCCCGAAGAGCATATGAATCGGGCGCTGACGGTATTCATATCGGCGGAGCCGGAGGCTATCTGATCAATGAATTTCTCTCGCCTTTCTTTAACCGGAGAAATGATACCTGGGGCGGCTCAAATAGGAACAGATTCCGTTTCTTAGAAGAGATTATTGTCGCGGTAAAATCAGCGATCCCCGGGGATGTTCCCGTCACCGTGAAGATTAATGCGCATGATTATACCCCGAAGGAAGGCATAACACCCGATCTGGCGAAAGAATATGCGGCATGGCTGGTGAGGCTGGGAATTGACGGCCTCGAAGTTGCTTCCGGTACGATAACGTATTCAAACATGAACCTGTGGCTCGGCCAAGTTCCCCTGAAGGAGTATGTCTCATCCCTTCCCTTTTGGAAAAGACCGATCGGCAGGCTTCTGTTGCGTCCTATGGTCGGGAAATACAACCTCCGTGAGGGTTGGAACCTTGAGGCTGTCAAAATGATGAAACCGGTCATGGGTGGCATCCCGCTTTTTCTTGTCGGCGGCATCCGGAGGGTCGATCACATGGAGGAGGTACTTCAGAACGACGATACTCAATTTATATCGATGTGCCGACCATTTATTCGAGAGCCGCTCTTGGTAAAAAAGATAAAACAGGGGGAAACAAAGGCCGCTTCGTGCATATCCTGTAATAAGTGTGTTGGGGCTGTGCCGAATGAACTGCCTGTTCGCTGTTACCGGCAAGGCCTGCCGGCATCCGCAGGCAGGCGGGGTTAAAAAACTACTGCCTCCATGTTATCGGCAATTCGTCTTTGGTCCGCAATACCGGAAACTACGCGAGATCGTAAGACGTAACTCGTTGTTTTATAAGCAAACCCTCTTGACGAAGTACCGCCGATGTGTATCGTTGTCTCATGAAAAGGCGGTAAACGGGTAGTTCGTGGATTAATTGTTGGCAGTGAATATTGGAAGGATAATCCATGCCTGAGATATGCAGGTTTTTGGGATCATCATAAGAATGTTCTTTGATGAACATGACCCTCCACATTTCCACGCTGAATATCAGAGAAACAAGGCCGTTTTTGATTTCAATGGCAACATCGTAAAAGGAAGTCTGAATTCGAAGACAGCAACAAGACTGGTGAGAGAGTGGATAGACCTGCATCTCAAAGAACTTGGGGAGGATTGGGAACTAGCCAGGGCCAGTAAAGAAATAAAGAAAATTGCGCCCTTAGAGTGAGGTGGACCATGTGGAATATGAATGATGTGATAAAGATCGAATACAAAAGAGGTTTTGTCTACCATGTTGTCTTTGATGATGGTAAAAGCGGCGATATCGACTTCTCAGAGTACGTCGGGAGGGGTCCTGTTTTTGAACCTCTGCGAGATAGTACATTTTTCAAGAAGGCAACGATAGAGGGCGGAACTATCTCATGGCCGAACGGCGCTGACATAGCTCCAGAAACATTATATGAGAAGATAAGCCGCCAATCGGGTAAGGGACGGTAATTAACCGTCCCTCCCCACACCACCCATCGTGCGGGTCCGCAATGGGCGGTTCGCAGAAATCATCGGGCCTTAGCCGGATAGTGAATCCCAATCCACAGTGAGCGTAGCGAAGTAAGCCCCTGCCTGTCAAGAAACTCGTTGCCCAAGCCGCAATTGGTCGATAAGGTCTTCGCAAGATGCCAGTAGCCCTTCCTGCTCAACCCTGTGAGAATTGCATGATACCTTGGAGCGCCGAGCTTGATCAGTTCCCCGATGCGCCGTTTCGCCCTGCGCCATTGTTTCCAGTAGCACATGCGAATACGACGCCTGAGCCAGTGATCCATTTCAACAGCATCGTTGTACTTCAAGGCGATACCGAAGTAATTCATCCATCCATGAAGATAGGTACGGACTTCTCCATACCGGCGTCCCATAGAGACACCCCAACTGCGTCCGGTAAGGCGGCGCAATTCGGACTTAAAACGTATAATGGATTTCTCAGAGACGGTGAGCCTCTTTCTGGTGAAGGTAAAACCGAGGAAAGTGCTCTCCTCGGCCTTCACCACCTTGCTCTTGTCCCTGTTGACCTTCACCTTGAGCTTCCTCTCAAGGAATCGGCTGATACTTTCCATCACCCGCTCTCCGGCACGCTTGGACTTCACGAGGATGATAAGGTCATCGGCATAACGGGCGAACCGATGTCCCCTTCTCTCCAGCTCCTTGTCGAGGTCATCCAGAAGGATATTGCTCAGAAGAGGGTTTATACGTTCCATCCAGCAAAGAAGTCTTGATTCCTTCCCAGTTGGCCTTGGCATACGTTAAGAACTCCCCGATGGTGATACCATCCACACCGGGAGCCCCACCGTTTGCCTTGACCTGTTTCCATGCTCTGCGCATGTTTTCTCTGTTTACGACATACTCCACTGAGACAGGTTCGAGGGGACGGTCTTTCATGCTGCGCCGAGGATCGGCTCCTCCTGTCGGACTCATATCCGTCAACAGCAACGGAATATGCCGGGTCGTTGGTAAACCGGATAGACCTTTTCCGGATCTTTCTCATGAACCTCCTATCGCGTGACATGCAGATCTCCCCGGATAAGAACGTGAGCTTTCCGTGCACAAACGCCGCATTTACCCTGCCCCATGAACCTGTGGGTTTCGTTATGTTGTGCAAACTCACCCAGGGGCTAAGCCTTGTATGCGGTTTCTGTTCGTCGTCTCGCACGTTCGCCATAGGGCTTCCTTTAGACCCCTCCTCACAGAGACGCCCTTGCCTTCGGCTCGTACTTTTGTTAGTATCCATTACTATGAACACCTTTGGTTCTCGTACAGGGGACTTTCACCCCATAAGCTCACGCCCGTGCCGGGCGTACACAAGTCGCTCCTCCGGATACGCGAAAAGCCGCGCACCGGTGACCTTATCGTTACGGAAATATCTTGCCGGGATTCAGAATCCCCTTCGGATCGAAGAGGTTCTTTATCCCCTTCATGAGGTCGAGCTCCCTTTTCTTTATCTCCATCCCGATATAGGGCGCCTTCGTGATACCCACACCGTGTTCGCCGGATATGGTCCCGCCGAGACCAAGGGTCAATTTGAAGATCTCCCTGACAATGGCATCCGCTTTTCTGTATTCCTCCTCATTGGATCTGTCGATCATCAGGTTTACATGGATATTGCCGTCCCCTGCATGGCCGAAATTCACTATCTTAATCCCCGTATCTTCAGAGAGTCTCCTCAGACTGGTGAGCATCTGGGGAATCCTGTTCCTCGGCACCACAATGTCTTCACCCATCTTCCTTGGACTGATGTGATAGAGGGCAGGGGACACCTTTCGCCTGCATTCCCACAATCTGTTTCTTGCGGCATCATCCTCAGCCATCCTCACATCAGCTCCCAGCTTCATGCAGATGTCAGCCACCTTCCCGGCCTCTTTCTTAATGGTCTCCGTATGGCCGTCCACCTCAATGAGAAGGAGCGCTTCCACGTCGTCAGGGAGACCTAAGGGCTGGAACTTCTCCACGGCCTTTATGGCTTCCCTGTCCATGAACTCCAGGGTTCTCGGAATGATCCTTGAGGAAATTATCTGTGATACGGCCTTGCCCGAAGCCTCAAGGTCAGTAAAGAGACAGAGAAGGGCGAGGACGTCTTCAGGGAGAGGAAGGAGCTTCAACCGTATCTTTGTCGCCACTGCTAGGGTGCCCTCAGAGCCCACGAGCAGCCTCACAAGGTCATAGCCCACCACACCCTTATATGTCTTGACCCCGACATTGATAATATCTCCACCGGGAAGCACCGCCTCTATCTCCATGACATAATCTTTTGTAACGCCGTATTTCAAAGCCCTTGGGCCCCCTGCATTTTCTGCCACGTTTCCACCGATGGTACAGAAATTCATACTGGCAGGGTCAGGAGGGTAAAAAAGGCCGTGGTCTTCCACCTCCCTCTGCAGCCTGCCGTTAATGATGCCGGGCTCCACAAGCACCGTGAGATTGCCCTTTTCCAGCTCCAGTATCCTGTTCATTTTTTCCATGCTCAAAACCACAGAGCCTTTGAGCGGAACCGCTCCGCCGGACATGCCCGTGCCGGCGCCCCGGGGGACTACCGATATTCCGTTTTCCTGGGCGTACTTCATGATCTGAGCCACGTGTTCTGTGGTCTCCGGCCACATCACAGCAGCGGGGACCCCCTCAATGCCGCATGCATCAAAGCCATAGCACACGAGGTCTTCAGGGTTCGAGGAGCTTTTTATATGAGGTAATGCATCGAGGATGTTCATAATAATAGTCGTGACGCGTAACACGTAATGCGTAACCCGTGATTAACAAAAATCCCTGAACTCGTCACGCGTCACCTGTCACGTGTTACGGTCTTTCTAAGACTCCACAAGTTGCATCGAAATAACCTTCGAAACACCAGGCTCTTCCATGGTTATCCCATAAATGTAGTCAGCTGCCTCCATGGTTGCTCTATTGTGAGTCACCACGATGAACTGTATGTTCCCCGCGAGCTCCCGGAGCATCCTCGCAAACCGGTCGATGTTGGATTCATCCAGAGCGGCGTCCACCTCATCGAGGATACGAGGGGGGGACGGTTTTATGAGGAAACTGGCAAACAGAAGAGCCAGAGCGGTAAGGGCCTTCTCCCCACCCGAAAGGAGGGATATGTTCTGGAGTTTCTTCCCGGGCGGTTGAACGATAATATCTATGCCGGAATCGAGGATATTGTTTTCGTCCGTGAGCACGAGACCGGCTTTCCCTCCGCCGAAGAGAAGGGTGAAAACCTCGGCGAACTTGACATTGAGCTGGTCAAAAGCCTCCCTGAGTTTCTTCCGGGTCGTACTGTTTATCTTTGTTATCGCCTCTTCCAGTTCTGCAATGGATTTGTTGAGATCGTCCTGTTGCTTGGTGAGGAACTCGTAACGGGTCTTCAATTCTTCATACTCTTCAAGGGAGCCGAGGTTCACCGGGCCCAGCTCCTGGATCTTTGTCCTTATCTCCAGGAGGCGCTCTTCGTCCTCCGGAGACACAGGCTCTGCCTCGAAGGTCGCAATCCCGACGCCGTAATTCTGACTGATGCCTTCTGACAGGGTTTCGATCTTCAGCCGGTGTTCAGCCATGGAAATGTCAGCCTCAGTGATGGAGGAGGTGAGGGAATCCAGTCTGCTGCGATATGATTTGGCCTCCTGCTCTGCACGGATAAGCTCCTCGGACTCGCTGCGGATGATTTCCCTGTTCCCGGTTAGCACGGTTTTGAGGCTGTCTGCTTTCAAAACAAGTCCTTTGAGCTTGTCATTGTTCTTTTCGATCTCTTCGCTGCACTGTCCTATCCTTGATTCTATATCTGATTTCTCTCTTGCCAGAGTTTCCTGCGTTTTTGCCAGGTCAGCAAGTGTTTCCATGGAAGATTCCATCTCTTTTCTGATGGATTCTATCCGCTCCCGGGAGGTGTTCAGCGCTAATCTCAGATCTGTGATGGATACCCGTTCCGCTTCATAGCGTTCTTTGTTTATTGCTATTTCATCCTGTATGGTGGTTACAAAGAGCTCAACCCCTGTTTTCTTTGCCGTCATCCTTTCCGCCTCTGATTCCTTTTCCGACACCATGGCTTTCAGGGATTCCGTTTCCCTGAGGGTCTCACCCCGTTCGATATTGAGAAAGGAGAGTTTACGGCTTATCCTCTCTTTATCCTCATTCTGGTTTTCACCGGTTAATCTCAGGAGGGATATCTCTTTTTCCGCATGGATCATTGCTGACTCGATATCTTTCAGGGAAGCCTGCTTTTCCTGAAGAGAGGTTTCCCCGTTTTCCAACGTCTCCCCGAGGCGTTCCATTTCATGTTTCTTCTGTTCAATAAGGGCATCCAACTCCCGTATCTCCCTCTTCCTTTTCAGGATCCCTTTTCCCTCGCCCACAGAGACCGCCCCCGATGGTTCCACTGTCTCGCCGTCCAGGGTCACAAAAGTGAAGTGGTAATGCCCGGCGCCGGTCGGTTCCGAGAGAAGGGAAAAGGCTGCATTGAGATCCTTTACCACTAGGATATTGTTCAAGAGACCTTTCAGAATGGCCGAGATACCGTTGCCCTCAGAATGGATGCGCACAAGGTCGGTAGCTTTTCCTACTATGGCGTTGTTACTGATGTCCCGCGCACGTTCAAAGGGTTCATTCATCGCCGAGGACGGCATATTGAGGGGGACAAAGGCCGTCCTTCTTATCCCCTTTCCCTTAAGGGAGGGGGCGGCCGCCACGATGTCGTCAAAGGATTGGACAACAAAGCCGTTTATCTTTCCGGATAATGCGTTCTCAATGGCCTTTTCGTATGCCTCGTCAACATCGATAATCTCTGCGATGGACGCTATTATCCGAAGATCCTCCGCAAGGGATTCCCTGGGGAGGTCTTCATGCATTATCTCCCGAAGGGAGTCCAACCGTGAAGATGCCGAAGCGAGTTCCTCGCGGACTCGTGCTATGGCATTCCGTGAATCTTCTGCTTTTGCCCTGTATTCCTCTATATCAGCGCTGAGGATTTTTGACTGTTCATTGAAGAGGAGGAGTTCATTATTCTTATTGATGAGCGCTCCGTCGGTCTCCCGGATGTTCGTCTCTATTCGTGAGAGCTGTTCCTTTGCTGTTTCGGACTCTTTTAGTGTTGCCGCATATTTTCTTTCGAGGTTCTCTATGGAGGTCAGTAACCTGCCCATCTCGTTCCTGAGATGGCTTATTTCCTCCGCTATCCTGAAGATCTCTCTCCTCTTCGCCTCTATGGTCTCTTCCTTTTCGAAAAGGGCGCTCTCCATACCCTTGATCGCTTCGTTCTTCTCCGCCAGTTCCTGCCTGAGATTTTCTATTTCAGAACCCAACTCTCGTTCCGCAGTTTCCAGTTCCTTTTTCCGGTTTTCCGTCGCAGCGATCTTCTGGATAACATCCGATTCCTGCAGGGTGAGCTTCGTAACGTATTCAGTAAGGTTGGCCCTTTCCGTCGTCGAAACCGCAATAAGCCGCTCGGTCTCCGCGATTTCCCTTTCCAGCCCCTGGAGTTCCAGGGTGAGCGCATCAAGGGATTTTTCTTTATCCAGAAGTTCGATGCGCTTTGCCTCGATAGCGTTTTCGATTTTGCTCAGTTCTGCCCTGACCACGGATTCTGTTTCCCTGAGAGAGGTGTAATCGGCCAGGATCTTGTCCATGGAGTTCCTGAGAGCCGAGTAATCCCTCCTTGCTATCTTCAGTTCGATGGACGTCAGCTCCGCGGTGAGCTTCTTGTATCGTTCTGCCTTCCTGACCTGCCTGTCCAGGGAATTGATCTGCCGTTTCACCTCTGTGACGATGTCGTTTACCCTCTGCAGGTTTATTCGGGAAGACTCAAGCTTCGAGAGCGCTTCAGCCTTTCTGACCTTGTATTTCATGACACCGGCAACCTCTTCGATGAGGAACCTTCTCTCCTGCGGCTTGGTGTTGAGTATCTCCCCTATTCTTCCCTGCTCCAGAATCGAATAACTTTTTATTTCAAGACCCGTGTCAAGGAATAGGTCTTTGATATCCCTGAGCCGGCACTGGTCCCGGTTAATCAGATATTCGCTCTCCCCCGAGCGGTACAGTCTTCTTGCCACCGACGTGAGGCTCTGGGAGTCGCCATTGCCCTGCTCGGGGGAATCAAAGGAAAGGAGGAGATTCACCTCGGACATTCCCCTCGGTTTTTTTGTGGCCGAACCGTTGAAAATGACCTCTTCCATCTTTTCTCCCCTCAGACTCTTGGCGCTCTGCTCGCCCAGGACCCAGCGGAAGGAATCCACGATGTTGCTCTTTCCGGCGCCATTGGGTCCCACGATACACGTGATCCCGGGGTGAAGCTGGAACGTGGTCTTTTCAGCAAAGGATTTAAAACCGATCAGCTCAATCTTTTCTATGCGCATAGTAATCCTGTCATTGAATTATTTCCGGAATTTTTTTAGTATAACCTCTGTCGAAGGGTTATGACAAGCGTATATTTTCTGAGGTACTGACGCGCTCATACCCCGTTTACAGTTATAGTTAACAGATAAATAAGCAAATATGATTTATAGATTAATTTTTTTAATTTGACCGTACACTTATGCATGTATTACCCTTGAACAATTTCATTTCCAGTCCTATTCTGTAGATATAAGTAGATATAAAGGGTCGGAAGAATCAAAATAAAAGGAGGATTTTATGTCAAAGAAGTATCAGACTCCACTGTTGGACGAGCTTGAAAAAGGCCCGTTCCCGAGCTTCGTGACAGAGATCAAGAAAGCAGCTGCAAAGAGCGAAATGGCTGCCGACGAGCTCGGACAGCTCGAAAAGTCTTACAGGGACAAACGCGGTTACTGGAAACACGGTGGTATCGTCGGTGTCCGCGGCTATGGTTCCGGCGTCATCGGCAGATATTCATCCCTTCCTGAAGAATTTCCGAATGTTGCCAATTTTCACACTGTGAGAATAAATTCCACTTCGGGGTTCTTCTACACGTCGAAATTCCTGAAGGAGATGTGCGACATCTGGGATAAATATGGAAGCGGCCTTACCAACCTGCACGGTTCCACAGGTGACCTGGTTCTCCTGGGAACCACTACGGAAAACCTTGAACCGATCTTTGCCGAATTCTCCTCCCGAGGGTGGGATCTCGGTGGTTCAGGCTCTGCAATGAGGACCCCCAGCTGCTGTGTCGGACCGGCACGGTGTGAATGGTCGAACATAAATACCCTCGATATCAACTACGCGATAACGCAGGAATTCCAGGACGAGATGCACAGGCCGGCGTTCCCCTATAAATTCAAGTTCAAAACAGCGGGATGTGCGGTCGACTGCATTGCCTCCATCGCCCGTGCGGACTGCTCGATCATCGGAACGTGGAAAGGCCCGATCGCGGTCGATCAGGCAGAGGTCGCCAACTACGCCAAGAAGGGCATGAACATCTCAGAAGAGATTGTGAACAAGTGCCCGAGCAGATGTATGAGCTATGATGGAAAACAGCTCACGATAAATGATGAAGACTGCATACGGTGCATGCACTGTATTGCGAAGATGACCAAGGCGTTGAAGCCCACCGGCGAAAAAGGCGCGACCATCCTCATCGGCAGCAAGGCGCCCTTTGTCATCGGCGCGACACTTTCTTGGGTCATCGTCCCCTTCATTAAGATGGAGCCGCCCTATACGGAAATCAAGGAACTGGTCAGGAAGATGTGGGAATTCTGGGATGAGCACGGCAAGAACAGGGAGAGGATCGGCGAGCTGATTATCAGAAAGGGAATGAGGGAGTTCCTTGAGTTTATCGGAGTGGCTCCTGTTCCTCAGCAGGTGAAAGAGCCGAGGAGAGACCCGTTCTTCTTCTGGACCGAAGAAGATCTGAAGAACTAAACGTATAAAGTTTAAAAATACAAGGAGGAAGATTATGTCAGCACCACAGAGAAGAACAGATATCGGACCCCCTCACTATAAGGATTTCCTGCCGCCCGTCATCCAGAAGAATTACGGTGACTGGAAATACCACGAGGTCATAAATCCCGGCGTCATGGTCCATGTTGCCAACGGCGGCGACAAGATCTGGTCGGTGAGAGTCGCTTCACCAAGGCTCCTCAGCACTGTTACCATCAGGGATCTCGCCGATATGGCGGAAAAGTATTGCGGCGGGCACATCAGATTTACGACAAGGAATAACGTTGAGTTGCTCGTTTCGGACGAAAAGAACCTCGAGCCGCTCCAGAAGGAACTGAAGAGCAAGAAATATATGGTTGGCGGGATCGGGTCAAGGATAAGCAATATCGTCCATACCCAGGGATGGATACACTGCCATTCGGCATGTACCGACGCATCAGGTCTTGTAAAAGTGCTCATGGACGAGTTTGCTGATTATTTCACAACGAAAGAGACCCCGAACAAGGTAAGACTTGCTGTCGCCTGTTGCGTGAATATGTGCGGCGCGGTGCACTGCTCGGACATCGCTGTTGTGGCGGTTCATAGAAAAGTGCCGACGATTGACCATACAAAGGTTCCCAATGTCTGTGAAGTCCCGTCGACAATCGCCTCATGCCCTACCGGCGCCATCAGCCCGGATCCTGCGAAAAAGAGCGTCAAGATCAACGCGGACAAGTGCATGTACTGCGGGAACTGCTTTACCGTATGTCCGCCCATCGAAATCCACGACCCTGAATATGACGGTGTTGCGATTGTGGTCGGCGGCAAGGTAGGAAACCTCAGGTCCAATCCGAAATTCTCGAAGCTCGCTGTTCCCTTTATCAAGAACAATCCTCCGCGCTGGCCGGAAGTTACCGCGGCGGTGAGGAAGATCTTCGATGCCTATATTGCGGGAGCCCACAAGCACGAAAGGGTTGGTGAATGGATCGAGAGAATCGGCTGGGAAAAGTTCTTTAAGATTACTGCCTTGCCCTTCACCTTCCAACACATCGACGACTTTGTCATTGCCAGGGAGACATTCAGGACAACAGCAACGTTTAAGTGGTAAAATAGCAAAGTAAGGAAGGGGGGATATTGTCCCCCCTCTATTATATTAACTACGTTTAAGCGGGGTGGCAGAATGGAAAAAGAGGAAGTAAAACAGAGGATATACGCGTTGGTCGAAAAATCAGTAGGGAAAAAGAAACTCAAATCTTCTGATATCCAGAAGACCATATCTGCAGAGGCAGGCATTTCGAGGGATGAAGTAAAGGACGCATTAAAGGATCTCGTTGATGAGGGAAAACTCATCTATACGTATTTCGGCGGCAGTTTTGTAGAGATTCCTCCAAAATAGCGGCTTAGGAAATTTGCTCGATAACCGAAAGGCAGTCCATTCATTGGGTGAACTGCCTTTTTTGTTTTCCTTCAACCCGCAGCCCTGTCCGCATATCATGAGGGATTATCACCTGTCTTTGGTAGTGCAGGGGGCGGTAACCGGCGGTCCGTGAGGAGAGGGCTCACCCCCTGCCATAATCGTACCCGGTTTTCAGCACGATTAGTTATAATAAAAGATGTCCCATAATTATCCGAGACTGGTTATTGCCGGGCTGAAAGGCGGCTCAGGTAAGACGACTCTGTCCCTCGGGTTGATCAGGGCTTTGAAAAGAAAAGGCCTGAAGGTTGTGCCCTTCAAAAAGGGCCCTGACTATATTGATGCGGGCTGGCTTGCCGGCGCGGCAGAACATCCCTGCTACAATCTTGACCCTTTCCTGGTCGGCAGTGACCGCCTGTTATCCTCTTTTATCACCCACGCAGAGGATTCAGATATCGCCATCATTGAGGGGAACAGGGGACTGTATGACGGCATGGACGCAAAGGGAACTTACAGCACTGCGGAAGTCGCAAAGCTCCTTCGCTCACCTGTCATTCTCATTGTCGATTGCACTAAAGTCACCCGCACGGTTGCAGCGCTGATTCTCGGAGCACAGAGCTTTGACCCTCAACTTATCATAAGGGGTGTTGTTCTGAACCAGATTGCAGGGAGCAGGCATGAGTCCGTGATACGGACATCCATAGAAAAGTATTGCGGCCTTCCTGTTTTGGGAGCAATCCCGAGAAGCGATTCTGGGGAGTTCCCTGAACGGCATATGGGACTGCTGCCCCATCAGGAGCATCCCGATACCGCGAAGGCTATTTCTTTTGTGGAAGAGGTCGCCGGGAGGTATCTCGATCTCGACGGTATCCTGAAGATCGCAAGGAGCGTTGAGCCATTAGAAAAAAGCCGTGACGAGTTATCCGTGACGCGTAACGAGTTAAATGATAAGGGTAGTGCATCTATTACTCATCACGCATCATGCGTTACGCGTCACAGAATAAAAGTCGGCGTGATAAGGGATTCTGCTTTTCAGTTCTATTACCCGGAAAACTTCGAAGAGCTGAAGAGATGCGGGGCTGATATTGTCGAAATAAGCGCCCTTTCCGGGATGCATTTGCCGGATATCGATGCCCTCTATATAGGGGGTGGTTTCCCGGAAACCCATGCCATTTTACTTGCAGACAATATCCGGTTCCGTGACTCTCTCCGGAACGCCATCGAGGAAGGTCTTCCGGTATATGCTGAATGCGGCGGCCTCATGTACCTTGGTGAAGGGCTTTTGCTCAAGGGCAGGACATACCCCATGGCGGGTATCTTTCCTTTAGTCTTTTCCCTCGAAAAAAAACCGCAGGCCCACGGATATTCTGTTGCGGAAGTAGTAAAGGAAAACCCTTTTTATCCTGAAGGAACGATTTTAAGGGGGCATGAGTTCCATTATTCGAAGCCTCATAACGTCTTTGAAGAAACGAAGGGGTTTTCCTATGCCTTCAGGATGAAACGGGGGCAGGGAATACACGGAAAGATGGACGGTATCTGTTATAAGAATGTCCTTGCCACCTATACACACCTCCACGCCTTTGGGGCACGTGAGTGGGTTGAAGGTCTGATAAGACAGGCCGCGGAATTCAGGGAAAAGAAGGCTTTCCTGCATCTGAGAGATGAGTAATTTGACCTCATTAAAAGAAGAGATTAAGGGTGCTTTATTGGGAAGGGATTTTGAGAAGGTAGTGCGACTTGCCCTTGTTGACAAAAGGGTGTTCCGCATGCTGATTTCATTAGCCTATGACAAGGAGGACCTCCTCTGCTGGAGGGCGATTGAGGCTATGGGAAAGGCTGCAGGGGCCATTGCGGAGAAAGACCCTGCAATCGTGAGGAATATCGTTCAGCGACTCATATGGTCGGTGAGAGAGGAGTCCGGGGGGATTGGATGGAGCGCGCCCGAGATGCTGGGGGAGATAGTCATAAACAGCCCGTTAACCTGTGCGGACATCCCCTCGATCATACTTTCATTCCATGAGGAAGAAAGTTTTATTAGAGGCGTATTGTGGGCCATAGGGAGGATTATCCATGCAGGGATCAACGAGATCGGGGGTGCTTATGAAGTCGCAAAGGAAGCGCTTAACCACAAAGACCCTTCTGTTAGAGGTCTTGCGCTCTGCGCGATTCCAGAAACAAGAATCGCAGAAACTGCGGCCAAGATTAAGGATATGATGGGTGACGAGGGAAGATTCAGGATTTATGAGAACCATGAACTGATCGAGACACGAGTGGGAGATATCGCCAAAAAGGTATTGAACCATTAAAGGAAAGAGGGGCAGATTGAGGCTAAAAATAAGGGAAGACAAGGAGGAGACAGCAAGATGTCCTTTCTGCGCAACCCTGATAAAGGCTCCCGAGGAGATAAAGACAGAGACAGGGGGATTTATCGGCGGCAGGTGTGAATGCGGGGCTGTTTATGTGTGCGACCCCACAGGACATAATGTGGGCGAGGCGTATCTTGATGCCCTCACCTATGCCTGTGGTGAAGACTTCATGACGTTTGACTCTCTCAACGCCGGCGAAAACTACCGCGAAGCTGTTTTTAACTACGACCTGAGAGCTCATAAATTATGGGAAGTCAGGGACATTCGAAGGGATTATTCCGGCAAGATCATCTTCATACAATTGGGTCCTCAATGATAGAAAATGATATAAAATAATAAACGACACAAATTAGCCAATAAGTTATTTTTATTTGACCATATATGTAATATTGTATTATTGTGTATAACTTGCTCAGGGATCGATATGTCAAACAGGTGAAATAGGGTGTAGCACGCCGGCACCCTTCGAGTGAGAAGAATCTCAATACAAAGTTCAGCGAAAGGAGGAG
>JAMCQB010000057.1 GCA_023382175.1 Nitrospirota bacterium | reverse complement strand
GCGAACATACCAAAAATGATTTTTTTATAAAAGTTAAATAAAAACTTGACACTTTTGCTTATCTTAGTTATTTTTAATAGTGAATAAGGAGGGCATTGGCATATGGCAAAGATAATCAGAAGAGTATACGCTCCGGCTTTTTTGATCATAATGTTTGGTATGTTCGCTGCGGGAATTGCACTGGCCCAGCACGAGGACTATAAAGAATATACAGTAAAGAAGGGCGATACCCTCTGGGATATCTCTTCAAAGGAGATCATCGATCCTTTTCTCTGGCCAAAGGTCTGGAAGGAAAACCCGGGGGTGAAAAATCCGGACCTTATCTATCCCGGTCAGAAAATCAAAATACCTCTTTACCTTCTCCAGAAGGAAGTCCCGCCTCCCCCTGTCGAAAAGGCCATGCCGCCGCCGGAGATCAAGCCTCCGGTAAAAAAGGAAGAGCCGGCAGTGCTAATTCCGCCGGTGAAAAAAGAATACCTCGTTGACAAGGATACCTTCACCTCCAGCGGTTACATCGCTGACTCCATCGACAGCAAGGGAGAGGTCATCGGCGCCCCCACGGAAAGGACTCTTCTGGGAAAAGACGATTATGCGTACATAAGGACGGCGAACCCCGTGAAGAAAGGCGACAAGTTCTATATCATCCGCTCACTGGGAAAGGTCAAGCATCCTGAAACAGGCAAGATGATGGGATATCTCATAGATGTCCGCGGAATCGCCGAGGTTGTGGGAAAGGAAAGCGGAGAGATCAAGGTGAAACTGCCCGCTTCTTATAGTGATATACTCGCCGGAGACCTTCTCACTGATTTCTATGATATGGAACCGCCCTATCTCCTCGATAAGCCGAGGACGCCTGATATTACAGGGTATATTGTGGTGACGAAACACAGACGTACCGTGAACGGGGAACTGGATATTGTTTACCTTGACAAGGGACGGAAAGACGGCCTTGAGATAGGCGACATTTTCGGAATGACGGCAAGGGCAAAGTACAACATTCCCAACGGACGTCTTCAGGTAATCAATGTAAAAGACGCCACCTCCATTGCGATCGTCAGGAAGTCCGGGAAAGAGGTTTCGGTGGGAGATATAATAGGAGCTTTTGCTGCAGAACAATAGGAAGAAGCAGAAATTTTGATAAGCGGTATCGATTGATTTTCACGGCAAATTAGGTCGTCAGTAGTTTTAACGCTCTCAGCCTGCTGGGATGTTTCAGCTTCCGTAATGCCTTTGCTTCTATTTGACGCACTCTCTCTCTCGTGATGGAAAGGTGCCTTCCCACTTCTTCCAGGGTGTGGTCTCTCTCTGCCCCGATGCCGAATCTCATCCGTATCACCTTTTCTTCCTTGGGAGTAAGGGTCCTCAGTACCCTCTGAATCTGTTCCGAGAGCTCGATCCTCTCTGCGTCCGAATAGGGAGAGGGACTGTTCTTGTCCCCGATAAAGTCTTCCAGCTCCGTATCCTCATCACCCACAGGGGTCTGCAGAGCGATAGGGTCCTGTATTGCGCGAAAAACTTCTTCCACCTTCCTGGTGGGAACCACAAGCTTCTGTGCTATCTCTTCATTGTTGGGCTCCCTTCCCAACTGCTGGGTAAGATCGCGGGAAGCCTTTGTCACCCTGTTATAGAATTCCATCATATGAACAGGAACACGTATGGTCTTTGTCTGGTCGATCAGCGCCCGCGTTATTGCCTGTCTGATCCACCATGTTGCGTAAGTCGAAAACTTGAAACCCTTTTCATATTTGAATTTATCCACGGCCTTCATCAGCCCGATATTGCCTTCCTGTATGAGGTCAAGGAGGGGTAGCCCCCTTCCCACATAGTTCTTGGCAATATTAACCACCAGTCTGAGGTTCCGGGTGATCAGTTCATTCTTTGCCTCTGTGAGCAGCGCCTTGGCCTTTGTAATACGCTCGTACAATCCCTTCAACTCGATGATCTTTATGCCGACCTCCGATTCCACTTTCTTATATTCCTGCTGCACTTCTTTTGCAAGGGCTTCGAGCTTTTCAGGATTTATTCCCTTTTTCTTCTTCTCGTTAATGACCTTCCTCAGCTCTTTGAGAGAATCGTAACGGATAATCTTCTTCTCCACCACAGCAACAGACGTCATGAGGTCTTCAAGCCTGAGGATGGATTTCCTGAGCGCTTCATCTGCCCGTTCCTCTTCCGGCATGACCTCTTCCTCGTCTCCGTCAAGGCTCGCCTCCATTCGCGTGTAGAGAGGAAGACCGGTGATGATACCCTTTATGATTTCTCTCCCCTCTTCCAGTCTCTTTGCCAGTTCTGTCTCCTCGTCCTTGGTGAGAATCGATATGTCGCCCATGGAATGGAAATACGCCTGGACAAGGTCCTCGGTCTTTTCATATTCTTCAAGTTCCTCTTCTTCTACCTCTTCTTCTGGCGGGACGGCTTCCTCATAGTCCACCACCTTAACCCCCATATCCTGGAGAAGGTCCATGAGGTCTTCTATCTCATCAGGGGAGAAAAACTCGGAAGGAAGGGCATCATTTATCTCATCATAGGTAAGGACCCCGCGCCTCTTCCCTATGTCGATGATCTCTTCAAAGATGTCTCTCTCTCTCATCGCTGCTCCTCGTTCCTCAGGACATAATAAAAGGGCCTTTTTGAAGGCCCCGGGTTGTCTTTGACAACAGGAGGGAATAAATAAGGGTCAAGCCGCACGGTCTATTAGTACTGGTCAGCTGAATGCATTACTGCACTTACACTTCCAGCCTATCAACGTGGTGGTCTACCACAGACCTTCAGTCCGCCTTGCAGCGGAGGGAGATCTTATCTTGGGGTGGGCTTCCCGCTTAGATGCCTTCAGCGGTTATCCCTTCCGGACACAGCTACCCGGCATTGCCACTGGCGTGACAACCGGAACACTGGAGGTCCGTCCATCCCGGTCCTCTCGTACTAAGGACAGCTCCCCTCAAATCTCCTGCGCCCACAACAGATAGGGACCGAACTGTCTCACGACGTTCTGAACCCAACTCTCGTACCGCTTTAATCGGCGAACAGCCGAACCCTTGGGACCTACTTCAGCCCCAGGATGCGATGAGTCGACATCGAGGTGCCAAACCGCGTCGTCGATGTGAACTCTTGGACGCGATAAGCCTGTTA
>JAMCQB010000096.1 GCA_023382175.1 Nitrospirota bacterium | reverse complement strand
AAAGTCTAAAAACTCTTGCGGAAACTGTCGGTCAGTCCTTTATCCAATCTCGAGCTGCTTTCTGAAAGCCGTACAAGTGTTATGCTTTAGAAAATGAAGATGATCAGCGGGAAGCATTAATCAACTACTTCCCTATACAAAACTCGCTGAAAATCCGGTTCAGGATGTCTTCTGTTGTGACCGAACCGACGATCTCACCCAGCCTATCCAGCGCATCGCGCATTTCCATTGCCACAATCTCCAGGGGCAGAAGTGATCTTAAGGCAGCAGATACATTGTTCAGGGCGGTGATGCCATTATCAATTGCAACCTTGTGTCTGATGTTGGTAACGATAACCCCTTCGCTTTCATCGAAGGGACTTCTCACTTCTCGATACGAGTCTTCGCTGAGAGTCGCTCCGACTAACTTCTGACTCTTGATTAAGGACACATCTAAGATCTTATCTTTTAGTGTATCCAGTCCCTCTCCGGTCTTTGCAGAGATCATCAGTACGTTTTGAGAATATTGCTTAAGACAATTCTCGAACCCCCACCCTGACCCTCCCCCCTTGAGGGGGAGGGAGGGGTGGGGGGGCAGGTCTGACTTATTTATGGCGATGATGTTTTTTTTGTCTTTGATCTTTTCGAGAACCACCATGTCTTCATTATTCAGGGGAGTTGTTCCATCGATAATACCTATTATCAGGTCTGCGTCATCAATCGCCTTGAGACTTCTCATAACACCCTCTCTTTCGGCCATCTCATGGGTCTCTCTGATCCCGGCAGTATCCATTATCCTGACAGGAAGCCCTTTAACATTAAGATATTCCTCAAGCAGGTCCCTTGTTGTACCCGGGGTCTCGGTTACAATAGCCCTGTCCCGATTGAGAAGGGCATTCAGGAGTGAAGACTTTCCGACATTGGGTCTCCCCACTATGGCAATCTTAAACCCTTCCCTGAAGAAACGGCCCTCCTCAAAGCTGTTCGAAAGGATCGAGAGGCCATTTTTAATATCCTGAATCTCATTCAGGATGCTCTCCAGAGATGCAGGCTCGATCTCCTCTTCGGGGAAATCTATGTATGCCTCGATATGCGCGCAGATGGACGCTATCCTGTCCCTCAACGAGGTAATCTTCTCTGAAAGACCCCCTGAGAGCTGCTCCACTGCAACTCTCCTTGATTCATCCGTCTTTGCACGTATGAGGTCTATGACCGCCTCAGCCTGTGACAGGTCTATCCTTCCATTGAGGAAAGCCCGCTTTGTGAATTCCCCTGGTTCTGCCGGCCTCGCCCCGCTTCTCAGTACCAGTTCGAGGACTTCTCTCAAAGGAAGGATGCCCCCGTGGCAGTTTATCTCCACAACATCTTCCTTTGTATAGGTCTTTGGCGCCTTCATCACAGTAACGAGGACCTCATCGATGGTTGTGTTGGTTGAGGGGTTCTTTATGAAACCATGGATGAGCTTGTGTGATTCAGATTCTGAGAGTTTTTTATTCTTTGGAGATGAAAAGAGTTTCTCCACTATTGATACGGCATCTCTGCCGCTCAATCTCACTATACCAATTCCCCCCTCGCCAAGGGGAGTGGAGATCGCCGCTATGGTGTCGTCATTCATAATGTATTATAACCGACTGCGCTAACTCCTTGACAGAAGTCTATTACTTAGGGTCATATTAAAATGGACTTTCTCCGGTTCAGCAAAATCCTTTTTCCGTCATTCCCGCAGTGTGTTGGGCGGGAATCCAGAGTGCTTGAAACCACTGGATGCCCGACTAAGAATCTCGAGCATGACAGACAAAAAATATGTCCATATTATTTCGAGAATCTTAGTAAGGGGCTATCTGCTGTTTCCATAAAGCGCATCGAGCGGGCTTTGCGGAGCGTTTGACATATTGCGAAGAACATGCGTATATATCATAGTTGTTTCAACATTCTTGTGTCCAAGAAGTTCCTGCACTTCTCTTATATTGACGCCGTTTTGAAGCAAATGCGTAGCAAAGCTGTGGCGGAACGTATGAACAGAAGCATGTTTTGATATTCCAGACTTGTTCAAGGCATTCTTTACAGCTTCTTGTATTGCGGTATCGCTGATATGATGCCGCCCTATCTTTCCGCTTATCGAATCCACCGAAAGTTTGGACGAAGGAAAGACATATTGCCATGCCCACTCCTTCCCTGCATTAGGATATTTACGGCTTAGCGCATCAGCCAGAAAGACCTCTCCATATCCATCGGCAATATCCTGTTCGTGCAAAGCCTTAACCTCTTTTAAATGTTCTTTTAGTCTCTCTTTGACTGCCGAGGGCAGAACAGTCGCTCTATCCTTGTCCCCTTTTCCGCTTCTGACAAAAATAGTGTTCGCATCGAAGTCTATATCCTTCACTCTAAGTCGGGCAAGCTCCATAAGACGCAGGCCGGAGCCGTAGAGAAGCTCGGCAATTAAACGGTTCTTGCCTGTCATATGGGTAAAGAGACTTTTAACTTCATCCACCGAAAACACAACCGGAAGTTTCTGCCCCCTCTTTGCGCGCACAGCGCTGCCCAAGTCGCCGGTCTCTTTGCCCAGCACATTGCGAAAAAGAAACAGGATTGCATTAAATGCCTGATTCTGCGTCGAAGAAGAGACTTTCTGTTTAATGGCAAGATGACTGAGAAAGTTTTTGAAATCCTCTGTCATAACATCCGATATTTTTTTCTTATTCCCTGTTTGCAACGCATAGGCAAGAAAACGCTCTATCCATTGAACATATGTCCGTTCTGTGCTGTATGAATAATGTTTCAGCCTTATGAGACGTCTGGTTTCATTGATTATTCCGGGAATATCAACAGCAGAAGTTTCTGACAATACTTTGCTTGTCTTGCCGAGATAGTGGAAATAATAGAGCCTTATCGCATCGTCAGCCTGTCTGTGCTGCCAGTCGAGAATGCGCTTATCGGTTTGCAGAATATTTAAAAATTCAATAACGGCAGGTTCATGATATTCCGCAGCGGACAGCTCATGATCCCTTGCATAATTTAAAAATCTGCTGACCCAATGGGCATAAAAAGGAGCCTTTTTGTCAGGAACAAGTTTCTTTTCCAGAAGGAACTTCTGGAACTCCGGAAGGACATCATTCGCAGAATTGGACAATTTCACCATATTATACCCAC
>JAMCQB010000018.1 GCA_023382175.1 Nitrospirota bacterium | reverse complement strand
TATGATTCATTGTTTATGCTGTTAATGACTGCAGGAGCTGACAGGAAAGATGCCATAAGCGTTATGGACCGCTCTTTAGGAAGAAACCTCAGAGTCGAAGGGGTAAAAACTCTGCAGCCGCTGCTCTTGAGCATAATCAGGCATCCGTCCTTTATAGAAGGGGATTTTTCGACCCGTTTTATCGAAGAACATATGGATGAGCTTGTATCCACGTTCAGAGAACACGACAGCGAAGATGAGGTGCTGAAAATTGCGCGGTATGTTGCAGAGATATCGGCCCTTGGGCCCCAGAAATGGATGTGAGGCCGGTCATGAGGAATAATTTCCATGTCAAACCCGGCATGTCCCCTGGGGAAATCGTCAACGCCGTTCGCTCTCTCCAGGGCGTTTGTTTAACTTCTGTCGGCATGAGAGACGCAGGTCAGTCTGATTTCAAGAACCGCCATCGCATATACGACCTCAAGACACTTGCCCCGTATTATGAAAATATGGGCCTGTTCAGCGCCGAATGTCACGGCGGAGCGCGATGGCATGTGGGAATAATGAACAGAAGGGAGAGCCCCTTTGGGGAGATCAGCATCCTGAGAGAACTCATGCCGAATCTCCTTTTAAAGGATTCGATCATACGGTAACGCTGCACAGAATGCCCGGGGGTGCATTCCCCAGCTCATTCGAGCAGGCTGACAAGGGTGAATTCCTTCATCTCATGCCCGCCATCTTGAAGGTGATGTCCCTGTATAACAGGATCATACGATATTTTGATGTTACGCCGGGTTCTCAGATGACGTGGGTAACTTCCAGCGGGATCGTAAACAGATATGCAAAGGAAAGGGGAGCTGCCGGAGTACGCCATGTGACAGACCTTCTTACTAAATTTGTCGAGGACAAGGCCCAGGATCTCGATGCCATGGAGAAACATGAGCAGGAAGAGCTGCTTATGCTTTTCTCGAATGCGCCCGGAGATTTCAAGAACCTCCTTCTGGGGAATTACGGGAAACTTCCTGTGGGCTGGCCTGCTGACTGGGTATACAGAAGCGCCTTTGGCGACGAAGGGGAAACAAAAATACAGGAACGCAAGGAACTGTCGCCCCTTGACCTCTTGAAAGATGACGATATTGAAAAACTGAGAAGAGATATTACCGAACACATCGGCAGAATCCCGACAGAGGAAGAATGTATCCTCTTTATGATGCATCCTAAGGATGCCGTTGAATACATTCAGTTCAGGGATAAATTTGGAGAAGCCCCACTGGTGCTGCCCACCGATGTCTGGAGAGAGGGGCTCAAGAAGCCGGGCAACAGGGTAGATTTTGAACTCTGGGGCAAGCCCTACTCCATAGAGCTTGTATCAATCGGCGCCGAGCACGACGGGATAATCCATGTAGTTATGCGCGTAAATAACAAGACAAGAGTTTATTCCGTTGAGACACCGAGGGCGAAGAAGGTCGAGATCAGAATGGCCAAAGGGCCGAACGATATCGGCGCCCCCATGAACGGCAACGTCTGGAGAATAGGGAACCCTGCAAGAGGCGCTCTCAGAACAGGTGATATTGTCCATGAAGGGGAAGAGGTTGCCAACCTTGAGGCTATGAAGATGGAAAACGCGATCCTTGCTCCTTTTGAAGGCCAGATCGTTGAGGTCTGCATCAAACTCAATGACACCGTCCAGGAAGGTCAGCTCCTTTTCGTAATCGAAAAAGTCTGATTTGTACTCTCGTCGCAGGAAGCCTGTGAACAAAAAACCCCCGCTCCCGGGAACGGGGGTTTTTTGTTCTTCGTTTCGGATAATGCTTCTTAGTATATCCCTATGTGCGGCTTTGCAGACTTTTCGATCTCACGGCGTGCAGCCATATCCATAAGGACTTTTTCTGTTGCGAACTTGCCCGGCTCGTACTTCCTGAGCTTAAGGGCAGCTCTTGCCTTGTCGATATAGTCGAGCGCAAGCGCAAGGATCTTTTCCGGATCGGGCTCAAAATGCAGCGCACCCTTGAACCGCTCAAACCATACCTCTGTCATAATCCGGGTGACTTCCTTGCTTGCCTCCACCGGCGACTGGCCGCCGAAAATACAGGGGACGCCTGATGCGGCAAAATACATCCCTATGGAAACCGCCTTTTCGGTTATCCACTCAGGCGCGATACCCACGGCAGGCATTCCGCCGATCTCGTCAGAGAGTCCGCCCTCGGCAGCCATGGCGCTTGCAATCGTAAGTATCCTCGAATTGTCAACGCATGCTCCAAGATGCAGTATGGGAGGAATTCCTATGGCCTCGCATACTTCTCTCAGCCCGGGGCCGGCATGTTCCAGCGCCATCTCCGGCGTAAGATAGCCGGCGCCTCCGCAAGCAGCAGAACTGCAACCGGTGGATACGATGAGAACATCCTGCTTGATCAGCTCCGTTGCGAGCCACTTGTGGATACCTGTTGAAGGGAATCTCGGGTTGTCACACCCTGCGAGTCCCACAACCCCGCGGATCCTTCCCGCCATGATGGCGTCATTCAACGGCCTGAACGAACCTCTCCATCTTCCGCCCTGCATGTACTCTATGTATTCGTGAGAGAACCCGCCGATGAGAGGGAATTTTTCCGTCACATGGCTGCCCTTCTTGGTCCTGTTAGGATAATTGTCAATGGCAAGCTTTACGATCTGTCTTGCGAGATCCTTTGCATGGTGTTCATCAAAGGGCATATGGGTTGCGCCGGGAATCTTCACCTTGTCGGAACTGGTTATGACCTTTGTATGGAACTTCTTGGCGACTTCCACGATGGCAGGCATGATGCACTGCACGTCTACCGTGAAGGCATCAATAAGCCCTGTCATGATCGCAGGCTCCTGGTTCGTAAAGCCCCCTGCCGTGGGGATGCCGTGCCTCATGAGCACTTCATTCGCGGTACAGCACATGCCGCCGAGGTTTATCCCCTTCGCGCCCTTGGATTTTGCGTACGCTATCATCTCCGGTTCCTGCACCACATCAACGATCATCTCGGCAAGGGAAGGCTCATGACCGTGGACAATGATATTGACCTCGTCCTCCTTGAAAATGCCGAGACTCGCCTCGGCCTTGATCGGCATCGGCGTTCCAAAAAGGATATCGGTGATCTCTGTGGATATCATGCTGCCGCCCCACCCGTTG
>JAMCQB010000126.1 GCA_023382175.1 Nitrospirota bacterium | reverse complement strand
GATTAAAGGGAAAGAACACGAGATGAATTCATATCTGGGCGATATCAACAGGCTTTATCATGAATGGGGCACGAAAGGTCTTCGTATCCTGGGAATTGCATACAAGAAAGTTGAAGAAAAGAAGGTATATAGCAAGGCAGATGAATCGGAGATGACCCTCCTTGGATTTCTACTCTTCCTTGACCCTCCGAAAGGCGATGCAAAAAAGATGGTATCTGACCTGAGCAATCTCGGGATTGATCTTAAAATAATTACCGGTGATAACAGATTCATCTCCCGATATACTGCAGAGAGTGTCGGATTTGCAATTAAGAATCTGGTCATCGGAGAAGAGCTTGACAGTATGAGTGACGAGGCTATACTTCATACAGTAGAAAATGCCAATATATTTGCTGAGGTTGATCCGAATCAGAAAGAAAAGATTATCCTGTCATTGAAAAAACTCGGTCATGTTGTGGGATTCATGGGAGATGGTATAAATGATGCCACCGCAATTCATGCTTCAGATGTGGGAATATCAGTGAACACCGCAGTGGACGTAGCAAAAGAAGCTGCAGATATAGTGCTTCTTGAAAAAGAACTCAAAATCTTAAAAGATGGTGTGGTAGAAGGGAGAAAGACCTTTGCCAATACATTAAAATATGTCTTTATGGCAACAAGTGCAAACTTTGGAAATATGTTCAGTGTTGCAGGGGCGTCGCTTTTTCTGCCATTTCTTCCCATGCTTCCCAAGCAGATACTTCTTACAAATTTTCTCACAGATTTTCCTGAAATGACGATAGCCACTGACAAGGTAGATGATGAGCTTGTGGAAAAGCCGAGAAGATGGGACATCAAGTTCATAAAGAGATTTATGGTTTTTTTCGGATTGATGAGTTCCATCTTTGACTACATAACCTTCGGAGTACTTTTATTTATTCTAAAGGCTGACCATACGCTCTTCAGGACAGGGTGGTTTATCGAGTCTGTTCTTTCAGCCTCTTTTGTGGTTCTTATAATAAGGACCAGAAAGCCCTTTTACAGGAGTAGACCTGGTAAATATCTCTTAATGACAACCCTGATTATTGCCCTTGTAACGATCATATTACCTTATCTGCCTTTCTCATCGCTTCTCGGATTTCGTTCTATACCGAGGGGGTTTCTTTTTGCATTAAGTGTCATCCTGATCTCTTATATAATACTGGCAGAATTCGGCAAAAAGGTCTTTTATAGAGAGTTTGCGAAGGAGAAGTAATATTATTCCCGAATCCAGCGATAAAAAATGTCATTCCGCACTTGATGCGGAATCCAGTATTTATGCCTCTTTCTGGATTGCCCGATCAAGTCGGGCAATGAGTGCGCCTGAGAGTGTGCGAGGTCAGAGGGGTGAAAGTCCCCCCCAGGCATACGCTCTCCGGCCTGTAACCAAACGTAACTGCGTCACCGCGAGGTGGGGTGGAGAGCAACGGGAGGTGAAAGACCAGTCCGTAGGATAACGAACTCGATTCGGCCTATTGTAACGGCGAGCCTGCTCATTAATGGTGAAGCTCAGACCTCCGAAAAAAAGGAGGAAGCCTGTTACGCTGAGGGGTAGCGTGCAAAAGCGATGACAGGGAACAAAGGGTGGTTGGAGACGGAATGGTTGGAAGGACTGGCACATGAATCAGGGATGCCTGCAAGGGGGAGTGACCCGTGCAGAGCACAGAGCCTCCATAGTAGTGAGGAAGTCCCGGAAACGGGATGGAGCGAAGGGAGGCAGGGAGGTGAATGGGTGAAGGAAATACTGAAGGAAGGGAACCCGGCGGCAGTGGTAGAAATATCTAAACAAGCTGGAGACACTCGTAACCATGATAAATGGAGATGGGTGGAACCTTCGGTATGGACGGAGCGCATGTTGACGGCACTTGAAGAAGGTGTGAAAGGGGGCAAGTGGTTTGCTTTAATGGACAAGGTATATTCCGGCAAGAACCTGAAGGCGGCATGGGAAAAAGTGAAAGCCAACAAAGGGGCTGCGGGAATAGACCGGCAGAGCATTGAGGCATTTCAAGCCAAAGAAGAAGAGTATCTGGAAGAGCTGCAGGAGAGTCTGAGAGAAAACCATTATGAGGCCAAGCCGGTCAAAAGGGTATGGATACCGAAACAGGGAAGCAAGGAAAAAAGACCGCTGGGGATTCCGGTGGTAAAGGATCGAATAGTGCAGACGGCACTGAGAAACGTGCTGGAACCAATATTCGAGAAAACCTTTGCGGAACAGAGTTATGGGTTCAGACCCGGCAGGGGGTGCAAAGATGCCCTCAGACGAGTAGAGACGCTACTGAAGGCCGGAAAGACATGGGTGGTAGATGCCGACATAAAGAGCTACTTTGATACCATCGCACATGACATACTGATGAAGGACATCAAAGAACAGGTAGCAGACGGACGGGTATTGGAGCTGATAGAGGGATATTTAAAACAAGGCGTCACAGACGGCCTTGACCAGTGGGAGCCGGAAGGCGGAACGCCACAGGGAGCAGTAATCAGTCCTTTGCTGGCCAATATATATCTGAACAAATTAGACCGTGAGATGCAACTCAAGGGATATGAAATGGTCAGATATGCCGACGATGCGGTGATACTGTGCTCGACAGAGGAAGAAGCGAATAAGGCTTTGACCTTAATGAAGGCAAGAATAGAAGAAAGAGGATTGACGTTACACCCTGAAAAGACGCGGATAGTTGACGCGACCATGAAAGGGGGATTCGACTTTCTGGGATACCACTTTGAGAGAAGCACCAGATGGCCGCGTAAGAAGAGCATGAAGAAGCTCAAGGACAGCATCAGGCAGAAGACGAAGCGCACTTCCGGCGAAAGCATGGAGTGTATAATCGGCAATCTCAACCGGAGCTTAAGAGGCTGGTTTGAATACTTTCGACACAGTAACCGAAAGACGTTCCAGATGACGGACAAGTGGATACGAATGAGGCTGCGAAGCATACTCAGGAAACGACGGGGCCGGCATGGAATGGGCCGAGGCACTGACCATTGGAGATGGCCGAATGCCTACTTTAGCGATCTTGGGTTGTTCACTCTATCCGCAGCCCATGAACAAGCTCGTCAATCCCGATGTGGAAACCACTGACTGGAGAGCCGTATGCGGGAAATCCGCCTGTACGGTTCGGAGGGAGGGGAGGCGAAAGCCTTTCCTACCCCCTATC
>JAMCQB010000022.1 GCA_023382175.1 Nitrospirota bacterium | reverse complement strand
TATCGCCCTAAGATGTTGCCTTCTCAGCAATCGTTGGGAAGACTTCTGGGAGTACCGGGCATGTGCTTAGTCCGTACCAATATTTTTGTCGCAGACCCCCCTCTTTTTTAAGTTGACATCAAAGGAAATGAATGGTATAAAAAAGATAACTGAGAGCCTGAAATGTCTTGGACGTTCGGGTATTTTTTTGAGGGGAAATAAGGAGGATTTAAGGAGTATGTCACAGGAAGGAAAGGTGAAGTGGTTCAACGAAGCGAAGGGCTATGGTTTTATCCAGCAGGACAACGGTCCTGATGTCTTTGTCCATTTTTCAGCCATCAAGACCGAGGGATTCAAGACGCTGGCAGAGGGTCAGAGGGTCCAGTTCGATATTGTGGAGGACGAAAAAGGCCTGAAAGCAGCAAATGTGATAAAAATTTAATAACACTTCATACGATGACGGGTGAGGAAAGAGAGAGATTTCCCCTCACCCGTTTTTATTGAATGTATGCTCCTCGGAATACTATCGGACACACACGACGATATGTCCGCAATAAAGAAAGCAGTGGACATCTTCAATGTCCATGGCGTTTCCCATGTGATCCATGCCGGAGACCTCACATCGCCCTTTACCTTTGACGTTTTGAATGAATTGAACTGCAGGCTTTCCGGCGTCTTCGGAAACAACGACGGAGACAGGCTGCTCCTCAGAGAGAAATCCGAAGGCAATCTCTCCCCTCAGCCCCTCCTGATGACCCTCACCGGAAAGAAGCTTGTGGTGGTGCACGAGCCCGATCTGGTGAGTGCACTGGCTGACAGTGGACATTTTGATCTGGTGATTTTCGGGCACACCCATATATCCGATATCAGAACGGTTAAGGATACCCTCATCGTTAATCCGGGCAAGGTTGCGCGACTGCACAAGGGAGAATCAACCCTTGCGGTTCTGGATATGGAGTCCATGGAGGCAAGGATTATCCGTATCCCGTAGGAAAGAGTATTAACAGCCCGGTTCAATGTGGAGTACCCCTGAACGCTCCACATATATCACGTTCCATTGCTTTTCATGAAGCCTCTCTTATAAAATAATTTCAAGAGTTTATACTTTCTAGACTCTTATTGACGAATGAACATAAGAAACCTCAAGCTCAGCACCAAATTTACCCTTGCCGTCGGCCTTATCCTCTTAATCTTCTGTGTCATCTTTTCACTCCTCCTCTACCTCCATTTAAAAAATAGGGTAATCGAAGATGCGAATGAAAAGACCCTCATTATTATGACTCAGATAGGTGCTGTCGGCGACTATATCAAGAACACACTGCGGCCAAAGATGTTCGAAATTCTCCCCCATGTGGATAAGGGGGATGAATTTGTTGTGGAGGCCATGTCTACGACCCATGTGACTCAGGAGGTTATGAAACGGTTTAATACCGATCTAAAGGACTATGTCTACAAGAGGGTATCAAACAATCCTCTTAATTCCAAGAACATGGCAGATTCCATTCATTTAGGGATGATCTCATACTTTCAAAAGAACAGGAATCAGAAAACTCAGAACGGCATAATCAAGATTGAAGGGGAGGAGTTTCTTATAAGAGCACGACCGATAACAGCAGAAAAGGGATGTTTGAAATGCCATGGCGACCCTTCACATGCACCCGGGGGACTGGTCAAGAAATACGGGACGGAGACCGGCTTCGGATGGAGAGAAGGAGATGTCATCGGTGTAGAATCGGTCACCATCCCACTGGCTGTTACTCTCGGGCAGATTACAGGGATTGCCATATCCTCCTTTATATTCGGCTTGGCTACCCTTTTCTTTCTCTTTATATCACTGCAGGGCGCGTTCTGGAGTTTAGTCAGCAGGCCGTTAACGAAGCTGACTACCATATTCAAGGGAATCGTCAAGGGCACGGAGCCGCTTAACCAGGACCTTCCCATCACCGCGAAGGATGAGATCGGAGACTTGACGGAATCTTTCAACCAGATGGCGAAACATCTCTACAGCGCGCAGGAAGATCTAAAAAAGAATGCAGAAGCGCTGCACTCAATCTTCGAGGGTATAAGTGACCCCCTTGCCCTCGTGAACCCTGATTGTTCCCTGGAGATAACGAACAGCGCCTATCGTGAATGGATAGCAAAGGGTATAAGCGCAGTTTTCACAAAGGAGTGTCATTCTAAAGACTGTCACTCCGATACACACTGCCCTGTATGTTTTCTTGATAAGGCCAAGAGGGAAAAGAGGGCCGTTTCCGAATATTGGGAAGGCGGGGACGGGCAATTCTACTACGTTCATTTTTATCCCCTGTTTGATGAGGGCGGGAATGTTGTCAAGGCGGTCCATTATGTCAAGGATATCACCGATAAAATGAAGGTCGAGGAGCAGATGCGCATGGCGGACAAACTGGCCGCCCTGGGACAGCTCTCCGCAGGAATCGCCCACGAAATCAACAACCCCCTCGGCGGAGTGCGGCTCTGTTTCAACAACCTCATGACGACCGATATGGACGGCAAGACGAAGAGGATGCATATCGAGGTGATCAACTCCGGACTGGTGAAGATCCAGGACATTATCAGGCAGCTGCTGGACTTCTCGAAGAAATCCGCCCTGAGCGTTTCAAGGGTCTCTGTCAATACGCTGATCGAGAATGTGATGAAACTCACCGAGTATCTCATAGCAAAACAGGATATCAGGGTTATCAGGAATCTCGCTCCTGACGTGCCGGAGATCATAGTGGACCAGAACAAGATGGAACAGGTGTTCCTCAATATCATACTGAATGCGATTCAGGCAATGAATGACGGCAAACCACAGAAGCTGACGATCGAGACCTTTTCTGAAGACGGCCACTGCATTGCGTCCTTCTCGGATTCGGGGTCCGGTATCCCCGAAGCGGTCATGCCGCATATCTTCGAGCCGTTTTTCACTACGAAGTCGGTGGGTGAGGGGACCGGCCTTGGTCTGTCGGTGAGCAAGTCCATCGTGGAGCAGCACAGCGGCAAGATCCTCGTCGAGACCTCCCAGCAAGGGACAACATTTACGGTACGATTACCCGTTGCGTTATGAAGAATACGATACTCATCATCGAAGACGAACCGTCCATGAGGCTCGGAATGAGCCATTCCCTCTCATCCTCCGGGTATTCAGTCAAGACCTGCGAGGATGGGGCGCAGGGGATGCACGCGATAGAGAAAGACGATTATGACCTTGTTATCACCGATCTGAAACTGCCCCACTACGACGGTCTGGCACTTCTTAGACGCGTCAAAGAGAGTACGCCTGAAACGGGGGTAATAATCATGACCGCCTATGCTGATGTGAAGACCGCAGTACAGGCGATCAAAGACGGGGCTTTTGACTACATTGCGAAGCCGTTCTCGAATGAGGAACTGCTGATAACCATCGATCGGTTTCTGAATTTCCGGAACCTCGAGAGGGAGTTGCATCGGTTGCGTAGCTCCCTCAGTGAGAAGGCCGGTTTTGAAAATCTCATCGGGGTAAGCAGCTCGATGAGAGACGTCTTTGACCGCATCGCATCCGTGGCCGGGACCGATGTGCCGGTTCTGATCCAGGGAGAAAGCGGCACGGGAAAGGAACTGGTGGCGAATGCGATTCATAATCTCAGCCGGAGGAAGAATAACCCCTATATAAAAATCAACTGTGCTGCCATTCCCGAGAGTCTCTTTGAGTCGGAACTTTTCGGACATGAGCGTGGAACCTTTACCGGCGCGACCGAGACGCGGAAGGGGAAATTCGAGCTCGCGAACGGCGGAATTATATTCCTGGACGAGATAGGCGAAATGCCTTTAGGGCTCCAGGCAAAACTGCTGAGGGTCATTGAAGAACATACCGTCACGCGTCTCGGCGGCGGCGAACCCATCAGGATTGATACCCGGGGGATTTACGCTACGAGCAAGAACCTTAAGGAGGTGATCAGGACAGGAGGGTTCAGGGAAGACCTCTTCTACAGGATCAATGTGGTCCCCATAGCCATTCCGCCGCTCAGGGAAAGGAAAGAGGACATCCCCTATCTCATCGAGTATTTTATCAAGCATTTTGGAGAGACCTTTGCAAAACCTGACCTGAGAATAACCCCGCCGGCCTATGAAGCCCTGTTGTCATACCACTACCCGGGAAATGTCCGTGAACTGAAGCATGCCGTAGAGAGAGCGGTTCTCCTGTCAAAGAATGGATTGATCGACATGAGGGATCTTCCTGAAGAGTTCTCGGGGATCACGAAGATGGAAGCCGGTTTGGCAGTCCGGGACATTACGCTCCAGTCCAGTCTAGACACTCTCGAAAAGCAGATGATCATCAGTGCGCTGAAAGAATCCAATGGGAAGAAGATCGAGGCATCAAAGAGATTAGGAATCAGCAGGAAGGTCCTCTGGAAGAAATTGAAAGAGCATGGCATTGAATAAGTACCCATATCAGAACATCTGTTCCCTCATTCAGTTCCCTTTTGGGAACAGAATGAGCGGCACGCCTGCATAAGAACCTTATAAATCAACATTCTTATTTAATGGCACTGTAATTGCAAAATTGAAGTTGTTCAATAACAGGCGATATTTTCCATAACCCGTAAATGTAAATCGAATAAAGTAATTTGCAAAAAGTAAAATTACTTATAACTACTTGATTTTTAAATGGTTATGAGATGCTCAATAAATTTGATAAACATGGGGAGGTGATAAATATGCTCAAATGACGATTTTAAGCCTGTAGAGGGATAAGATTTTATCAATATTTTGAAAAACACAAAGAAAGGAGTAAAAGAGACGATGTTAAATCAATTTACCAGGATGAGGAATGCAGCCGTATTATTGTTGGTTATTAGCGTTTTGCTCTTCGTCGGCACATCAGCATTCAGCGCAGAATATGCAAATCCACAGTTATTGGTAGCGCCGGCGGATATAGAGAAACATGCGGGGAAGTGGGTTGTGCTCGACTGTCGTGACACAAAAACTATAACAGAAAAAACCGGTGAAACGTTAAAGGGGTATGACGATGGACATATCCCGGGAGCCATAACCCTTGGCGGTGATTGTGCAAAGGTCCTCAGGACAAAGGAAACTTCAACGGTTTTCACAGATCCGAAAGACCCGAAAAAATATGACACAAAAAAATATGAGGAAATTCTGGACAATGCCGGTATAAATGGCTCTAAAACCCTTGTAATTTACAGTGACAAGAAGAGGATTACCCATGCCACTGTTGGTTTCTGGATAATGGAGTGGCTGGGAGTTAAGGATGTCCGTTTACTGAACGGAGGGATCGAGGCATGGGAGGCTGCAGGAAAGAAACTCGAGACAAAAGAAACAAAGCTTCCAAAAGCAAAGTTTAAGGCTAATCCCGAGACCATGAAAAACAGAATAGCCACTACAGAAGAAATGCTGAAGATAGCAAAGGGGCAGGAAAAAGGAGTTCAGGTTATAGACAGCAGAACACCTGGAGAATATGCGGGGACTGATGTCAGGGCCAAGAGAGGCGGGCATATTCCCAACACAACAATCAATGTCAGCCATACTGAGACCTATGACAAGGCAACAGGTAAAATAAAGTCCATGGATGAATTAGTGAAGATCTTCGGCAAGCTCGACAAAAACAAAAGGACTGTACCTCTCTGCCAGACAGGAACCCGCTCTACCCTCACGTATTTGGAATTGAAGCTGATGGGATTCAAAGACCCGGCTAATTACGATGATTCATGGATAATCTGGGGGAACAGAGAGGATTTGCCCATCGAAAAATAAGATGTTGATTTATGGGCGAACTGGTAAAAACAACAATAACTCTTAAAGATGAGTTTTCGATGACATCAAAAGGGGGGTTGATAAGCTATGACATGAGCAATTATATGTGAAAGGGGGATTCTTGATTTTCGAATACTATTATTTTGGAGAAGGGAGGTAGTATGGAAGAAAAGAAGCAGGGTATAAGTGAAGACTGGCTGTCCTTGTGGCTTGGCCTCTTCATATTTGCCATTTCCCTCTTTGCATTTACAGGAGCGGACCTCCTCGGATGGGGGATATCAACAAAGGCATGGACTGACGTTTCAAAGGCAACAGCTCCTGTATCAAAGAAATTCCAACCCTTAAAGGGTGAGATAACGAAGATCGATGGTCAGAAGGTAACCCTAAAGAAGGCTGATGGAAAAGAAGAGACTATCACAGTAAAGGATACCACAGGACTTAAGGTAGGCGATAAGTATGAAAAACCTGGGATATCCGGTTTCACCTCTTTGCTCTTAACCTATCTCTTCATGCTTGTCGTGATGGCTGTTGGCGCAGCGGCATTGCGTGTGAATATCGGCAAGTTCATTGTGGGGTTTACTATTGTCTTCTGGCTGAGTTATGCGTGCTGGCTCATTGGTCACTACGCTTATATAGCCGCAACAGACGCCAAAAAGGCAGGAATCCCGTGGTCACTGAAACTGACAGGGGAGTCAGGTTTTATTGTCGCACTTATAGCAGGTCTCGTTGTGGGGAACTTTTTCCCTAAACTCTCAGCGTACCTGAAAGATGTTATAAGACCTGAACTCTATATCAAGACTGCCATAGTCCTGATGGGTGCGCTGCTCGGTGTTAAGGCAGCCGAGTCCTTCGGGCTGGCAACTGCGGTGATGTTCAGGGGACTTTGCGCCATCATCGAGGCGTATCTCATCTATTGGGCCCTTGTTTATTTCATCGCAAGGAAATACTCATATATAGGCAAAGAATGGGCAGCGCCCCTCGCCTCAGGAATATCAATATGCGGCGTGTCGGCAGCCATAGCGACAGGTGGAGCCATAAGGGCAAGGCCAATAGTGCCTATTATGGTATCTTCGCTGGTCGTTATATTTGCGGTTATTGAGCTTATTCTGCTTCCATTTTTAGCACAGACCTTCTTATGGAAAGAGCCGCTGGTGGCAGGCGCGTGGATGGGTCTTGCGGTGAAGACTGACGGCGCAGCGGTTGCAAGCGGTGCGGTTACCGATGCCCTTGTAAGGGCAAAGGCCCTGACCATGGAAGGCGTAAACTACAAGGAAGGCTGGCTGACTATGACCGCCACAACGGTAAAGCTGTTCATCGATATCTTTATCGGCGTGTGGGCATTCATTCTTGCCTATATATGGTGCGCTAAGATTGAGTGCAAACCAGGTGAAAAGGTCGGGGCAGGCGAGATATGGAACAGGTTCCCGAAGTTTGTATTAGGGTATGTCATAACATTCGCCCTGCTGCTGATAATCTGTTTGCCTGCCACCAGAACTGTACAACCCGTTGAAAAGGAGATCGGCACCTTAAAAGAGGAAGTTTCTAAGGCAGAAAAACAGCTCCCGGCAACAACAGACCCAACAGCGCTGGCAGCCTTAAACGAAAAAATCAAGGCCGGGAAAGATAAGATGAAAGGCTTAAGCGACCAGATTAAAGAACCAAAGGCAACTTTGGCAAATGCCAAAACAGCAACAGATGGAAGTAATTCGTTCAGGGTGATGTTCTTTGTCCTGACCTTCTTTACTATTGGGGTTGTTTCCAACTTCAAGAAACTATGGGAAGAAGGCATCGGGAAATTGGCAGCAGTGTATATCCTCTGCCTGTTTGGTTTCATTATCTGGATAGGGCTGGTTATCTCATGGATATTCTTCCATGGTGTGAAACCGCCGATAATAACAGGTTAAAGGGAAGGAGGTTATTTATGCCAGAGGAACCGAAATTAGCAGAAGAATTAAAAAAGATGGAGTATGAACCGCTGCTTCCTGTGGAGAAAAAGCTCATCAGTTACAGTCTCATAATCGGAGCTGCTCTCTTGGGAATACTCGTCTGGATAAGTTACACGTTTTTCCCCGGCGGACATTAAGAGAAAAACTCTTCCCTCCCCGTCAGGGGAGGGAAGAGGACAATAGAATTCTCTCAAATCTTCATGCGGTGAAATATTTCCTCAAATTCCCTTTTCCTCTCTTCCCATTTCCTGAGGGCTTCATAATTACTGATCCAGTCAATGCAATCCTTATCCTGGGATGAGAATCTGTTACTGTGGTATGCTTCAACGAACTTGTCTGTTGTCGTATTATATTTTCTCTCCATTGTGTGGAGAGATTTCTGCAATTTTCGTATAGTCTTTTTGCAGACAGCTAACTCCCGGGAAAGGGAGATCTCATATTCATCCGTATGCATTGCTTCCTCCCGATGGCTTTAGCTATTGTTAAACTTTGAGACTATCACTATATGAAGTCTGACACAGAATATAATATTTAATGAAGTCATGTCAACTTATTCTAAATCTTCGATTTTAATGTGAAAATTACCTTGACATGGTATTTTGTTAGATGTATTGTCATAATAATATCTTAGAGGGAGAAAGGAGAGGTAACGATGAACTTCATTGAACGTGTTAAAGGGATTTTGCTTCGTCCTAAGGAGGAATGGCAGACGATTGCCGGAGAAACCACGACAATTGCAGACTTATACAAGAGCTATGTTATTCTCCTGGCTGCCATAGGGCCGATTGCTTCTGTTATAGGAATGTCGATTGTGGGCATAAGCATGCCTTTTGTGGGATCATTTCGAATGCCTGTAACCACATCCATTGCTTCAGCAGCTGTCCACTATGTGCTGACCCTTGCAGGGGTATACATCCTGGCCCTGATTATTGATGCACTGGCTCCCACCTTTGCAGGAGAGAAGAACCTTACCCAGGCTTTCAAAGTGGCTGTCTATTCGTATACGCCGGGCTGGGTGGTCGGGATTTTCTCCATAATTCCTTTACTGAGCGTCCTCGGAATATTGGGGCTTTATGGCCTCTATCTTCTTTACCTCGGACTTCCCGTTCTGATGAAGTCACCCCAGGAAAAGTCCCTGGGATACACGATTGCCGTGGTAGTCGCAGCCATCGTCATCTTTGTGATGATAGGTATTGTATCCCGTGCTTTTATTACCTATCCCATGCCAGGTATTCCTATGCGCGGATAGGATTGGGAGAGAGCAGGAAGAAGAACTTCCCTGTTTATGGTGTATCACAGGAAGTCAGTCTTGCAGCAACTGCTTTCTGTGCTGATGCGGAATCCCAGTATGCATATATTTTTGCGACGTTCCGGAGATTCCTGAGGACGTAGGGGTTTCCAAAGGATATAAAAATCTTTGCCCTGCCATCGAGGGTTTCAATTGCCCTTTGCACCCCTGCGGCAGTCTGACCCTTCCACGCCTTAACCTGTGAGAACACGCTCACTATCAGGTCATGGTCCTTCGGAATTATGGACCATGGGATGTCATCTCCCGGAAAGATCGATAGGTATTGGAATCCCCCATATTTCTGCTTCAACGCATTCACAAAGTGCTCGCCCTTTTCGATCTTGTCTTCCTTCAGAATGATCATGAACGGCTTTGTTATTTTTATATCTAAATTCCCTTCTGCAGTAACAGCCATTCCTGCGAGCCTATCGGAAAGCCGCTGATGTTCGGCGAAATCAATTTCTTTACATGTCATGCCCGAAGTTCCTAATCGGGCATCCAGAGCCTTTCTGGATTCCCCGGTCAAGCCGGGGAATGACAAGAATGTGCTCTTACTTATGAAGTAATCCTTCTGCTGGAGATAGGACGCCGTACCATCAGGATCTGAGGGATGAAGGATGATGTCAACCCCCGCATTGAGGGCCATCAGGGACGCTTCGTTTTCTGTATACCGACCGATCCCTCCCATGTTCATGGCATCGGTGATGATAAGCCCCCTGAACCCCATCCTGTCCCTCAAGTACGAGACTGCCCTTCCGGAGAGTGATGCCGGTCTTCCAGTGGGATCGAGGGCAGGGACACTGAGGTGACCAAGCATTATCATTCCCACTCCCTCGTCGATGGCCCTCTTAAAGGGTACCAATTCATTATGCTCCAGGGAATCGAGATCCTTCTTTATGACAGGAAGGCTGATATGTGAATCGATCTCGGTATCGCCATGTCCGGGAAAATGCTTCCCGCATGCCGCAATCCCGTTCTGCTGCAGCACCTTTATCATCTCGCACCCAAAAAGGGAAACGGTATCGGAGTCTTCACCGAAGGCCCGTGTGGCGATGATGGGATTGTCCGGGTTGGTGTTGATATCGAGAACGGGAGCCAGTATGGTGTTGATCCCCCCATATTCCGCCTCTTTCGCAAAAGCGGCATAGATTTTCTCCAGCATCGATGAAGCTTCTTCCCTCTGAGCGCTCTTTAATGCAGAAGCGATGGCCATGGCAGGAGGGAAAACCGCGCCGCCTTCTATCTGCTGACCGAGGCCCTGCTCCAGGTCTGAGGCGATGATGAGCGGATGATGAGAAGCTGCCTGAAGCTTTGCTAATCTTGCCCGGACCGTCTCAAGTTCTCCGCCGAAAACAATGAAGCCGGCAACGCCCTTTTCCACAAGGTTGAGATAATACCCGAATCTTTCTTCTATCTCCCTGCCGTTCAGGCGGGGAATAAGACGGGAATAAGGGTTCATGGGGTATTATATCAGTTGATAAAACGGAGATAAAAGAATTAAAATCTTTTTCGGAAATTAATACGGAAGAAGTTTGCTTCTGTCCTTCAAGTGCGGCATGACACCTGAAAAAGTGTTAAGAAGTGCAGGGAACAGGACACCAATAGTATCAGGAATTCGTAGAAGGAGTCGCGATGGGTTTTCTTGACAGGTTAAAGGAAGGGCTTGCGAAGACGAGAAAGGGCTTCATAGGGAAGGTAGAGGCGCTTTTCACGGGAAGAAAGATCGATGAAGAAACCCTTGAGGAACTTGAAGAGACCCTCATCACGTCTGATATCGGCGTCAAGGCCACCGGCGAGATTGTGGAGTTCCTCAGGGATAAAGCGAAGCAGGGCGAGATTCAGAATACTGAAAATGTCAGAGAGTTTCTGAAGCAGGAGATGATGACGCTTCTCGGTCCGTCCCAGCCCCTCATCATATCAGGAGAAAGACCCTTCGTTATCCTCACGGTGGGTGTCAACGGGGTTGGGAAGACTACCACCATCGGAAAGCTTGCAGGCCGTTTCATCTCTGAAGGGAAGTCGGTTTTGCTGGCTGCCGGTGACACGTTCAGGGCCGCTGCAATAGAGCAGCTCGAGATATGGTCTAAGAGAACAGGGGCTCAGATCGTGAAGCATCAGAGCGGCTCGGATCCCGCTGCCGTTGCCTTTGATTCCCTGTCGGCAGCCAGGAGCAGAAACGTGGATGTGGTCATTATCGATACAGCGGGAAGGCTTCACACAAAAAGTCCGCTCATGGAAGAGCTGAAGAAAGTGAGGCGGGTGATCGACAAATCCATGCCCGGCGCTCCCCACGAAACGCTTCTTGTGGTGGATGCCACTACAGGACAGAATGCCCTCAGGCAGGCAGAGATATTTAACAGCGCTGTGGGAGTGTCCGGTATTGCCCTTACAAAACTGGATGGCACTGCCAAAGGGGGAATCGTATTTGCCATAAAGAAAGAGCTCGGCATCCCCATACGTCTCATCGGCGTTGGCGAAGGGATCGAAGACCTCAGGGATTTTGATTCGAAGGAGTTTGTAGAGGCGCTTTTTTCATAAATTCCATCCAGATGGGGAGGGCTGCCCTGGCGCCTGTCTCCTTTGGACCTATGGGCTTATGGTCATCCCTTCCCACCCATACGCCCACCACGAGATGGTCATCGAACCCTATGAACCATGCATCTGAGTAATCGTTCGTAGTGCCGGTCTTCCCGTAGAGCGTCCTCCTGAGCTCCTTAGCCCTCATGGCTGTCCCTTCTTCCACCACGGCCCGGAGCAATTTTTTCATCTCTTCCGCATCCTCCGGGGATAGGAGATCAGTCCTTTCTTCCTTTATCTCGCTGACCGGCATTCCATCCTTGTTCATCACCCATTCATAGAACACGGGTTTTACATGAGCTCCGGTGGCAAAGGCGCTGTATGCACACACCATATCCATGAGGGTTACATCCGAGGCGCCTAGGGCGATGGGAAGATACGGCTGGAGGTTGCTCCTTATGCCGAGCCTCTGGGCCGTCTCGATAATGTTGTCCACTCCCACCCTGTTTGCAAGCCTCACCGTGGCGGTGTTCAGGGATTTTGCCAGGGCGGTCTTCAGGGTGACTGCACCATGATACTTGCCGTCATAGTTCTTTGGGGTCCACGGATGTCCCGGCCTGGCGCCTTTAAAGGAGATAGGGGAGTCCAGTATTGTATCCGCGGAAGTCATCCCCTGTTCGATGGCCGTGAGATACACAAAGGGTTTGAAGGCCGAACCGGGCTGCCGCAGCGCCTGTGTCGACCGGTTGAACTGGTTCTTCCAAAAGTCGGCTCCCCCCACCATAGCCCTGATCCGGCCTGTCTTGATATCCATGGCGATGAGCGCGGCCTGCACCCCCTTTTTCGTCCTCTTTTCGATAGCGACAATCCCGTTGGTCACGGCTTCCTCAGCCGCCTTCTGAAGGGAGGAGTCTATTGTGGAATAAATCTTATATCCAGCGGTATAGAGTTCATGATTGAATTTCGCCTCCAGCTCCTGCCTCACCATCTCGATAAAATAAGGCGCCTCATATTTCCGGTAATGGGGAGTCACCGGCATGGGTTCCCTTTCTGCCTCTTCGTACTGTGCCTTTGTGATGAACTTATTCTGCAGCATCAGTTTCAGGACCGTGGTTTTTCTTTCCTTTGCCTTCTCGGGATTTCTGAAGGGTGAGTACTGGGAGGGCGCCTTCGGCAGAGAGGCCAGGACGGCAGCATCACCCACGGCGAGCTGACCCGCTGACTTGCCAAAGTATGTCTGCGCTGCCGCCTCGAGACCGTAGGCGCGTGTGCCGAAATACGCCTGGTTCAGGTAAAGCCCCAGTATCTCGTCTTTCGTGTAGCGTTTTTCTATCTGGATGGAAATGGCGGCTTCCTTCAACTTCCTCTTCACGCTTCTCTCAGGCTTGAGGAAGACCATCTTTGCAAGCTGCTGAGTGATGGTGCTTCCACCCTGGGCAATGCTCCTGGTTTTGAGATCCTGATAAAGGGCCCTGAGAATGCCGATAAAGTCAACGCCGGGGTGACTGTAGAACCGTACGTCTTCTATGGCGATGAATGCTTTTTTCACGTGATCGGGTATTTTGTAATAGGGGATGAATGTCCTTCTTTCGAGATAGAGTTCCGCAAGGATTTTTCCGTCGGATGAGTATACCAGGGAGGATTCGGCCGGGGAATACTCCTCCAGGGATTTGACGGCAGGGAGGTCAGAGATGCTCCAGTAGACGAACCCGGCAGCGGCCCCGGCTAGTATCGATAATGCACAGAACAGTAACAGCCATTTTGAAAAAAATGATGGCAGGTGGATCCTCCGGGGCATTTCACCGTGAGCGCCTGAACCGCCTTGAGACTTCGGGGGCTGGACCCGTCGATTATGGCTCTGTCCGGATTCCGACATTATTCTATTATACCGTAACTCTCCTGCTATCGCACAGGCGGGAGTTTGCACTGACATGCACTGACAGGAGTGTTGAAGTCCTTCATCCTTTTGGAGCATAATATACGACATCTCAATACTGATGACAGGAGCCCAGGATGGGAAAGAAGAAGATAACCGTCGGCATTATCGGTTTCGGCACAGTGGGTACCGGCACCGCGAAGATCCTTCTTGGAAACAGAAATATTCTTTCGGAAAGGACCGGGTTCGATATCGTTCTCAAGAAAGTTGCGGACAGGGACCTTCAGAGGGACAGGGGCATTACTCTGCCGAAAGGGGTTCTTACGCCTGACGCTAAAGATGTCGTCAATGATCCCGACATCCATATCGTTGTCGAACTTGTGGGAGGCATTCACCCTGCAAAGGATTTTATCCTTGAGGCTGTCCGGAAAAAGAAACACGTAGTAACCGCCAACAAGGCGCTCCTTGCCACCGAGGGCAACGAGATATTCAGCGAGGCGCAAAAGCATGGTGTTGAAATAGGGTTCGAGGCTTCCGTTGCCGGGGGTATACCGATCATCAAGGTCATACGCGAGGGGCTTGTGGCCAATAATATGGTTGCCATCTACGGCATTATCAACGGAACATCCAATTACATCCTCACCAAAATGACGGAGGAGAAAGTGGAATTCTCCGATGCGTTAAAGGACGCGCAGAGGCTCGGCTATGCAGAAGCCGATCCCACCTTTGACATAGAAGGGATAGACTCTGCACATAAACTCACCATCCTTTCGTCCCTTGCCTATGGAATTCCCCTCTCACTGGATCGCGTTTACAAGGAAGGGATTACGAAGATAACTTCCCAGGATATAGAATTCGCCTCGGAGCTGGGATATAAGGTAAAGCTTCTTGCCATAACAAAGGCAACCCCCCCTATCCCCCCCTTAGCAAGGGGGGGTGAAAGGGGGGTGGAGATAGAGATGAGGGTCCATCCCACCATGATACCCAGCGAGTATCTGATATCGAAGGTTGACGGTGTATTCAATGCGGTGTATGTTGAGGGCGATGCTGTGGGCTCGACCCTTTATTACGGGAGAGGGGCGGGGGACATGCCCACAGGCAGCGCTGTGGTAGCGGACATCGTTGACATCGGGCGGAATATCGTCTCCGGTGGTGTTCGGAGAGTGCCGTGGATTTCGGGAGGGGCGGGAACGAGGAAGATCAGGGAAATGGAAGAGATCGAGAGCATGTACTACTTCAGGTTCTCTGCGCTGGACAAGCCTGGGGTCCTCTCAAACATATCAGGGATCCTCGGTAATTACAATATAAGCATTGCGTCAGTGATCCAGAAGGGCAGAAGGATCGGCGGTTCGGTGCCCCTTGTGGTTCTGACTCACAGGGCAAAGGAAAGGGACGTTCTGAACGCCATTGGGGAGATTGACAACCTGCCCGTGGTCTCTGATAAAACCCTGTTTGTAAGGGTGGAGGGAAAAGAGGAATGACCCTTGCCCCTTCTCTTTCCGGGCCTGTTGCTTTTCTTCTCTCATTCAGAGATAATAAGCTATACTTATAGAACAATAAGATAATATAATATTAAGATAATATAATACATAGAGTGCAATAACGAGGAGGAAAACGTGGAAGATATAAAGATCGACAAAAAAATAAATATTAAGGGGCTTGTCTGCCCTTATACCTTTGTGAAATCAAAGCTCGCTGTTGAAGATTTAGAGGTCGGCCAGACCCTGGAGATTCTTCTTGACTATGAAGAGGCCTCCAGGAGCATCCCCAAATCCATGGAGGATCATGGTCAGCGTGTGTTAAAGGTGGAGAAGATCAATGACACTGACTGGATCATCCAGATCAGGAAGGAGAAGGAGTAGTGGAATTCACAGAGGATCAGCTCCAGAGATACAGCAGGCATATCATCCTGCCCGAAGTGGGGGGAAAGGGTCAGAAAAAAATCCTCCGGGCGAAGGTCCTCATCATCGGGGCCGGCGGCCTGGGCTGCCCGGTGGGATACTACCTTGCCGCTGCCGGCGTGGGAACCATCGGAATGGTCGACAATGACTCTGTGGAATTGAGTAATCTCCAGCGCCAGATAGCCCATAGCACGAGCCGCCTCGGCATGCTGAAAGTGGATTCGGCAAAGGCCACTTTTGAAGCCTTAAATCCCGATGTAAAGGTGGTGGGGATAAAGGAGCGGATGAATAAAGACAACATCATGGATTTTATGGGAGACTATGATATCGTGGTGGACGGCAGCGACAATTTCCCTACAAGGTATCTTGTCAATGATGCGTGCATACTGCTCAAGAAACCCCTGGTGAGCGGTGCGATCCTGAAATTTGAGGGTCAGGTTACCACCATTGTTCCGGGAGAGGGCCACTGTTACCGGTGTCTCTTTGAGGAGATGCCCCCGGCAGGTCTTGTTCCTTCCTGTCAGGAGGCTGGTGTGATCGGCGCCATACCCGGGGTAGTGGGCTCTCTCCAGGCCATAGAGGTCTTCAAGCTCATACTCGGGAAAGGAGATGTTCTGAAGAATACGCTCCTCATCTAT
>JAMCQB010000165.1 GCA_023382175.1 Nitrospirota bacterium | reverse complement strand
GCCTTTATCTCGTCCTCCCCGATAAAACCAAGATGACAGAAGAGCCCGATCCTCTGTCTGAACGCAAGGAGAGAGGGAAGCTGCAGTTTTTTCCGGAGGTCCGGCTGACCAACGAGAATGAGGCTCAGAAGATTCGCATCGTCCATCTGAAAGTTCGTCAGGAGCCTGATCTCCTCAAAGGTCTCCCGATAGGGGATCAGATGTGCCTCATCAATAATGAGCACCGGGGTGATCCCGGCGCGGTAATCCTCGTAAAATCTCGCGTAGAGAGCGTCAAGAAGCTCACTCTTGTAAGGGGAAGACGTCGCGCACTGGAGTCTTCCACAGAGAGTCTTTATGAAATCCATGGAGGTGAGCCGCGGATTCAGGATCACGATCACCCTGTGTTTCTCGTCAAGGGAATCCATCAACGCCCGTGTAAGCGTCGTCTTCCCGCAGCCTATCTCCCCCGTCAACACCGCTATCTCCCGCTCTTCCACAGCATACTGAAGCCTCGCGAGGGCTTCCTCATGCGTCCTCGACAGAAAGAGAAACCTCGGGTCAGGGGTCTTGCTGAACGGCTTCGCCTTGAATCCATAGAATTCCTCATACATGGCGCATCGCCCTCTGCCTGGAGAGAGATTCCTCTATGACGGACTCCACGTCAATCACCAAAATGACCTCATGCCTGCCGATCTCTGCGGCGCCGGCAAATCCGCGCAACCCCTTGAAATAATCGCCCAGAGATTTGATGACCACCTCGTGCTGTCCTATGAGCTCATCCACGAAGAGCCCCAACCTTCTCTCCCCGTACCCCACCACCACCGCATACGACCGCTCGGAAACATCCCCTTCGAGTCCGAACATACTGGCGATGCTCACGATGGGCAACATCTCGCCTCTCAGATTGTAGACTTCCTTCCCCTCTATGGTCTGAACGTCCTTATGGTCGATGAGAAGACTCTCCGACAGCGAGGTTAAAGGGATAGCAAACTTTTCGGCGCCGATCCTCACAATGAGCGCCTTCAGTATCGCAAGGGTGATGGGCACCGTAAGAATGAACGCCGTGCCTTTTCCTTTTTCCGTTTCCACATCCACAAACCCGCCCAGGCTGGAAAGTTTTTCCTTCACCACGTCCATCCCGACTCCCCTGCCCGAAATCTCGCTCACCGCGGCCTTCGTACTGAAGCCGGGCATGAAGATGAAATCAAGGATCTCACGGTTATTAAGCTCGGCCTCGGGAATGAGGATGCCCTTCTCCGATGCCTTCTTCTTCACCCTTTCAACATCAATGCCCGCGCCGTCATCCCGGGCCTCGATCACCACGTGGTTTCCCCTCTGAAATGCCTTCAGGATGATGGCCCCGGTTTCCCTTTTCCCCGCCTTTTTCCTTTCTTCACCCGCCTCGATCCCGTGGTCGATGGCGTTCCGAACGATATGCATGAGAGGGTCTACAATCTCTTCGGCAAGGAACTTATCGATCTCCGTATCCTCCCCATAGAGAGTCAGTTCTATCTGTTTCCCTGTCTCCCGCGAATACCGCCGTATGACCTGCGCCAGCCGCGAAAATATTTGCCCCACAGGGATCATTCTGATTTCGAGAACCTGCTCCTTGAGTTCAGATATCCTTCTTTCAAAGCTCTGGGAGATCTTGAAGACATCCACCACAAGAGGAGTATGCCCAAACGTCTCCATCATCTCCGCTGCGATTCTGTTTGTAGCGAACCGTAAGAGATTCAGCTCGCTTATGGTATTGAGGATCCTGTCCAGTTTCTCGATATCCACCCTGACATAGGTGCTCGCGCTTTTTATTGACGATTCCTGCATCTTGGAAGGAGAAGGGACCGCAGCGGCTTCCCCTTTGCGTTTAATGAGCTCATCCACGGGAAGGTCCAATGCCTGCTTCAGCTCCTCATGGGACTTCCCGCTCCCGAACAGGATGTTGAACCCTATGGAATCGGGCGGCAGGTCAGTGGAGGTGGGAAGGGTAGAGATCTGCTCGCCGTGGGACTTTATGGCAGAAACAAGTTCACTGAGTGACTTGTCAAAGTCGGCAAGGGAGAACACCGCCCTGGCGAGAAAAATGCCCTTGCCTTCCTTTATATTCGTCTTCAGCCGGTGTTCTTCATACTCCGAGAGGACCTTCAGGATCGCCGCGTCGATCTGCCCCAGGATATCCTCAACCTTATGGGAGCCCCCGGACTCCTTTGCGGCGTTTCTGAACGCCTCGATGTTCTGCAGGTGCCCTGAGACATCATGGTCCCTCCCGTTTTCGATGTCCTCCATCACCTTCTTGAGCACATCGTTATTGCTGAAAAGAAACCTCACCACCTCCTCGCTGACCTCGGCCCTTCCGAGCCTGATGTCATCGAGCAGGGACTCGAAGGCATGGCTGAAGTCTGCGATATCCTTAAAGCCGAACAGGCCCGAGATTCCCTTTACGGTATGAATGGCACGAAAAAGCGCGTTGATGGTATCAGGATTGACCCCCGCAGTACGGGTTTCCTGAATCTCTATCAGGAGTCTCTCCGCTTCCTCAACGAGCTCCTCTGCCTCTGCAATGAAGTCTTTTTTGGAAGATTTCATGGACTAAGCGCCTTGGCGATCACTTCCTGCAGTTCTTCCGCTTTAAAGGGTTTCGTCACATAGGCGCTGGCTCCCAGAGCCAATCCCCGCTCTTTGTCTGCGCTGCTCCTCTCAGTGGTCACGATGATCATGGGGATATGCTGATAATTGGGGTTGCTCTTCACAAAATTGATGAGTTCAAGGCCGTTCACATCAGGCATGTTGATATCAGTGATGATGAGGTCAAACTGTTCCTGGGGGAGCATTCTCAGGGCCTCAAATCCGGTATTGGCTTCCAGGGCAGTGAAGTCTTCCCCCATGTCCTCGATAACTGCCTTGATCATCGCCCTCGTGGTTGCTGAATCCTCAACAATGAGAACCGACTTCACGTTCCCTCCCCAAAATAAATTCAAAATTCAAAAAAAAGAAAAATTCTTGCATTCCTTTATTTTGTCCCGAACTTGATTCGGGATTAATTTTAAATTTTACATTTTATCGAGACTAATTTTATCAGATGGAAGCAAAAAAATCATTAGCGCCATACAACGGTCAATCTTTCTTTTTGGGGGTCTTCCCCCCTGCTTTCTGCATCTCCTGCAACCTCCTCTGGAGCAGGGATTTTTCCAACGCGAGACCGGCCTGGCTGATGAATATATCAAGCCCTTCAGTCTCTGAAAAAGGATCGCCGGTATGAGCATTGTCACAATAGAGGAGCGCCACCACCTTAGCCTCCGTGATAACAGGGAAGAAAATCACCTCCAGAGGCCATCCACCGCCCAGTTCCCTTATGAGGGATTCCGTGACCACATCCTTCTCCAGGCTCCCCTTGTACGACTGCGCGTTCTCAATGATCCCTTTGAGAAAATGGCTCTCCCCGTAACTGAGGACCGTCTCCCGTATCCTTTCATCCGCCCTTTCAATTTCAAGGCCGAACTGGCCCAGACCCGTAAGCTCATCCTCTCCCACCATGAACAGCACTCCCCTCTGGAATATGTCACTGGCGAACCTGAGAATGAGCAGGGTTATCTCAGAAGTGGAGTTGGGGAACCTCAACTCCTGGGTGAGTGACTTCAGTGCGGAGATGTCCTTCCTCTCTACCGCAACCGGATGTTCTCCCCAGTCTTCCTCCCATGCTTCTCCCCCTTCTCCTTCGGTAAGACCTTCCTCCAGATTTTCCTTCTGGGACATCTCATCATGCACCCTTGCCCCTTCCATAAGGAGGTATTCGGGGCTTATTCCCCTGGACACCTCCCAGCCGGTATCTCCCACTTCGGTCATTGAACCCACATCCAGGTTGTCCAGCTCAAAATGGAAATCCCCCTGACTCATGAGCAGGAGATGATAGATAACTTTCTCAATCCTCTTCCTTGCGAACTTGTCCAGCTGGTCCCTGCTGGCGGAGTCCAGTTCGAAGAGTATCTCGGCGACGGACTTCGAGGGAAGCTTTTTTTTGACTTCCTGGGCCATTTTGTAGACATGCTCTTTTACCAGGGTTTTTTTTAGAAGGTCACGGCCGATATTCCCTTCAAGGGTGCTGGTCTCCGCCCTGACAATGAGACCGTTCTTGAACACAATAAACGCATTCCCCTTATCGCTGCGTATCATAAGGGTTCCTGTCTTCTTCCCGATGCTCAGAATCTGGAAGATATCCGAAAGTGCAAGGTCTTCAAGTCTTCCCACAAGACTCATAATTTTAATCCCGGGTCATGTGATGCTATTTCATTAAGACATGTCATATTGGCAAATCAAACGTACACGCGAAAAATAAAAAACTATGGGATACATTCTTGTCATTCTCCGGCTTGCCTGCCCTCGAAGGTAGTAATCGAGGGACCGGGGAATCCAGAAAGGCTCTGGATGCCCGATTAAGAACTTCGGGCATGACGCTAAAATTAAGTTGCATGTGTCCTTACTAATGACCGTATTAGTATCTCGAAATTTATTTTAAAATTTTGCACTTACGTTGCCAGTATATCAGGAAAAATTAGCGGGTGTCAACGAAAGGTCTCGCACCGGCAAGGGAGGGCATTCCAGGAAGAATATGCCATGCCCATGGGGAATACAGGGGAAAGGGGATATATCCTTCCCCTGTAGAACGCATCGTTATTTTTGGCGCTTTTGTAAACGCCTCCCCATCAGAAAAGGAACTGGAGCATAGCGGTTACAGTATTAAAATCCTGAGTATTGGGATTTGCTGGGTCTTCCTTATCATAATCTGTTCTTGAATACTGTAGCGTAATCCTCAGGTCCTGACCCTTCAGCAGGTAATTCGCTCCAACGGCCCACCATTTTATCTTCTGGTCGAATACCCCTGAAAGCTGTGCAAACTTCCAGTCCTCATAACGACCAAAGACCTGCACTTTACCCGGACCTATCTTGTTAGGCAGTAAGTAACCTGCCTTTGCATACCACCCCTTTTTCTCTCCGTTTTCTCCAACACTGCGGGGGTCAGGGTCTCCGCCTTTATACGCATTATCAAAATCGGTTTTCAGATAAGCACCCGAAACAGTAAAAGTACCTGAGGGTGTCGGATATTCAAAGAATCCATCAAAGGTCCATGCCTGATAGTCCTTGCTCAAGGTCTTTGCAGCTACATTGCCAAAGACCGCATCCGGTTCGAATTGGTACCCAGCGCCAAAGGTGAGAACCTTCTTCTCGCCAAGATAGGAACCTCTGTATACAAGTGAAGACTCAGGGTCTAAAAGGGTAATGTGAACCCTTGCCGTGTATCTGAGCTGGCTCTTTGGGTCGTTGCCGCTGTCGTTGCCTTTCATAGCAGCTAATCTATACTGCGCTTTTGCATCAAAGAGATTCCCCCATATAACTGCACCATAATCCCGATTTGCACGGGGTAAATTAGTGTATGCAAACAGGGAACGATCCACGCTCAGAGGGAAGAAACAGCCCTCATTTTGTTCCCTCACCAAGGGGTCCTTTGTCAAACCCGCCCTTACCCTGAATGCATCTGTGAAATCAGCAGTGAGAAAGGCATCAAGGACATCAAAGTCCTTCCCTGGAATATCCGATACTGTAATATCCTGAATCCTCTTGTCGCCCTGGTGTTGAATCGCGAAGGTAAAACCAAAGGTATCATTTACCTGTCCTCGAAAACTCAGCCTGTTTCTCCTGAAGAAGATGTCAGTGGTATCACCGGATCTGTCAGGGCCGGATCCCACATCCCTCCACTGCCCGTAAAGCTGCATCTCATAGTTGATCATGAGCCATGACTCGTCACTTATCTTTATGACGGGGCCTGCCTGAGCCGTCTGTATGCCGATACATAAGAGCAATCCAAGCATTAAAACAGATGCCCCCACTGCCTTTATTATCCCTTTCATGAATACCTCCTTTCCATTATCTGTGAATTCATCGACAACCGAAAACCCCTTCGTACTCAACAGGAACATTCAAACATATCCCGGTATTTAAGACGGGGCTTTTTCTCTGGAGAGGGCTTCTCTGTCTTTTCATCATGCCCTTCCTTCGATGGGGAGCCCTCTGTCCTGTTGTCAAGACTTCTTTTGCCCTGTCCCTTTCCTCCCTCCATATTCCTTTTACCTCCTTGAGGATGGACAGAACCCCCATTGGCGCCCATTGCAAATACCCCCTCTGTGTAAAGACCAGAGGTGAATGCCAACACGGTCACCAGGGCTATGAAAAAAACCTTTCCTTTCACCATGCCCTAATATCCCGGAGCTATAGGGCCTTTGCTTCCGTCTCCGCCGCCACCGCATGCAGCAGTATCTTCAATCGTTATCTTGTCTGCGCGAATAGCGTAAGAATCAGCACCATTAATCTTATCCACAGTGAAACCATTGTCCTTATTATATGTAATTGCTGCGGAACGGGCTGCTGTATCTGTCCTCCACGGAGAGTTTGCTTTTAAGGCTCCGTCTTTTCCTTCATCAGCCATCTGCCCCCATTCCATCCACGCACCATCATAGATTTTTACAGGCCATCCAAGTACTGCATCTAAGGCCAGAAGCGTAATCGTCGCCCTCCAGCTTGTACGGCAGTAGGAGTAAGCTGTTGTAGTTCCATCAACCCCTATGGCATTCATCTTGGCTATCAGATTCTCTCTGGAAAGAAGCCTTCCGTCTGCCGCGAGGAGTGTTGTATAGTTCTGGCTTACAGCAGTTCTGATGTGACCTTCAAATGCTACTTTTTTAGTATATCCGGGTTTACCAGCAAATGGTCCTGCTGTTGAGCCGGCGACACCATTATATTCGTTGGGACTCCTGGAATCAACCACCACTGTCTTGGAGTCGGTGTCCTCTGCCACCTTAATCATCTCTGCTAAGGATGCCCTGAGGGATGTGTTTTGTTTGAGCTGGCAAACACTATAAGTGGAAAATGGCGGCGCCGGGGGAACTGTTTTCTCCAGAGCAAAACCTGCTGCCGCGTACGTTGAATTAAAGCCGTCCAACACTTTCAGTCTTTCCTTGGGGAATCCCCAATACCGAAAATTAAAATACGCCCTTCCCATATTCATTAGATTACCGGCCCCGGAGTCGGTAGTAAATACGATAACGGTATTTTCGTCTATTCCTGTCCTCTGGATGAGGTTATCCATCTGGGACCTCGTGGCGAGCATTGACGGCGTGTTTGAATCCGTCCAGGTGACGCCGTTGGTGTCGGTGTAACTGTAGGTGCCGCCTATACCATCAGACCTTGATGCGGAAAGGTCAACAGAGGGATCCAGGAGGAATGCGCCCGGCACATGACCGCTGCCGGTATAACTGGTGGTTCCGGTGGCGCTGGCAACATCCAGCACAACCATCTTGTTAAAGCCAAAGGAATCTATGTCATATCCGTTTGTTATCCATCCGTTAAGTGTTGCAGGGTCAATAAGGACCGATGACCCTGTTATCTCCGACTGCGGGTTTGAATATCCCCCGCTTCCGCAACTCTGAAGAAACAAGGGGACTGCTGCAAGAAAAAACACAATGAAAAGGGCAGCCAGTTTCCCTCCATGTATTCTCCTCAATGTCATGCCGTTCTCCTTTCTCGTTGTAGTTTCACCAAAATTCTTCTTCACACCTGCAAGCCTCATTACCTTGCTGAGGTACTCAAATCCTTTTTCCCATCACCTCCTTTTTTAGGCGCAAAAGCCTGGTTGCATAAGCTGGACCAACTCTTACCTTTCTTGAGGATTGCTATCTGGCGCCATCGACTAATAATACTACTACAGGCTCTGTTAACTTACTATATTCTGACTCGCAAGAAAGTCTCTGTCAAGTTCTATTTCTAACTATAGAGTATCTTATCTATATGATTTATAAATCGAAACAATTTTGACTTGTTACGTTATTTTGCCTCCTGATTCAGTCTTTTCATTTCTTCCCTCAGTTCCTTTCTGGTAATGATCCCCTTTTTCTCCAGGAGATTGATTAATGCCTCGTGAGAACAACCGCCTTTCATGGACGGTTCTTCGGGAGGTCTCATTTCCCTGGTCGGCGCACTCTCGGTTGACCCGCCAGGCGATGCCGGGGGTGCTGATAGCTTCTCTTCTGGTGCAGAAGGCCTTTTTTCCTTGATTACTTCGCCGGCACGTTTCCTCACCTCTTCGTCAGACGAACTCGGTGATACGATATTCAGATTGCTCCCTGCTCCGCACCCTGCCAGAAGTACTACGATGCAGATGGTGCTGAAAGAGTGTTTCATCTCCTCCTCCTTTGATCCCGGTAAATTAAATCTGTCCCCATTATACCAAGACCAGGTCACAGTGCAAGTATTTCGATGAAAACAAGAGAAGGGGAAAAAGCATTTTTGGTATACTAGGAAGATGAAGATCGCAATAACAGGAAAGGGTGGCGTGGGAAAAACAACGCTTTCCGCCATTCTGAGCCATCTGTATGCCTCTGAAGGGAAGAGGGTCATTGCCGTGGATGCTGACCCTGACGCAAACCTGGCCGCTGCCTTAGGGGTTCCCTCAGAAGCCCTTTCAAAAATTCGTCCCATTGCCGAGATGACCGACGTGATAGAGGAAAGGATGGGCGCAAGGCCAGGAAGCAGCGGAGGGGTGTTCAAGCTGAATCCCAAGGTAGATGACATCCCGGAAGAGTTCGGGTACCGGTTCAACAACATTACACTCCTGGTAACGGGCAAGTCAAAGGAAGCTGCTTCAGGCTGCTACTGTCCGGAGAATGTTTTTCTGCGGAGATTGCTCAAGCATCTCGTGGTGAACAGGGATGAGATTGTTATCGTGGATATGGAGGCGGGGATAGAACACCTGACAAGGGGCACTACCGAAGCAGTGGATGCCTTCATCGTTGTGGTGGAACCGGGCCAGCGAAGCATCCAGACCGCCAATACCGTTAAGGAGATGGCAAAGGGTCTCGGGGTCAAGAAGGTATTCGTTGTTGCGAACAAGGTGAGGGGAGAAGAGGACCTTAATTTCATAAGGAAACTCTTGCCCGACGCCCATCTCCTGGGCGCTATAAATTTCAGCCACGATATTATGGAATCCGACATAGCAGGTATCACCCCGTACTCCATAAAAAGCGCTGTTGCGGATGTGGTCAAGATAAAAACCGCCCTTGAACAGAGCGCCGGATAACGTTTGGATGAAAAATCCCGCATCAGGCAGCAGGTCCTCAGGAAAAGGGATTCCATTGATCCGGCAACGAGAAAAGCAAAAGATCTTCTTATTATAGAAAAGTTCCTTTCGCTTTCTGAATTCGAGCGCTCGCAGGCAATCCTTTTTTTCGCGTCCTTCCGTTCCGAAGTCTCTACTGTTCCTCTTATAGAAGAAGCCCTCAGGCTGGGGAAGAGAGTAGTGCTGCCTTCCGTAGATCCGGCACATAAGGAGTTAAGGCTTTACGAGATTAAGGGCCTGAATGAGCTCTCCCCCGGCTACATGAGCATTCCTGAACCGGTAGTCCCCGGGGAAAGAGAGAGGGATATCAACGATGTGACCCTTGCGGTCGTGCCGGGCGCAGCTTTTGATTCCAGGGGCAACAGGCTCGGTTACGGGGCGGGTTTCTATGACAGATTGCTCTCAAGGCTTAAGAGACAAATCCCTCTTATCGCAATAGCATATGAAGAACAGATAGTGGATTCTCTACCTTCCGAACCTCATGACATAAGGGTCCATATGATAGTGACTGACAAGGGGGTAATCGCCTGCAGGTTGATATAGACTCGACTCCGGCGAGGAACAATGCATTCTTTGATAAAATTCATTATAATGGAACTATCTCAGATACATAGATTCTTCTTAAAGCAGGAGTAGGATGATTACTGAATTTTAATTCTTTAATTCTAGGGGGAGGATAAAATATGTTTTTAAAAAGAATAAAGATATCGCACAAAGTGTCTTTTGTGATTATATTATCGCTTGTTGTGTTTATCGCTTTTACCATAGGAACAATTATGATGGGTAAAAAACAGTTAGATACGCTTGAAGAAATTTATGCCCAAAAAGTTGCACCGCTTGACAATCTGAGGAAGATACAGCTTACTTTCAGGGAGCTTGAGTATCGTATGGCCGGTGTGACAGCAAATATAGTGGCAGCAATAGGTTCAGGGGAACATCTCAAGATATCGCTCAATGAGATAGACAGATTATGGAATGAGGTGAAGGGCAGGATTACGGATGATGCCTTATTAAAGGACAAAGAGAATTTTGAGAAGGGATACAGTGGATTTAGAAAAGTAGCTGGTAAACTACAAAGTGTTTACTTTAATGATGATCCAAAAAGTGTACCAGGTCTTATAGACGAATATTTTGATTTCAGGCCTCTGCTATTTAAGTCGATAGATAAAATGGCAGAGGCTCAGGAAAAAGCAGTAATAGCATATTATACAGAGAAACAGCAAATCGTTGCTAAAATAAACAGGTCCGTCGTCATTATGTCGATCTTCTTGATTGCAATCTTTCTTTTCTTCGGAATTACCATAAATCGTTCTATTACCAGACCTATTAACGATACAGTCGTTGTGCTTAAAGATATAGCTGAAGGCAAAGGCGATCTGACCAGAAGGCTCACCGTAACTTCAGAAGATGAGATAGGAACCCTCGCCCGATGGTTTAATAAATTTATAGAAGGCATGCAGAATATGGTGAAAGGTCTTCTTGAAGTCTCCCGCGAAGTCTCTTCCGCATCAAATGCTATCGGACGCTCCTCAAGACTGGTTCATGATTCGGCAAAAACACAAATGGAGGCGATCGAGACAACATCAGCTTCCACTGAAGAGATGTCAGCTTCTATTAAAGCAGTAGCAGCTGATATAGAAGAACTCAATAGATTTACTGAAAACGCTTCTTCGTCGTCTCTTGAGATGTCTGCTGTTGTTACAGAGATTGCAAATCACGCTGAAGAACTTGATGCACTGACAGACAGAACAGCATCATCTATCAATCAGATAGCGGTATCATTAAAAGAGGTAGCTTCCGGAGTCGAGACCCTTTTCAGAGAAACCGAAGATATTGCTGCAACTATGACGGAAATGAGTAAGTCCATCAATGAAGTCAGTACCTATTCAAAAGAGCAGGCAGTTATGTCTGCAAGAGTTAAAGAAAATGCTTCCGTGCTCGGATTAGAGGCCGTGAAAATAACAAGAGGCGGGATAGAAAAAATAAGAGAGGAAGTTTTTTCCACTGCAAAGATTGTCGGCAAACTTGGGGAGATGTCAATAGAGATCGGGAAAATAGTGGAAGTCATTGACGGAATATCTGATACTACCAACCTTCTTTCCTTGAATGCCGCAATCCTGGCAGCACAGGCCGGTGAACACGGAAAAGGGTTTGCTGTAGTAGCTGATGAAGTGAAAGGCCTTGCCGAGAGAACTGCTGTTTCTACTAAGGAGATCGAAGAATTAATCAAAAAAATACAGGAAATGGTAGCTGAAGCAGAGAGCTCAACAGGTCGCGGTCTGGAAAGAGTTGCAACGGCCGAAAAATTATCGAAGGATGCTGAGAACGCTCTGACCACAATCGTGGAGAGCTCAGAGACATCGCTTGAAATGGCAAAAAGGATTGAGCTGGCAATAGATGAGCAAACGAGGGGCGTTGGACAGGTGGCGGCAAATATTCAGAGGGTTAATGTTATGACAGAAGGGATTAAGAGGGCAACTGAAGAACAGAATACGGCATCGGAGAACATCCTGCTTTCAACCGAAAATGTAAGAACTTTAACGCAGATGGTAAAAAAGTCAACTGCGGAGCAATCGGTTGAAAGTAAGGCATTGTCGAAAGTAATAGCAGATGCGTCTCAGAGGATGAAAACCATAACGCATGCCACTGCTGAACAGAGGAACGCGGTCGGCAGTATTTTAAAGGCAATCGAGACTCTGATGGAAGAGTCTGAGAAGAATGTCCGCCTGGCCACAGATCTTGACAGGATGGTGCAAAACCTTGAAACTCAGGGAACCTCTTTAGATAAACAGGTTGCGAGTTTTCAAGTATAGAACCCCGACTAAAGTCGGGGCAAGGCGTGAGATTATAATTTCCATGACCTACAGAAGATTATTTGAGAAGTGTATCGATTAAAACACGAATTCCTTATTTCTGATTTTTCAGAAAATCTACAAGTGAAGATATTTGCTCAGAGGAGAGAGGCCCTCCGATAGTTTCGGCAAATCCCGGCATGGATGTGTGAGTGATCCCATAGGAAATCGACTTCTCAAGTAATTCTTTACTCATATGTTTATACGGTGAATAGTTCTTATGACACATAAAACATACAGCATTAAAGAGCGTCTCTCCCTGTTTCGATTGTATATTCGTTCCTACATGACATCTTCTGCAATCTCCTCGGAAGAGAGCGCCTGCGTCTACAACTCCGCCACCAGAATGTTTCACCAGTCCCCTCAACGTAAGGATAAACGGGTCAGGAGAAGCATCGGTCATAACGTCGATGGTTTTCGCAACCTTGCCTATCTTCCCTGCGGTATCGATGGTAACCCTGATGACGCCTGTTTCGCCACTGCCAATTCTTTCATTCATCATAATTGCCTTAGTGCATCCACAGGAAGGTTCGAGGGAAATGACTTTCACTGGGTTGGCTGTTGTGTTCTTTAAGGGGATATCAAACGTGAAGGAACGGCCCTCTTCTAATGTTCCTAAAGCGTATTCATTCTTATCAAAAATGAACCGATTCTCTTCACCGTAGGCAACTCCTTCAACGCAGAGAAAACATAAGAATACTCCTAATCTCGTAAAATATATCAATCATCACCCAGATATAGTTCTGAGACCGAATTCCTCTGCGTCAGGAGATTTGTCTGTAAGAGGGCAGCGCTGTCCGTTTTAAAATAACCCGGCTGGGGCTGTATGTCTCTATACCCCTGCTGACGATTACTCGACAGGATAACCCTTTGATTTCCATCCCGGAAAGCCGTCATTACGGTACCAGTATATCTTTTTGTATCCAGCCTTAATAAGAAGGACTGATGCCTTATAGGATTTCCAGCACCTCGGGCCATTGCAATACGTAATAAAAGGCTCATTCTTGTCAGCAGGAAATTTGCTGAGGTCAAGCTTATCCTTTTTCGCATCAAAATCAACCGCCTTTTCGCTTTTTTCATCGTAAGGCACAGAAATAGCCCCGGGGATATGAGCCTCCACGTATTCTGCCTTTTTCCTCACATCAAAGACCTTCATCTTGCCATGGTTTGTCTTAACCCAGTCATTGTCTACCACGGTTACACCCTGGAGAGATGCAGGGGTAACTGGTTCTTCTGCCCTAGCATATCCAGCAACGAGAACCACAGATACTAACACTAAGAGTAATACCAAGGTCCTTTTCATATTTACCTCCTTTATGTTACTAAAATTCCTGCAAGTCTCATGCAGGATCGTGTCTGAATAATTAAAGAATACCGCAAACTGCAAGGAATAGCAACGAATATCATTTTATATAGATTTCTACGTGAGGCAACGGGCTGTTATCGTTAATAATTTATGAAAAGAATTGAATCCTCCTCCCCCTTTTCATTAAAATAGTTCTTATGGAAAGAGAGATCTTCAGGGAATTCCTCTATAAAAAAGGGCTTAAGCTCACCAAGGAGAGACAGAGGATACTCGACGAAGTCTTTGCCTTTCACGGCCATTTTGACCCTGAAGGACTCCTCAAAAGCATGAGGAGCAGGAACATCAAGGTTTCCAAGGCTTCCATTTACAGAACCCTTCCCCTTCTCGTCGAGAGCGGTCTTGTTGAGCAGGTCGAAAAAAACGACAAGCATGCCCACTATGAGCATACCTTCGGCCATGAACACCACGACCACCTGATCTGTCTGAAGTGCGGCGCGGTGATCGAGGTTTTTTCTCCAAAGCTGGAAGCGATCCAGGACGAACTCTGCAGGGAGAGCAACTTTAAGGGGAGAACCCACACCCTCGAGATAAAGGGGTACTGTTGCAACTGCAAAGAGACCCGTTGAGGGCCTTTTTTTATTTTGCATTGCCAATTTGAATAAGAAATGTTAAAATCGCCATAAATTTATTTAATCATGAATGCAAGCAAGATACAGAAGGGTGTAAGACTTATCATCGAGGGGATCGGTGAGGACCCTGAGAGGCCCGGGCTCAGGAGAACACCTGAACGTATTGCTAAGTTATACGAGGAGATATTCTCCGGCCTTGTGGACTCTCCGGAAGACATACTCAAACCCATGGAGGGAGAGACGCATGACGAGATGGTCCTTTTGAAGGATATCCCCTTTTACTCAGTATGCGAACACCATCTTCTTCCCTTTGCGGGTAAGGCCCATATAGCCTATATTCCTGAAGGCGGCAGAATAGTGGGCATAAGTGCCCTGGCAAGGGCACTGGAGGTGTTCGCCAAAAGACCCCAGGTGCAGGAGAGGCTCACGACCCAGTTGGCTGACCTGCTCATGAAAAGGCTCAGGCCAAAGGGGTGCATGGTCATTGTGGATGCCGAGCACCTTTGCATTAGCATGAGAGGAATTAAGAAGCCCGGCAGCCGGACGGTGACTTCGGCAGTACGGGGAATCTTCAGGACGAAGCAAAGCACCCGGGAAGAGATGCTGCAGCTCATTAAGGGACATTAAAGAAAAGCAAGTGAGTAATAGTCAGTAATTAAGTCATTGATAAAGGCGCGGTTAACCCTTACCAACCCCTTAACTTAATTACTCAATCACTCAGCGATTTATTCTTTTTCAAACAAGGAGGGAGTATGTCTGCAAAAATAATAAGCGGCACGGAGATCGCCGCCCAGATAAGGGAAGAGCTCAAGAAGGAAGTGGCCCAGTTGAAGGAAAAGCATGGGGTCGTGCCCGGACTGGTCACCATCCTGGTGGGCAAGAACCCTGCCTCGGTGAGCTATGTTACCGGCAAGCAGAAGACTGCACACGAGCTTGGTTTTTATTCAATGCAGGACGATCAGCCCGAGGACATATCCGAGGCAGACCTGCTGAAGCTCGTCGACAAGTACAATAAGGACCCGAAGATACATGGTATCCTTGTCCAGCTTCCCCTGCCCAAGCACATCGATGAGAAGAAGGTCCTTAACGCCATCGACCCCGACAAGGACGTGGACTGCTTCCATCCGGTCAACGTGGGCCGTCTGATGATAGGCGGCAAGGAGGCAAGGTTTTTGCCCTGCACACCCGCCGGTATCCAGGAACTGATCGTGCGCTCCGGTTTTGAGACCTCCGGCGCTGAGGTCGTCGTTGTGGGCCGCTCTAACATCGTCGGCAAGCCTATCGCCAATATGATGCTCCAGAAAGGCAGGGGCGCCAACGCCACGGTCACGGTAGTGCATACCGGCACAAAGAACCTCGAGGCCCACTGCAAGCGCGCAGACATCCTCATCGTTGCCGCCGGCGTGCCGCACCTTGTGAAACCTGAATGGATCAAACCCGGCGCCTGTGTCATAGACGTCGGCGTCAACCGCGTTGGCGAGAAGATGAGCGAAAAGACCGGCAAGATGGTGCCCATCCTCAAGGGAGACGTTGATTTCGATGCGGCAAAGGAGATAGCCGGGGCCATCACCCCTGTGCCCGGCGGCGTCGGACCGATGACCATTACCATGCTCATGAAAAACACCGTGACGTCGGCGAAGATGGCATCGGGAATTCAGTAGAGATATAAAGAAAGAATATGCTATATTTATCATGGAAGGGTTCTTGAAGGGATGCGCATCTGTACAACGGTATCGGCAGACTCTACTTAGCCGTTTTGATTTCGTTATGAAAGGAATAGTGTTCAGTCATTGCGATAGGATAAGCGGCAAAGCAATCTCATGACCTGTTGATTTTGTGAAAGGCAACGTTCTTTTGCCTCAGTCGCAATGAAGGAATAAATACTGGGAGGACCTTAAACAGGAACTAATCATGACACAAAGTCAGACAACTCAGGAAAAGGGAGACTATCGGCCCTACGGCGCCGATATCAAGGAAAC
>JAMCQB010000058.1:9242-16105 GCA_023382175.1 Nitrospirota bacterium | reverse complement strand
GGACGGATACACGCCTGTTTTAAGAACCTCTCCATTTACCATAGTAACCGGTAGCATGCTTTTACCATTCTTATATAACAAATCAGCAACCTTCTTGTTCGACATAAATGCATTTGGCTGCTGTGCAAGGCTGAATCTTTCTACTTCTACTCCCTGCTTCTTCAAAGCCAGCAGAGCTTCGTTCATCTTCACAAGCACCGGATCAACTGAAGGGCCGCAGAGACCTGATGAACAGCACATTGCAGGGTCATATATCTCGATTTTCATAGCAATTACCTCCTCTGAAACAGCTCATCGGTGATTTCCTATATTTTTCCCCCTCACCTGAAGCGGCAGGGAATAGAAAATTGGCAAAAAAGGTTGCAGCCAATGCCCCTGATATTTCAAGCACCTGATAACAGAGTACCGTCGGGGAAATCGCCGTAAGAACGAGAATTAGCGGATCGAGATATTCAGCGCTCAATTTCTGGAATAGACTAGATCTCATAAAAGGGCATCCCTTTCTATTTGTCACTGCACCTAAAACTTCAGTGGATATCTTCCATAATCCTTGACGGCCTCAAGCATCGCCCAGATGTTCTCGGTAGGAACATCCTGATAGAGCATGTGTGCCGGCATGAAGACATATCCTCCACCGGGAGCGAGGGTCTTAATGATATCCTTAACGCCTTCTCTTACCTGCTGCGGGCTGCCGTTAGGCAAGAGCTGTTGAGTGTCCAGTCCTCCCTTGAAAGCGACCCGGTCACCAAATTCCTTCTTGATCCTGGCAAGGTCCATCTTTCCGACCGGTTGCATGGTGCTCAGGAATTCGACTCCGATCTCGATCAAGTCCGGTATAACAGGACTGAAGTCACCACAGGAGTGATAGAGTATGACAATCTCCTTGTTTGCCTTCTTGAACGTCTGGATCATCCTCTTCATCCTCGGCCTGACGAGTTCTCTCCATAAATCCTGGGGAATCAACATCCCTGTCTGAACCCCGATATCATCGCCGATGCGGACGACATCCACTCCTGCTTCTATTGCCCTGGTTCCCAACTGACTGTAATAGTCTGCAAGGCCGTCGAGAAGCGAACCAGCCCACGCAGGATCATCGTAACAGTCCATGAGGAAGTTCTCCATCCCTCTCAGATGCGCCATGGAAGGCTCGAATAATGAGCTTGAGAGATCAACAATAACACCATATCGCTTATGGTACTTTTTCATCACTTCCCTGACTTCATCCAGTCTACGCGGCGCGTTCGGATCAGGAAAGACATATGTTTTGAGGTCTTCACGGGTTTTTAAGGGATGCTCAATGGGGTTGTCGAACCCTGATTGGCGCTGATAGACGACACCCCATTCAGAGGTAAACGTTTCCCCCTCCTTTAGATCAGCTTTGGCCATCTCCATTATTGCGTTTATCCCGACCTGACAGACAATGGCATCATTCCCGATTCGAATGCCCAGCTCATGTCCTGAAACCCCGAAGATTCCGGAAAGTCTTTGGCTGACTTCCTTCCCCGGACGGACAAGCTGCGGCACCCTGTCAGCCTCCTCTCTCCTGATAGCCTTCAAGAACCTCTCTCTTGGTTTCATGTAATCGCCTCCTTCTTGCCTGTTCGTGGCTATTTGCCGGATCCTTTTAACGCTTCTTTCTTTCTGTAAAAAGAGATGTACTCGGCAGCCCATTCATCCTTGCCCAGGAGCAGATCAGCCGCCAGGATAGTCTGTGTTATTTCCACCACTGTCGGATCAGCGATATAGGCTGTCATGCCACATGCGGCTCCCAGCGCAAAGAAAGCGGTATTGATCAGCTTTCTGTCAGGCAAACCGTGGGACACATTGCTTGCACCCACCTCTGGCCGCAGGCCAAGCTCCTCTGAAACGCGTCGTGCGGTATCAAAGGTCACCTTGCCGGTTTCCGTATCAGCGCCGATGGGCAGCACAAGGACATCGATGAGGATGTCTTCCGGCGCTATCCCGAGATGTACTGCACGGTCAAGGATCTTTCTTGCGATAGCAACACGGGTTTCGGTATCTTTGGGGATGCCTCTTTCGTCGTTCGCCAGCGCTATTACAGGGACATTATATTGCTTGGCCAACGGCAAGACAGTCTCGAGGTTCTTCTCCTCGCCGGTCGTAGAGTTCAGCAGCGGCCTGCCCGGACATACCTTCAGGGCCGCCTCCAGCGCTACCGGCTTGGAGGAGTCGATACATATGGGAACATCCACCGCATCGGCAATCCTTTTCACCACTTCAGGCAGAAGTTCTTCCTCGACAATCCCTGAAGCTCCGACATTGACATCAATGATGTGGGCCCCTGCCTCGACCTGCCGGACAGCTTCCTGTATGATGAAATCAAAGTCCTTTTCCTTCAGGGCCGCTGTCAGCTTTTTCTTCCCCGTAGGGTTGATCCGTTCTCCGATGATAACCGTGGGCGTCTCACTCGAGATTACCACCTTGCTGTGTTTCCCTTCAACAATCGTTTTCATTATTCCTCCCTTGACGAGCACTTACCTTACCAATTCCCCGGGGCAGGGCTGTTTCGTGCACTCCCTTCGTCCTGGCAAGGGGGAAGGGAGGGTGAAGGGGGATATGGGGGTTCATGTTCACCCTCCCTTTATCCCCTCCCTTTTCAGGGAGGGGAAATCAAGACACCTTACCGGCCGAGCCCCAGTAACACCTTTGATTTTTCTACGCATTCGACGGCGTCTTCCGCATACCCGTCTGCACCGATCTCGTCAGCCCACCTCTGGTCAATGGGAGCGCCGCCGACCAATATTTTCACTTTGTCCCTCAGTCCCGCTGCTTCTATGGCTTTGATCGTGTCACGCTGCGCAGGCATGGTCATGGTCAAGAGCGCCGAAATACCGACAAGGTCCGGTGATTTTTCCCTGATCTCCCTGATAAAGACCTCCGGTTTCACGTCTATTCCGAGGTCATATACAGTGAAGCCGGATGCCTCCATCATCATCGAGACTATGTTCTTGCCGATATCATGAAGGTCTCCCTCCACCGTGCCGATAAGGAAGGTCCCGATCGTCGTCTTCTTCTCGGTCGTGAAATGCGGCTTCAGCGTGGCGAGGGCAGTGCTCATTGCCCTGGCGCACGTCATAACCTCCGGCAAGAAATATTCATCGCACTTGAACCTTCTCCCGACCTCATCGATCCCCTTTGAGAGGGCATCGGTGATGATCTCGTTCGGGGATTTGCCCTGCTCAAGCGCAGTCTTCACAAGCCCCTCGGTCTCCTTAAACTTTCCCGCGATTATGTTCTCCTCTATCTGCTTCATGATATCCATCTCTGTCCTCCTTCGAAATATATTCCGTGACCGCAGCGCCGGCCCTTACCTGATGGGATACTTTCCGAACTCCCTGACGGCCTCATACATGGCCGCGATGTTCTCAAAAGGCATATCAGGGGTAATTCTGTGTGAAGAACTGAGGATATACCCTCCGCCTGACGCCATCTCCTTTATCCTCTCCCTCACTTCATTCCGCACGTCCTCAGGCTTCCCGAAGGGAAGGGTCCACTGCACATCGATCGCACCCAGGAAGGAGAGGCGCTCTCCGAATTTCTGCTTGAAACTGACCGGCCTGCTCTCTTCCTTCACCTTGACTTCGCAGGCGTCGTACACATCCATCCCGGCTTCGAGAAGGCCTTCCATGAAAGGATACGAAACAGCCCCGCAGCTGTGGAACTGGATCTTCCCGTTCGGGTTCTTCCGGTGGAAAAGTGTTTTCGTATAGTCAAACGATTCCCTGTAGTAGGGAAGGATTATCTGCTTGAACATGGAGGGCGAACAGAAAGTCTGGTTCTCGCTGGCAAGATCCTCAGGGCTCATTCTCACCACATCTACAAACTCTCCTGCGGCCTCCAGCCCCACGCGGTTAAACTCCTTTTCGATCTGGAGCAATTTATTGAAAAGGGCACGGATAAATTCTTCCTCGCCCACGAAATCCTCAAATATCTTCGCATATCCGCGCAGGTATTTGGCCTGTTCGAATATCCCGCCCCGTCCGCACTGAAGGAGGATGGCAAACGGGGTGTTCTTGCGAAGCCACTGTGCCCGTTCCATCAGCCCGTCGGTCACTGCCGGGTCGGCAGGGTCAGGCCATGGATAGTCTTCAAGGTCTCTTACCGTTGCATTTTCGAGAGGATACTTTACGATATCCAGGTAGGAGCCCCCCTTATATTCGACCCTCTTCCTGACAACGCCCCATTCATCTACCAGCAGCCCCCCTTCAATCTCCCTGAAACCGACACCGCCGGGCGGACTGACATTGATCCGGATGAGGTCGGCCCCTAATTTCTCGACCACATCCTCCTCCGCGGACACATCCTGGGTCCACGTCGTTGAGCCCACGGGGTACCTGTCCTTTACCTCCAACCCGAGATTCTTCCGGATCATCTTGTACGCATCAACGGTGCACCATATGCTCGCCGGAACTCGGTCAGGTTCTCTGTGATCCAAGGCCGTCAGAACCCGTTCCCTGGAAGTCATCATTTCCATAATCCCTCCTCTTTTTTTTTGATGAATCCCTTTCTTCTTAATCACCACTATCTCTTACGCCCGTATATTAAGAAGTTCCTTGGCCTTGTCTACCGCGCGGGCCGCATCCGGGGCAAACCCGTCCGCCCCGACCGCCATCGCATACTCTTCCGTGACGGGCGCCCCGCCCACAAGCACTTTCACCCTGTCCCGGATGCCCTTTTCCTTCAGTGCATCGATCGTCGTTTTCAGGTAGGGCATGGTAGTGCTCAAAAGAGCGGACATTGCCAGGATGGACGCGCCCTCTTTCTGAACGACTTCCGCAAACCTGTCCGCGGGCACGTTGATGCCGATGTCGACCACGCGGAATCCGGACCCTTCCAGCATCATCCCCACCATGTTTTTGCCGATATCGTGCAGGTCATCTTTGACAGTGCCCAACACGATCTTTGCAAACGGCTCGGTCCCTGCCTGTGCAAGCAAGGGACGGAGCAGGTCAATACCCGCATGCATTGCCCTGGCGGACAGGAGTACCTCAGGAATAAAGCACTCGTCCCGCTTGAAGCGTTCGCCGATAACGGCCAATCCTGCCTGAAGGCCGCTGATCAGGATGTCGTAGGGAGGAATTCCTTTATCCAGCGCTTTTCTTACCTCTTCAGGAACTTCAAGGTGTTTCCCTTTTTCGACCTTTTCGGCAACTCTCTTCAATTCCTCCATCACAGACTCTCCTTTGTATATCTTCCAGCAATATATCGGCCACCGATATATTGCCTGACTTCTTTCTCCTTGTCAAGCTTTTTTTAAATGGACCGGGAATACGAACGGATCATCTCAATGCGCTATGATGTTACCCCGACTTTCTCGCAGAGGAAAGGTGTCGCACTAGGATCTGCTTCGAACCTACAGTCTTCTTCCCTCAGACCGTCAACAACCACCACGGACAAACCACGCTCCATTCACCAAAGACCTCAGGAAACAGGTCCCAGGCCGTGAGCGGGCAGCTTCAGAAATCTGCCCGCCACGCCTGAAGAACATTCCGCACCGCGGTTTCCAGCACTTCGCGCTGAAACAAGCTTCCCGGATGAGAAGCGGTTATTTCGCCCATTTCGGGCTGAAACTGACCCATTTCCCATCCTTTATCACTAACCATGCAAAATCTCTTATCAGGAAATGTTCAGGAGCATTCCCCTTATTGATATTCACTTCGGGGATCAAGCTGCCTTTCCAGCCTTTGATCGACTCCAGGGTTTCGACGAACCGGTCCCGGGTGATATTGTCCCGGCCCATCCGTTTGAAGGCTTCAGTCACTACCTGTGCGCCGGCATAGCCCCACATGTGTATGGCATCAGGCTCTTCATTGGGATAATACTTCTTCAATAATTTCACAAATTGCTGCATCTGGGGGTCGGGCGAATCCGTCTTCCGGAATATGGAGGTGAAATACGCTCCCTCTACCGCCTCTTTTCCTGCCAGTTCAAGGACCTTTGGACTCTGTCCAAAGAACACCACTTCAACCGGGACCTTCCATCCCAGCTTCTGCTTTTCCGTGAAAAATTTTGCCGCGTGCTCCGGAGCGCATGAGCATATCACGACGTCAGGGGCGGCATTCTTCATCTTGATGACCTGCGAGCTGACATCCAGTTCGCCCTTTTCATAAGGCTCGGAAACAACCAGACTGACGCCGTAATTACCCAGCACCGACTTGATACCATCGAGATGGGTCTTTCCGGAAGGGTCGTTCTGGTAGAGAAGGGCGATTTTTTTGCCCCCTAATTGCTCTTTTGCGAACCTCACAAGCTGCTGTCCTTCAATGAAATAGCTCGGATAGAGCGGGAACACGTACTTGCTTGGATATTCCACGTTCTTTGCAGCCCCTGTCCCGGCGCCCACGAGAGGCACCTTGTTCTCGACAATATAGTCAATGACCGCAGCGGTGGGGGCGGAACCGAGCGGGTTGGCGATGGCGAACACCTTATCACGCTCGATCAGTTCTTTCACCACCACTTTTGTTCTTGAGGGATTATAGGTATCGTCCACCATCTTGAAAATGATCTTGCGCCCGTGAATACCGCCCTGCTCGTTCACGTATTTGTACCATATGTCGGCGCCCTTCCCCATTCTGAAATACGTAGACTCGTTACCGGTCATCGGTTGATAGGCTCCCAGGAGAATGGAGTCGTTGGTGACCCCGGGGTCATTCGCACCAAATGAGAGAGAAGGCACGAGGCTCAATGCCATGAGACAAGAAAATATCAACCCTTTGCAAAACGCCTTTACGATTCTTTTCATGTTGTTCCTCCTTTCCATCCTAATGCTCAGTTGTCGCCTTCCAAGAAACCTTTCTCATGCCTCCCTTCAATCCCTAGCCGTCAATCACCCCCCTTCACCG
>JAMCQB010000058.1:0-9232 GCA_023382175.1 Nitrospirota bacterium | reverse complement strand
CTGAATACAGGGATTTTGCATTCACCGGGGATTCAAACCCCTGGCGTGCGTTATTACGAAACCCTCCGTCAGATATTGCACTGCACCCTGCCCATATAGGAGCTGGTAACCGCGTCCTTCTCCTCCAGTTCACGGGCCGTGCCCGATATGACGATCTTGCCGACCTGAAGCACATATCCATAATGTGCGACTCCCAATGCCATCCTTGCATTTTGTTCCACGATAAGGATAGAGGTCTTGTTTTCGGTATTGATCGTCCGCACGATCCTGAAAATTTCGGTCACCAGTTTCGGTGACAGGCCCAGGGAAGGCTCATCAAGGAGCAGTACGCGAGGTCTCGCCATCAAACCCCTTCCGATCGCGAGCATCTGCTGTTCGCCTCCGCTGAGGGAACCGGCATGATGCTTTGCATACTTCTTTAGAATGGGGAAAAGGCCGTACACCTTTTCCAGATCATCTCTTATCCCTGACGCATCGCGGCGCATGTAGGCTCCCATCTTGAGATTTTCCAGCACGGTCAGCGTCGGAAATACCCTTCTTCCTTCAGGGATATGAACGATCCCGAACTTCACGATAGCCTCAGGAGAAGACCTTTCCAGTCTCTGCCCGTCGAACTCAATGGTGCCTGCCGAAGGTCTGATCACTCCGGAGATCACCCTTAAGGTAGTTGATTTTCCCGCACCATTGGGCCCCAGCAGGGCAACAATGGACCCCTCGGGCACTTCAAAGGAAATCCCTTTCAAAGCCCTGCATGCGTCATAATTAGCTTCCACATCCATCAGTTTAAGCGGCATTTTGTTCCCCCAGGTAGGCTTCGATCACTGCCGGATTCGATTGTATCTCAGCCGGCGTACCTTCCGCGATATTTTTCCCAAAATCGAGCACATAGATATACTTGCACACAGACATGACCATGGACATATCATGTTCCACAAGCAAGATCGTAATTTTTTGATCATGATTAATGGAGTACACTATTTTGCATAATTCAGAGGTTTCCTCTTCATTACACCCCGCCACCGGCTCATCCAAAAGCAGGAGTTGAGGCTCAGCCGCCAGTGCCCTGCCCATTTCAACTCTTTTTTGGATGCCGTAGGGCAGGTTCCGCACGATCTCGTTTATCTCTGTTTTCATGCCGAGCAGCTCGGCAATCTCCTCAGCCCGGCGGCGCATGGAACGTTCATGCCGCAGTGCCCCGGGCAATGAGAGCGTCGCCGAGACAAGATTTCCGATGTGTCTGTGCATGCCTATGAGGATGTTGTCCAGGACCGTGCGGGTCTTGAAAAGGTTGATGTTCTGAAATGTCCGCGCAATGCCCAATCTGACTATGTTATGGGGGCTGCACCGCCTCAGGTCCTTGTCTCCATAGGTTATCGTTCCCTTGTCACAGGAGAGAAAGCGACTCAGGCAGTTAAAGAAGGTCGTTTTCCCGGCGCCGTTCGGACCGATAAGACCGATGATAGACCCTTCCGGAACCTCCACGTTCACATCAGAAAGCGCTCTCACCCCTCCGAAATGTACTGATACCCCTTTTGCCATTAGGTTAGCCATGACTTACCCCTCGGAATTCAATAGTTAGTCCCGTAGATTACAGGAGACATCAGATTGCCCGCGCACTATCTTGCCCAGTATTTTCCTGTAAAGCCGCCCCAGCAAATCGCTCAGACCGGCCGGTGCGAAGAGAAGCACCAGGATAAGCACCACGCCCTTTAAGATGAATGCAAAATCCCTGTATTCAGACAGATAATAGGGCAGCAGCACCACGAACGCGCCGCCCAGAATAGAGCCGGCAAGCGAAGCCTGACCCCCCACCACCACCGCAACGAGAAAGTCCACAGACAACCATGAGTCGCCAAACGTCTCGGAGGAGACGTAATTTGTGTGATGCGCGAACAACGCGCCCGCCATCCCGGTCAGCGCCGCGCTGATCGTGAATGAGAGCGTTTTATAAAAGCGCAGATTTATCCCGCTCGACTCGGCGGCCCTTTCCGAGTCGCGGACCGCCGTGAACGCGCGCCCGACAGAAGACTTGATGAGGCTGTTCGCGAACAGGATGAGGAATATCATCGTGATCGCACAGAAATAGTAAAGGCCCACGTCCCCGAATTTTAACCCCGCGATGCTGTTGTGAGGAAGCGAGATGCCCTCTCTCCCTTCAAAGATGGACCAGTTGTTGAGGATCGATCCGATCGCAAAGGCAAACCCAAGGGTGCCGATCGCCAGGAAGGCTCCGGAAAGTCTGAGGAAAATGATCCCGAGCAGAAACCCGACAACGCCCGCCGTGATGCCGCCGGCAAATAGGCCGGGGAGCATGGACACTCCCAAATATTTTCCCATCAACGCCGTCGTGTATGCCCCTATGGCAAAAAAGCCGCCGTGCCCGACCGTCACCAACCCAGTGAACCCGGTGAGAATGTTCACCCCAATGGCTGCGATGATATAGATGAAGGTCATGGTGAGCAGGCTGGCATAAAAGCCTTGAATGAAAAGAGGCAGGACCAGGAGAAGGCAGAAAAAGCCTGCCATCAAAAGAGAATCCGAACTCATCCTTTTTCCGGAAGTATTCATTTATACCTCTCGACGCGCCTGGCCCCCCATCAACCCTCTCGGTCGGAATGCCAGGATCAGGACGATCATCACGAACGCGATGGTCACTTTATACTGGGCCCCCAGGTAACCTCCTGCAATATTTTCCGCAATGCCTATCATGAGGGACCCAACGATTGCTCCCGGTATGGAATAGAGGCCGCCGAAGACCGCCCCCACGTATCCCTTTATGAGAACCGTATCCATCATCCCCGGGCTGACATAGATGATAGGCGCAAGCAACATCCCCGCAAACGCAGCAAGAAAGCCCCCTACCGCCCACGTGAGCGTCACGACAAACTTCACCGGGATCCCCATCAGCTGAGCTGCCTCGACATCATCGGTGATCGCCCTCATTGCGATGCCTGCCCTGGTATATTTGAAAAAAAGAAAGAGGAGAAGGCCGATGCCGCCTGCGATCAGTATGTTGATCACGTGGGCTTCGCTGATGAGCATTCCCCCGATCGAAACAGGGGTAACCGAGAAAATATTTGGAAACGACTTGGTGTCCCTTCCCCAAATCCAGCCCGACACCCCGTGCAGGATGTAATACACGCCGAGCGTAGCGGTAAATAAGGTCAGCCAGTCAGCGTTCCTGATCTTGCGCATGACCAGGAGTTCCACCAGCACCGCAAGCACAATCACGCTGATTAGGGTAGCCACAAAAGCGAGGATCAGGGAGAGATGCAAGACCTGGAAAAAGACCAGGGCCATAAATGCGCCTACCATACTGAAATCGCCCTGAGCAAGATTGATGGTCCGTGTGTTTCGGAATATCAACACAATCGCAACGGCTGTCAGCGCGTAAAGACTGCCCGTCGCGATACCACTCATCAGCTGCTGTGCAAACATACATTCACCTCCATGAAAAGAGCATTCTTGAACAGATTGCGAAATGGGTCATGGGGAAAGAACCTTGCACGATACAAACGTTGCGCTAAGGCAGGGACCGTCAGGCTTGCGCACGACCTCCCGAGTGTTTGACCGGAAAAAACTGAGGATGGGAATTTCTCTTTAGAGGGACGATGGCGGACAGAAAAGATATCCAGCGATACTACGTGCTCATGCTCTCCCACGTTGCCTCCCCTGCTATGCCCGTTTCTCAATTTGGACGTCTTTTGTGAGCAGTGACGTCTCTCTAAGTATATTATGTCTTAATATATCGGTTTATATCATATGTGCGGCTGCTTTGTCAAGAAAAAAATGCATACCCTCCACCATGTGTTCGCAGAAAGGGATTTAAAGGGCTGGTTATTCATACCTCTCAGTTGACGACAGAGACAACGGCTTTTTCGTTACATTCCCTTGAAGCATCATGCGTTATCCTCCCCCGTATAAGTATGTGAGACCACATACTTCTTTCCTTGAACAACGCTGAGGAATTCTTGGGATATTGCGCCGTCCTCATGCATCCCCCGTTCTTCCCTTCGATCTCATATCATTCTTCGTCTCAATCAACGGTACTTAGAGGGCGCATGCCAACCGACATTAAGACCAGACTGGAAGTCCGGGGTTGAATGGAACAGACTCTGCAAGTTCGAGATGGATAGTTATCTGGTTACGGGCCTGACGAACATTCGCTCTTGAATACGTTCTCCCCCCGTGGGGTCAACGTTCTTACCTCTGGTACTATGTCTTCTTCCTGGCGCTTTTGGAAAGACCCGGAGTGAGAAAGGGGTTCTTTTTGCTCTTATCCTCATATTCAAAATCAATGGCCTTGTAGATATAAGGGATCACGGATCTCCACACGTCCAAAGCGATCTTATAAGTAATCTTGCCCTTAGGGGTCAACGCGTACACTTTCCTCTGTCTCTTGCTCTCGTCATTCGACACTTTCAGAATCTTCGCATAGCCCTCTTCAGTCAATTTCCTGAGAACGGGGTAAATAGTGCCGAAAGTCGGAATGCAGCATCCCCCCGTTAGGGCGGTGAGTTTTTTCAGAATTCCGTACCCATGCGAAGGTCCTTCATAGAGGATCTTCAAAACATAAAACTTGGAAAGACCATTATTGATTAATGCTTTCCAGTATTCAGGATTCTCAAAATCCGGTTTCATGTGTTCTTTCTTGACCATATAGACATCATTATATTAGCATTAAATGCATTTTTTATCTACCTCTTCATTGACCCGAAAACTATCGGCTTCTACAAGATATTTCATGGCTGTCGGATTTAGGTTGTCAATCGCTGCAAATCCCACTTCTCAATATAGCTTCCATGATAAATGTCGCATATATTCCTCACTTATAATTCTTGCATTATCTACCGTCCTGATTTCTCTCATCCGGAATCATTTCTTCTCCCTGCAATAAACCACTTGCCACTCCCTTCATTTTCGCCTCCAGCAAGCCTTTTTGGGATTGCATCAATTTTCCTAATGGCGTGGCACAAGAATGGATCAGTCTCTTTACAGGAAAGTATGCGATGAAACTGCATGCAAGAATCACATGCAAGAACCAGCCCCCTTGATGAAGCGAACCGTATGACAGACCTTTATCACGAATGAATGAAGCGAAAAAGTTGCCCAGAAAGGAATACTCCATCGCCGGCGCATAAGGCAGCGAGGCAAAGCGGACTCCTTCCACAATGTAGCCGCTGAGGACCACAAAAAAAAGGAAGATGGCCGTAGGAGTGTCGCTATAGATTTTTTTGTCAGTTTTTCTGACAGCAAAACCCCAGATCACGGCTGTGGACGCACCCAGCAATATCATCAGGCCGAAAGACTCGAAAAAGAGCTTAAATACGGTCCTAATGTGAGGCACTTCTGAAATATATGGGAAACCCAGGACCGGCAGGTATTCCAGGGAAAAGGCAAAGAGAATATCTGTAATCCACAGCAAAACAAATCCCCAATAAATCAGGATATGCCTCATCCAGCGTATTTTGCTCTGCTCCCTCAACGTTTCCTGGAGAATGACGTCCTTCCACAGGCGTCTTAAGAAGGCACGCGGTTCTGTGCCTTTCCGATCAAGAAAGCGCTCCCACATCTGAAAGGTCCCAATGTTTGTGCTGATGATTTTTCTGTATACGCCGATCCAGAATACGATGCAGGCGGCAAGGATCATGGGCCAGAAGAGTATCCATCGTGCCTCCATCTGACCGGAAAAGACGGTGCGCAGGTATACCCCGGTCAGCAGAGATAGTCCCACGGCGACGGCGCCTATTCCCAAAATGAAAAGGTATTTGAATCCGTTCACGAAGACCTTCGCCTCGGTGTCCCGGTAAAAAATGAGAAGACTCAGCCAGATAGCACTGAAAACGGTAACCGGAATTCCCGTGAGGAACGGCCAAATACCCCATCGTATGGAAAGCGCTCCCGAGAGCGTAAGAGACAGGCAAATAATGCCCGCAAGGATCCCGGCTCCTAATTGCAGATTCGAACACCTTCGCCGCATAATGGCTTCCTTCACCTAAAAAAAATTGTGCCTTTCGATCGAGTCTACTTGATGATAGACGCCGGCTTTGCCTCTTCACCAATAAGTTTCTTTGCCGACTGCAGCCGCCCCTGCTCATTCAATTCTTCCATGGTCCCTGAACGAATGGCTTTGGTTGGACATATCTCTTCGCATGCCCTTGGAAGACCGAGAGGCCTGTCCGGACAAAAATGACATTTCGACATCTTACCGTCTTTCCCGATCTGGGGAGCGTTAAATGGACAGGCCCAAACACAGAAGCCGCAACCAATGCACTTTGCCTGGTCCACGACGACCCTGCCGTCACTCGCCTCTTTTGATATGGCCCTGACAGGACATGCGTCGCGGCACGGCGGGGTACCACAATGCATGCAGGCCAAAGATACATTGATCTGCTTGACGTTCGGATACTTTCCTGATCCGACCTTCACGACCGTCCTCCACCGGGGCCCTATGCCTACCTTGTTCCATGACTTGCAGGCAACCTCGCATGCATGGCATTTAATGCACCGCTTCTTATCAAAGTAAAAACCAACCTGTTTCATCTCTTCCATCTTCCGCTCCTTTCTTTAATAGCCCATTTTCTATTGTACTCCTTTTCATTTCTTGGACCCTGTTTATGCTCTCCTGATGCGCACCTTCCGCTCGTTGTAGGCGTTGCCACCGGAGACAGGATCGATCTGACTGTCGATCAGGTGATTGAGATGTGCCCCTTTTCCGTAGGCCACCGAAAGGAAAGGAGACCAGTGGCCAAAACCGTGATCGTGCCGCGCACAGGCAACACCGGGCTTGACCCCCTCGATAACCTTTGCACGGATGACCGCCTTGCCATGCGGCGACTCCAGAACGACCATGTCACCATCACGTATTCCGTATTTCCGGGCATCGAGCGGATTCAGTTCAACCCAGTTTTCGTCGATTATCTCGATCAGGTAAGGGTTGTTCTGAGTCAATACGTTGCAGTGCATTGAGAGCTTCGAAGTGATCAGCTGCAGGGGATACTCCTCGTCGGGGAGTACACTGTGCTCCCGGTATTCAGGGAGCGGATTGTATCCGCTGTTCTCAAAGTTCTTTGACCATATCTCGATCTTCCCCGAGGGCGTCGGGAAACCTCCTTCCTTGAATTTGTGATGGCGGTTTTCACCGGTCCAGATACCTTTTGTCTTCAATTCCTCGAGGGATATGGGAAGTTTCTGGACAGCGACATTGGCCCAGTCCTCCCAGTCCCGATAGGTGAAATATTCGCCGTGCCCCATCTTCCCGGCAATGCCTTTAACAATCTCATACATGGGCTGGCTCTCGCCGACAGGGGGTATGACCGGCTGGCAGATGATGGCCTGCGGGGCTTTGTAAAGGCCTTGACGCACCTCTGCACGTTCGTAAAAAGATGCATCGGGAAGCACGAGGTCGGACTCCAGGGCAGTCTCGCTCATATACAGGTCTATGGTGACCGCCAGATCGAGCTCCCGGAACATCTGCTTGACCAGTCCGGTATTCGGATCGCTCATCACAAGGTTGATCGACTGAAGGAAGAGAACCTTGACAGGGTAAGGATCCCCCTTAATGACCGCCTTCGGCAGGAGGCCTGTAGGGAGATCCGGAGCGAGGGGATAGCCCATGGCAACGTGGAGTGGCGGCTTCTTGGGTTTTGCCATCGCTTCCTCGGGGATTATGACCGGAGGGCCCACAGGAGCCCAGTCCTTGAGACAGATGTTGCCGGGGCCGTCAACATTGCCGGTGAGGACGTTGAGCATATATATGGCACGCGAGGCATCCGCGCCGTTGGTGTAGTTGCCCGGACCCTTGAACACTTCGGCAATAGCGGGCTTTGTGGTCGCAAATTCCCGTGCAAGACGCCGGATAGTATCGGCCGGCACATCAGTAACCTTTGAGGCCCATTCGGGGGTATAGCCCTTGTCCCGCAGATGCTTTGCAAATTCATCGAAGCCGCTCGTCCATTCTCTCACAAAAGCTCTGTCGTAAAGATTCTCTTCGATCATCGTATGGCACATGGCCAATGCCATCGCACCGTCTGTACCGGGCTTTATGGCTATCCATTCGTCAGCCTTTTCGGCAGTATGGGTGAACTTCGGATCTACCACAACAAGCTTGGCACCCTTATCGAGGGCTTCGAACAGGGCTAGGTTCTCCCATATAGCCTCGATCGCCTCAAAAAGGTTGATCCCCCAGAGCATGATAAAACGGCTGTCTTCGAAATCGAGCATCGGGAACACATGACCGAAGACAGTGAGACATGCCTGCCTGCGGCTCTGCTCACAACCGGCGGTATGGCCATAGAAGTTCGGGGAGCCATAGAGTTGCGTGAGAAGGATCTGAGTGAATACGCTGTTGGGGTCATGATGATACAGAGAGACTACTGCTTCAGGTCCATATTTGTCTTTGACGTCTATAAGTTTGTTTGCGATGATGGCATAGGCCTCGTCCCATGATATCCGCTCGAACTTCGGCTCTTTACCCTTGGGGCTCACCCGCTTCATCGGGTATTTCAGACGGTCAGGGTCATCTACTACCTGGAAACTGGCCTCGCCTTTTGCGCAGCGCCGTCCGGAATTGGGCGCTCCTTCAAGGCCTTTGACATGAACGATCTTGCCGTCCTTCACATATACCTCTGACGGACAATTCCAGGGACACATGTAACAGAAACTGGGAACCATCTTGGCCCCCTTTATTTCAGCAAGGGTAGTAGCCAGTTCAACATTCGCCATACAATTCCTCCTCTTAGTAGCTCTCGGGCAGAAACCGCCCGACTTAAGCTGTTTCTCTCCTCCATAATCTAAGCTTTTCACAGAATACGGCCGCTTCTATGAGCCGGTTTATCATGCTAACGCCAAATTTTCCCCTACGACATTCGTTTGCGCGCATATCTCTCTCCGGATAGGGAGCAGACGAACGTTTCGTGCGCGCCCGCGTTCTTTGTTATGAATTTGAGAAGGGTTGTTGTGATGAATTATTCGGCATCTCGAATGCCACCCAAACCCACATTGCCTCCCCTCGTTGCTTTCTTGTTTCTCGCCCCTATATAACAGTGAGCGATATATTGCATTCTATAACATATAGAGAACCGTTTGTCAAGTCCACTTTACTTTGAGGGATTCGAGAAATAGCATTTTGCGTGCGGCAGCGCCGCAAGGGGGATGCGTCCTCTGACCGGAAAGATGATGTTTCTCATTCTTTAAACCTCTTTTGTCTCGCTGAGAAGCCTGTCCGCGCCTC
>JAMCQB010000064.1 GCA_023382175.1 Nitrospirota bacterium | reverse complement strand
CTGCGAGGAACGCAAAGGCCAGGGACGGCCTCAGGACTGACTGGCCGCTGCAGATGACCTGCACGATGTGGGAAAGTGAGGTCGATTTGTTCGCCAGCGATACGGTGAAGATGGACATGAGCATTGCCGGTTCCGCCAATGAGGCTATGGTCATTTCACGGCTTGACCCCATGCCTCCAAAGGCGGTCCCTATGTCCATTCCGGCAAGGGCGGTAAAAAAACGCGCGATGGCGAAGAGCCCCACCAGAACGATGACGTCGGCGGTAGGGGCCAGGGGCAGTTCAACGGACAGTATGGGGATAATCCCCCCGGCAAGCACAGCAATGCCGAAGACAAGGTACGGCGTAAAGCGGAATATCCAGGATGCGTTTTCAGCGAGGATCACATCCTTGGAGAACAGCTTTGCAAGGTCCCGGTAAGGCTGGAGAATGCCGGCAGACGACCTGCCCTGAGACCAGCATTTCAGCATCCTCACCCATCCGATAAAAAGGGGCGAAATGGCAAGGAGCGTAGCGATTTGCACTATCTCCATAAGAAATGGGCGCAGGTTCATCGCACAAACACCAGCAGCACAATGATCGTTATGAATGAATATATGAGGTATGTCTGGATGCGTCCTCGCTGGAGACTGCCGACCCTGCGCGACATCCAGAAGCTGACCTCGATGATCGGTCGGTAGACCCAGCCCCAGAAACGGTCTCTCACCCGGAGAGAGTAATGCAACCTCTTGGGGAATGCCGCATGAGCGGATTGGGGAGCCAGCCTGACCTGTTCCTTGACGTTAAAGAGGAATCCGAATATCCTCCGTATGGGCATGGAAAAAGATGTGGCATTGTACTGCATCCGTTCGTTGATCTTCTCGAATCCGCAGTCCCAGATCGGTCCCCTGTGTATCTTGCCCGCCTTCACATGGAGGATGAGATAGGCCACGGCAAAGATCAGAATAAAGCCGACCAATACCACAGGCCCGGAATATGACGCGCGCTCAGGCGCCACAGGGGTCAGCCACATCCAGCCGGCAGCCCCTGCCGACACGCTGATCTTCGAGCCGACCAGTTGTTCCGGGAGGACATCCATCCAGTCGATGACCAGAGTGGGGAATATCCCGAGACAGAGGCAGGTTATTGCCGCCATCATCATGCCTGACCGCATGGACCAGTCTGCCTCGTGCACATGGGGATGGTGATGGCCCCTCCAGTGGCCGAGGAAAGTGACGCCGAAGGCCTTCACAAAGCATGCCGCAGCCAGGGCCCCGGTGAGGGCAAGAAGAGCAGCGCCCAGTGGCATAAGCAGTTTCATGAGCGGGATGGGAAGGGACGGTGAAAGGAGAAAGGCCTGGAAGGTGAGCCATTCAGAGACGAAACCGTTGAAGGGAGGCAGCGCAGAGATGGATATGCATCCTACGAGGAAGAGCAGGGCTGTCCAGGGCATCCGGTGGATGAGCCCGCCCATTTCCTCCATGTTCCTCTCTTTGGTCGCGTGGAGCACCGCGCCTGCGCCCATAAAGAGCAGGCCCTTGAACATGGCATGATTCATGGTATGGTAAAGCCCTGCGATAAGCGCAAGGGCCGCCAGCATCGGGAAATGGAACGACGTGAATATCATGGCAAGGCCAATGCCGATAAGGATGATCCCGATATTCTCCACAGAATGATAGGCAAGGAGCCGTTTCAGGTCATGCTGCATCAGGGCATAGAGAACGCCCATCACAGCGGAAACAAGGCCCAGGACCAGTACGATGGCGCCCCACCACCAGGGGAACACTCTGAGCAGGTCAAAGGTAACGCGGACTATGCCGTATATGGCGGTCTTGAGCATCACTCCGCTCATGAGCGCAGAGACATTGGACGGAGCAACAGGATGCGCCTCCGGAAGCCAGACATGGAGGGGCACTACGCCGGCCTTGGCAGCAAAACCGAGGAACGCCAGCAGGAATGCGGCGGTTGCCCATTCAAGGGGAAACTTTGCCTGCCGCATTGCGTCGAAGGTATAACCGCTGAACCCCTCAAAGCCGGTGGCAATGCCTGCCATAACTCCAAATGAAAGGAGAATACCTATGGCGCCGACATGAGCGACTGCCATGTAAAGGAAGGCGGCCCTCCGGTTCTCCTGGCGCTCATCCTCAAACATGACCAGGAAATATGAGGCTGCCGCCATGGCTTCCCATGAGATGAGGAAAAAAAGAGCGTCATCCGCAAGGACTACCATGAACATCCCTGCGATGAAGAGGCTGTAAAATACCACAAGCCTTGTCACCGGCCTGTGTCCAAGGAAACCCTTGAGGTAACCTGCTGAATAGACAGACACAAAAAAGGAGAGCAACCCAATGACCGTCAGGAAGAATCCTGCCAGCGGGTCGAGCCGCAGATGAAAGGGAAGGTCAGGAAGGCCGATTAACAGGACGACGCGTTCGGTCATGCCCCTCGCCACGGCCATTGCGCCGGCGGCAGCGCTCATCAGTGAAGCAAATGACGTAACCAGGGAACAGATGAAGATAAGCAGACGCTGGCTTCGTCTGAGCAACGCCGCTGCCACCACAAGAAGTATGAGCAACAGAATTGAAGAAGAGGCTATCTCAATAGGCGAAAAAATCACTGGGAAACACTCCCAAATATCTCAGCCTCTTTACGTGAGAAGACTTCGCAGATATTATCAGCGGGAGAGACCTTCCTGATAACTGTAAGCACCTCGTCATCTTTCAAAAGTCTCAACAGTTTTGATTGTATTCTTAAAAAGCGCATCTCACTCCTGGGGAAGATAAAGAAAAGGATATCCACATTCTCACTATCCAATGCGCCGAAAGGGATAGGCTTTTCAAGAAAACACAACGAGACATAAGAGAGGGCAGTGAACTTCCCGAAAGATCGCGGATGGGGCAAGGCGATACCGTGGCCCACGGCGGTGGGGCATAGGCTTTCTCTGTCCATAATGGAGACAAAGAGCCTTTTGATGTCCATATGAGGAAAGCCTTTCCTGATAAGTTCCAGGCAGGACTGGATGGCCTTCTCTTTGGCGCTTCCGGCCACATTGTAAAAAATTCCCCCCCTATGGAGAAACTCTGCGATGGAGATCGCTTCTTCATCCTCAGTGGAAGGTTTCTCGGCCGCAGTCTTATATGAGAACTCCCTCGTATCCTCTATCCAGGATTTGATCTCTCTCCGGTCAAATCTCCACTGACCTCCCACCCTGAAACAGGGTATGGTCTCATTCTGGATCATGCGGTATATGGTCTTCTCCGAAACATTGAGAAGCGCAGCCACATCTTTTACGCTCATATTCATTTGACTAAAATTGTCCTATAATGGATAAAATTGTCCAATATTATGCATTTCCACTGCAGTTTTGTCAACTCACTGAATTTATATGGATTTTTTTTGGGAGACAAAGGGCGCCTCTTGGCCGGTTCCGTCCTTTCCTCTTCAGCAAGGAGCGCTTACGAAGGGGTTCTTACCGGAATCCTTATGGTAAACGTGGTGCCCTGACCTTCACTGCTCTCCACATCGATCCTCCCGCCGTGTTCCTGGACGATGCGGTAACTTATGGAGAGGCCGAGCCCCGTTCCCTTATCCTTCTTAGTCGTATAAAACGGTTCGAATATCCGCCGGAGCACATCCTCGGGGATACCGTGCCCGCTGTCCTTGAACTTGATAATGATATATTCTCCCTGCAGCGAGGTGCTCAGGGTGAGCTTTCCGCCTTCCGTCATCGCGAAGATAGCGTTGTTGATGATATTGATAAAGACCTGCTTCAGCTGGTTAGGGTCTCCCACGGTCTCCGGAAGTTCCCCATATTCCTCCACAAGCTCAACATGATTCATCCGGGCCTGGGATTCTACAAGGGGGATCACATCCTTCAGCGCCTCGTTCATATTCAGGGCCGTGAGCTGCAAAGGTCTCTTCCTCGCAAAATGGAGCAGCTCCCGCACGATGTCCCTCGCCCTCATGGATTCCTTTTCGATGATATCGAGACGGTTCTTGATGATATTGATATCGCCCTCGTCCTTTATCAGTTCAGTGAACCCGATGATGCTCGTAAGGGGATTGTTGATTTCGTGGGCAACGTTGGATGCCAGTTCTCCGATGGCGGCAAGTTTGGCCGACTGAATGAGTTGCTCCTGTGTATCCCTCAGTTCGGACATCTGGTCCTGGAGACTGCTGTAAAGCTGGGCATTTTCCATAGCTACTGCCATATGGTTTGCAAGGATTGTCAGGAGTTTTGCGTCATCGTCGGTAAAACTCTCTTCCTTGTCTGCAACCCTTATGGCGCCGAGTATCTTCCCCTTTCTATGAAGCCACGCCACCAGAAGGGTCTTTTCCCTAAGGGCGTCGGAGATCATGGGTTCAAAGCGACCGTGATTCCCGCTGTCATTGGAGATGATGGGAAGGCCATTGGAGAACTTAAAGAGTTCCTCCATTTTCGGCCGTGAGAAGCTCAGGATCCTCACGGCGTCCTCATCCAGTCCGTACGCGGAGGTACGGGGTACAAACAACTGTTTTGTATCGTCATATAGGATGAGGATGCACTGCCGCACCTTTACCAGATCGGCGACATGCCTGCATATCTCCTTATAGGCATCTTCCATATCCGCAATCTTGTAAAAGGAAAGGGTGATATTGTAAAGGCCGGAGAGCTGTTCAATGTACCGGTCGATCTTTTCCCGCTCACCCTTAAGGGCGGTGCTCATGGCATTAAAACTGCCCGCAAGCTCTCCGAACTCCGTCTTGTCGTGATACGAGGTCTTGTAGCCGAGATGGCCGGAGGCGATCATCCGCGCTGCATTCACCAGTTCATATACAGGCGTGGTTATCTGTTTCGTTAATACAATAGCAATGAGGAGGGCAATAAATAACGCGAGTACGAGTGTCGCAATAAGGATAATCTTTGAATTGTTAATCTCATTCAGCGCTTCGACAGTCTTGGCAGCGAGGCTCTTGTCCGCGATAAAGGCCATCTCCTGCGTCTTTGTAAGAAGAGAATCCCCTATACCGACAGCGACCATCTTGAGGCGCTCTACCCTCTCCGGATTGGCAGTCGTTGTTATCAGGTAACTTATCGCCTCCTTATACTGCTCTACGGTATTTTCCACTTCATGAAGCCTCGCCGTCATCCCTTTACTGTGGTGGCAGTTGAGACAGCCACGTGCAGATTCATCCAGGGCAGTAACATTATCAACGATCACATCCAGTTCCTTGCCAAAAACGGTTCCCGTTGTGTAGAGATTAGCCTGAACGACCTGGGCATTGATCACGAGGTTCTGACGGATGATTTCCACCCTGTGGAGATCGATAACCGACTGAAGATTTGTGGTTACCCTGTAGATATACACCATTGTCAGGCCTGCTCCCAGGGAGAACAGGACAAAAAGGAGTGCGAGGGAATATATCAGTCTTTTTCTCATTTACTTATACTTGTAGGTCCTTATATCGATTCCTGCCTTTTTTGCTATTTCGAAAATCGGTAAGAAATCACCTTTCCCTGTGGCAATGAACTTCAATGCTCCCAATTTTTTCAGAACGTCTTTCCCCTCGGTGTCTTTTTCCATGTTCAAGAGTATTTCCTTAATCCGTGCTTTTATTTTTTCGGGCATATCCTTTCTGAGGCAGAGGATGGTACCGGGGAGATCGCGGGATTGCGCAATAATAGAGAGCTCATTTTTAATTGACGGGTCCTTCTCGATTATCCTGTAATAAACCCTGCTCTCTGCAGTCCCTATATCAGCCCGATTATCGAGAACGGCATATATCGCAGAATCATGGCTTCCTGTAAAATAGTATTCCTTAAAAAAGTGGTCTGTATCTTTCACGCCATTCTCCATCAGAAATGAGACGGCAAAGAGATAGCCTGATGCTGTTGCCCTGTCAACAAAGGCCATCCTTTTGCCCCTCATATCCTTCACTGTCTTTATCCCGCTGTCATGCCTCACAAAAATGTAACTCCGGACCGTCGAGGTCCCATCGAGATTTACGGGTCGCGCTATCGGCTCCACTGAAAGTTTTTCCACCGCGAGAACAGCCGTAAAGTCGCCGAAAAAAGCGCCATCCATCTTTCTGGATACAAACCGGTCTATAATGTCCCCATATTTACTCAGGATAGTAAGTTTCACCTTGATACCGAGTTTATTTGCCAGATAGGCCGCAAGGGGTCTGTGCCTGTCCATCTGTCTGAAGATATTCTCTTCAGGGACAAGCCCTATAAGTATCTCATCCTGACAGAATACCTTCAAGGGGAGAGAGAGCGTCATAACAAAGACGATTATAAACTTTGATAAGGTATGCATAATCACTGTATGAGCTTTGTTGCCTCTGTCACGAGGTTCATGGGTATCTTAAAACCCATATCCTTTGCCTCTCTCAGATTGAAGATCAACTCTGTATCACTGGAAGAATCCACCTTAATCCTCTCCGGGGAAACGTTATTGAGGACCTTAATCACTTTTTCTGCAATCTTTTCACCCAGATCTCTGGGGCTTGGAGAGAGGGTAACAATGACGTGGTAACTCTTATCGGGCAGCAGAGAGGCTGTGGGTATCCTCTGGTTACGCGAGAATTCCACAATTGAAGAAGATGCCATATTCGCTATGGCGCTGCCGGTAATAAAGATTGCATCGAGCTTCTTGCCTGAAAGCATGGATTTTGTGTCCTGAGGTCTCTTGAGGTTTATCTCTTCGATCTTAAAGCCATATTGACCTGAAAGCTTGAGCAGTTCTTTTGTCTGATACACGGAATCTTCTTCATTGGCGCTGTAGATAACCCCCAGATTCGTTATGGGGGCTATGCCCCTCAGATACCGGAGTAAACTGGAAACCGATATCCTGGAGCTGATGCCGGTAGTATTTTTAGCTGTAATTTTAGGGGTGAGAGGCTCATAGACACCTCCGTAGACCATGGGTATCTTTGTTTTTTCCCTGAACACTGCAAGGGCAGCCGGCGCACCATAGGCAACAATTATATCAGCATCCACAGCTATGAGCTTTCTCGCGGCATTGCTGAGGGATATGGGGTCGGGATACGGTTTTTGCATGATCACCTCAACCCTGTCCGCATAACCTTCTCTGCCGAGTCTCGCCATAAACGCAGTATGGACATCCCTGTAATAAGGGATATCGCCGGTCATTATGACGCCAATGGTCTTTTCCGCAGCAGAACCCTGAGAGGCAAAAGGCAGAGGGGTTAGTATAACCGATAGGGAGAGGACCGCGAGTATTTTAATTTTGAACCGTGTCCACTGTGAGAGATGGACCTTGAACCCCATGCCCATTTACCACCTCTTCGAGATGGTAAGCAACAGGATGTGTGCTGTTCCATCGTTGATATCATCATGGGGGTTTCCGATAACGTCATTGATCTTGCTGTATTTGTAGTGCATCCCTAATGCGATACCGTTTTTTAATCTATACTCCCCGTTGAGAGAGTAGACAGTCTCTCGTATCTTGACCTCTGAGAAGGAAGCTATGGATACGGGTTCGAGGAGATCACTGCTGGAGGGATAAAACGTCCCGCTGCTTATGGTATGGCTCACCCCTGCATTGAGACTTATGTTGTTTCCGGGAAGATAGTTGAGGTCTAATGAATAATTATGGGCAGTGTCTTTATGGGGAACTAATGGATCAGTAAGGGATGTAAGAGTCTCTGATAGGAATACTATATCCTGTTTTGTCTTATTGCGTATATATGCATAGCTTGTGGTGAGGGAAAGGTCTTTCGAGATGAGAAAGGTGATACTTCCCAGAAGCTTGTCCCGCTTTACATCTCTGTTCTTGGCTCCTTCGACAGCGTTTCCGTCTGAATCAAGGAAGTGCAGGTCGTTTCGTTTTTCCTTTGCAATACTATAACTTACTAAAGCATTTATCTTCGGAAGGGGTATCCATGAGAGCGATATCTTACCCTCATCGGATCGGTCAGGTTCAATATTATACGCAGGGGTATCTATCTCTTTATGGGTGTATCTTGCCTTGAGATTAAGGCTCCTTACAATCCTCATATCCGCTGACAGAGAGGCGATATTCCTCGTTGTTGACTCCGGAAGCTTCCATTCATCAGCATTCTCTCTCTTCACATTCTCATAGGAATATTCTGCCCTCAGTGTCAGTCCCCGGATCGGTCTATATCTTACAATTCCTGAGAGGGTATCAGCAATTGAAGAGATAGAGGGTCTTACCCGAGAGGTTATGGTATTTGAAGGATTGGATATATCTGTTATAGTCGCGAAATCAGGATTATCTATATCGGTCTCTTTATGTCTGTATTTAAGGAAGAATGTCAACCGAGGCATGGGCATCCAGACCACTTCACCAGCTCCGATGAAATACTCTGCCTTTGCACCGCTATCCCTATTCTCCCTGTCCGTCTTCGAAAGAGTTGCTGAGCCAACGAGGCTTCCGGTATAGGATGTATGTATCTTGAGGGTATTGGATGAGCCTTTCAGTTCGGGAATGAGGTTATGGGGAAATATTCCACCGGGCCTTATGATATTAGGCAGAAAACCCGCAGGCCCATATATATCATACATAACCTTGTCTCCATAGACATCGAATCTCTTCTCACCGTGAGAAATATCAATTTCTATCGGCCCGAAATGGCTGTTTGCTCCAATCACAAGGGCTTTTGTCTGCCAGTCGATATCCCTCTTTTGGGAGGTTCTCACTATGTCGTTAAAATAACCTGACCCTAAAAGGCTTCTCTGTTGCTGGGTTCCGTCCTTTGTAATGAGGCTCCCGTCAAGGTAAACATGAAAGGGGAAATCCGGAGTTTTCAATCTTAAAAAGACGCTGTTCATACCTGTCTGCACACCATATTTCTCATCTCCATCTCTGACGTCAACCCCCGGTGATGATGTGGTTGGATCAAGATCTATAAGATTAATGTTATCAAGATTATGAAATAAGGTTCTGTTTATCCCCCTGAAGAGGACGATATCCTTGTATGCATAACTAACATCCCCAAAATAATCCTTTACATTTTTGATATCAACATCGAGGTGTACCCTATGGGGAAATGAAAATACCCTTAACTCTCCTGCTAATGAAAGAGAATCGTGCAGGTATTCATACTCCACAGCCCTTTCAGAACCGCTGACACTCACTGACCGATAACCGCCGGATAAATATATCCCGGGCGCTATCTCTGGAAATGGATAGGGTGCCTCTTCCAGAATTATCTCTTCCGTAGTAACATCTTCCGTAGTAACATCTTCCGTAGTAACATCTTCCGTAGTAACATCCTGAGCTAAGCCAGTGCCGCCCAAAATAACCGAGAATAGGAATAACGTCAGCAGGGCTGTCTTTTTCATCTCATTCCACCATCTCACTGGATGAACCTTCCTTTACCACTGGGTGAAGGGAGGTCAGTTCCGTGAATCTGGGAATGGCAACCTGTACACCGTGTAAAGAAGGCGCCCTTAAACTCTTTGGGGAGGTTCCTCGACGCAACATGCCCGGAATGGCACTGAAGACATAAAAACGGTTCCCGGAGGGTCAGCAGATTGTTGTTTACCGAACCATGATGGTTATGACAGGTTCTGCAGTCCTCGGTATTTTCAGCATGCTCAAATACAAAGGGCCCCTCTTTTTCTGCATGGCACTGAGTGCATGTCTCTTTGACAGTCGCTTTTCTCAATGATTTATCATTTGTCGTCCCGTGAGGGTCATGGCAGTCTATACAGAAGACCCTCTTTTCCGGCACCGGATGGTGACTTGGGAGTGAGAACTCCGCCTTAATCTCCTGATGACATTTATAGCACATCTCAGCGGTATCTCTCGGTTTTACCTTCAGGTCGGGACTGCCGGTCTTAAAGGTACTACAAATACTGTGGCAGTCCATGCATGAGACATCACTCATAGCATGGACACCTGCATTCCAGTTATGGAGATTAAAGGTCGCATTTGCGGTATGGCATTTAAGGCATATAAGGGATTGCGCCTGGGCAGGAATGTTCTTTATGTCTATGAACGTCTTGTAATTACATGCAGTCTGCCTTCCTTCCTTTGCATCCATCTCGACCTTTTCGGGAGTTATGCCTTCTATGGCGAGACTTCCCGGTCCATGACAGGACTCACAATTAACTATGGGCAGGCCTGATTTCCTTGAAAGTTGAACACCCATGGTGCTTGCATCAAGGCTGCGTCTTATTGTATCGTGATAATGACAGGCGGAAAGACAGTTTTGTGTCCCGATATATTCGGCATCGAGTCTCCCGACAATCATCTTTTCATATTCTTTTATAGGAACGATGGGTTGAGAAGTCTTGAGAGCTTCACATCCCGGCAAGAATATCGTTACGGCAGTCAAAAGAAAGAAGAGATTCCTGATTAAAGTCATTTTTCCACCTCCCCAAAAGGCATTTCTGCGACCTTCGGGAAAATAAGTATTTACTACCTATCGCCTTTTTTCAAACAAAATTCAATCAGGAATAAATATATCAATTCCGGGATCGAAATGCAATAAAAGATTCGCGTTAGGGGATGACCTTATTCAGCGTATATTCAACGATGCCTGAAGCGCCCGCGCTCTTCAGTTTCGGAATAATATCCCTCACCGTCCTCTCATCGATCACTACATCGATGGCGTACCAGCCGGGGTCGGAGAGGGTAGAGACCGTGGGAGAATGCATGGACGAAAGAAGGCTCAATACTCTCTTGAACGCCTTTTCCGGGACATTCATTTTGAGTCCCACCTTTTCCTCAGCGGCAAGGGCGCCTTTCAGCAGCAGGGCAAGGTTTTCCATCTTCTGCCGCTTCCACTTGTCATGCCAGGCCTTCCTGTTCGCCACAAACCTCGTGGTGGACTCGATGATGGTCTCTACTATCCTCAGATTATTTGCCCTTAAGGACGCTCCTGTCTCTGTTATGTCCACAATGGCGTCAGCCAGGAAGGGGGGTTTCACCTCTGTGGCGCCCCAGGAAAAGTCCACTTCGGCCTTAATCCCCTTTGATTTGAAATACCTCTTAGTAAATCCCACCAGTTCCGTGGCAACCCGTTTCCCGTTGAGGTCTTTGATGCTCTTTATCTTTGAATCCGCAGGGACGGCAACAACCCATTTCACGGGCCTGAAGCCTTCCTTTGCGTACCTCAGTTCAGCAATCTCCACCACCTCGGCATTCTGCTCAAGGACCCAGTCACGGCCGGTCAGGCCGCAATCCAGAACACCGTCTTCCACATACCGCGCCATCTCCTGCGCCCTGATGAGCATCGATTCTATTTCAGGGTCATCAAAGACCGGGTAATAGGAACGGGGCGAAACGCTGATGTGATACCCTGCCTTTTTAAAAAGCCTCAATGTGGATTCCTGGAGGCTCCCCTTGGGAAGTCCGAGCCTGAGAATGTTTCCCTTATTATTCTTGTTATTCACCCGTTGCCACCTCCTCAGGCACTCCGATCCTCCCCAGAACCGCGGTTGCCGCTGCCACTGCGGGATTGGCCAGGTAGACTTCACTCTGAGGATGCCCCATCCTTCCCACAAAGTTCCTGTTGGTAGTGGCCAGCGCCCTTTCGCCTTTCGCAAGGATGCCCATATATCCCCCAAGGCACGGTCCGCACGTGGGGGTCGAGACAACCGCCTCTGCGTCAATGAAGATTTCCAGCAACCCTTCTTTCATTGCTTCCTTGTAAATCTGCTGGGTAGCAGGGATGACGATCATCCGCACATTGGGGTTCACCTTCCTGCCCCTGATCACCTGTGCCGCCTCCCTCAGGTCTTCAAGCCTCCCATTGGTGCAGGAACCGACGACTACCTGATCTATTGTTATCTGCGATAACTCGGCAGCCGGTTTCGTGTTCGACGGCAGATGGGGACAGGAGACCGTGAGGGGTATTTTTGAACAGTCGTATTCCCTCACCTCCACGTACGTCGCATCGGCATCGGACCCGTAGAAGGTATACGGCCTCTTTGCCCTTCCCTTTGCATAGGCCTCCGTGACCGCATCGGGGACGATAATGCCGTTCTTGCCGCCGGCCTCTATGGCCATATTGCACATGGTGAGCCTTCCATACATAGGTAGTGTTCTTATCGTCTCGCCTTCAAATTCCATGGCCCTGTACAATGCGCCATCAACACCAATATCGCCTATAGTATGGAGTATTAAGTCCTTTCCGCCAACCCATTTGTTGAGCTCTCCGTAGTAGATGAATTTCATTGACTCAGGCGCCTTAAACCAGCATTCACCTGTTGCCATGGCAGCAGCTACATCTGTGGATCCAACCCCCGTTGCAAAGGCGCCGAGGGCGCCGTAGGTGCAAGTATGACTGTCAGCACCAATAATCAAATCTCCAGGTACCACCAGCCCCTGTTCAGGCAAAAGCGCATGCTCAATGCCCATTCTCCCGACTTCAAAATAGAGCCCGATGTGGTATTCTTTCGAAAATTCCCTCAACATCTTGCACTGCTCAGCAGCCTTTATATCCTTTTGTGGAGCAAAATGGTCTGGGATAAAAGCTATGCGGTTCCTATCAAATACATCCTTTGCCCCTGTCTTTTTGAATTCCTGCATAGCAATGGGCGCGGTGATGTCATTGGCAAGAATGAGGTCAACCTTTGCGTTGATCAGCTCGCCGGGAGATACTTCCGATTTTCCTGAGTGGGCTGCCAGAATCTTTTCCGTAATCGTCATCTCTTTCCACCGTTAATCACAAATATTTTCAAACAAATTATTATACCTCCAGCGTGCAACTATTAACAAGGTCTCCAGGCAACGGTCAGAGCTGCTGCAGCCTTTGACTCACATCCTTGTAATGATAATCCTCCGCAACAATCTTCTCATAGACTTCCCTTGCCTTTTCCTTCTCTCCTGATGCTTCATAACACCGTCCAAGATAATAGTACGCTTCGAGGTTGGATTTGCTCACCGGTTCACCACCGATGACTTTGGAAAACTTTTCCAGGGCCAGTTTTATCATGCCCTTTTCGAGAAATATTTTCCCGATGAGGACTGATGCCGTGGTGTAGTGAACCGAGTCCCTGTCTATTTTCTGAAAGGCGCTCAGCGCCCTGTCCGTCAGGTCCAGCTCCAGAAGGAGCTCACCCGAATCGAAATATTTACCGCCCTTTTCATAAAACGCCGCCGCCTTCAACTTCCAGTTTTTATCATCGAGCTTGTGATATGCATCCGCCGCCAGGACGTACTCTTCCCCTTTTTCATACGCTTCTCCGGCCCTGAGGAAATCCTTTATTTTAAGGAACGCTTCAGCCGCCTCACTGAAGTATCCTTTCTGGAGCAATAACTCCCCTGCCTTCGCATACTCCCCTGCTTCCATGAACATTTCTGAGGCCTGGAGCAGGTCCCCGGCCTTCTCCGAGCAGGTCCCCGGCCTTCTCCGCAAAGGAGGCGGCCTCTTTTTTCAGTCCTTTTTTGTAATAAATTGCAGACAAAATCTTGCTGGACCTTCCCGGATTGCCTCCCTTCTGGAAGCATTCTGCAGCCCGCTCAAGTTCCCCCCTCTGCAGGAAGCATTCTGCAGCGTTAATAAAATCTCCCTTTGCTTCGTATATCACGGCAGCTTCATTATGGAGGTTGGCTTTCAGCAGGATATGAATGGCCTTCTCAAAATGGCCGGCTTTTTGAAACAGGTTGCCGCTCAGAGATGCATAACGCTCCCCCGATGAACCGCCGGGTTTGTGGAGTCCCTCCTCAATGAAGCAGACCTCGTAAAGCTCCGCGGACCTTGCGTAATCACCGGCCCTGTCAAAGAGTTCAGCGGCCTTGTGAAAAAAGCCTCCCTTCTCATACATCAAGGCTGCATTCCTGTAGTCGTGTATCTTGAGAAAGTTCTCTGCCGCCTTCGAATTATTCTCCGCCTCCCTGTAATAGAGCGCGGCCTTTTCATACTCCCCTGCGTCTTCACAGGTCTTGGCAGCAGAGGCATACTCCCCCGCCTCCAGATAAAGCCGCGCAGCTTCCCCAAACTCATTTATGGACCGGTAAAGATCAGCAGCCAGCCTGTAATCCTTTCCCGCCAGTGCAGCTCTGATCTTCTTTCTCACTGCCTTTCTCTCTGCGCTGCTTCTCGCCCTGTCAGACAGATATCTCCTCAAACGCTGGAAGGGGCTCACGACACGCGCTGCCGGCCTCAGCATCCTTCCGACGATCACGAAAAGAAGGTAAAGAACAATTGCGGCTATGAGGTAGGGGATATAGGGTTCTGCCCAGGGAATATGCAGGCGCAAGGCAATCTGTCGGGAGAGTTCATCAAAATACGATAAGACTTTATTCACGTACGTCATTTTCCTCGCGCTCTTGCCATTGCATTTACATGGGTGATATCGTTGATACCAAGATGAAAAGAGAAAGTGGACGGTAGGGGATTCGAACCCCCGACTTCCACGTTGCGAACGTGGCGCTCTCCCAGCTGAGCTAACCGCCCTCCCGTGATCTATTGCTGAACGAACTATCCTATTTTACAAAATTGCCGCGAATAAATCATTTCAGGCGGCAATCTTTCTTAACCTGACGAACCGGGTGAAAAGCCCGTGCCGCTCCGCTTCTTTCCTAAACCCGATGTTCTCAAACATCTCCGCAGTTTTCCGCATCTCTTTCTTGTTCACTTCAATGGACGGCTCGTAGATCGAGAGTAGCCCTCCCTTTTTGAGCGCCCCGCTGATGCTTCCGGCAGCCACCGCCTTATTCTTCACCTCATGAAAGCTGTAATACATGAGGCAGGCGTCTGCGCTATTGTCTTCAATCCCGCATGCGGCGATATCACACTGAAGAATGGTAACCCTATCTCCGAAGTGCGCCACCCTCTTTTTCAGTTTTTTCACCATTCCACCCTGCAATTCCACCGCATAGACCTTCCTTGCACGCTTTGCAAGGACCTCGGTAAAAAAGCCATTGCCGGCGCCGACCTCGAGGACCACGGAACCATGGGCGATCCCGGATTCCTTCAGGACTTTGTTCCGGTCGGTAAAGGCCTTTCTGATGGGGTTATAGAGGATGAAGGAAAGCCACGAGGGGCAGACAATACACATTATTGATTCTTGAGGGATATCTTCGACTGTTTCCCCACTACCACTGTCACTAAATCCACAGGATCGAGGTATTTCCTTGCAACCCTTGACACATCGTCCTTTGTCACTGATTTTATGTAGAGAGGATATTTTTCGACGTAGTCAAGACCGAGGCCGTAAAACTCCACCACAGCAAGAAAGTCAGCGATCTTCCTGTTTGTGTCCAGTCGCCGGGGGAAGCTCCCGGTAAGGTACGCCTTTGCATCTCCCAGTTCCTGGTCCGTCACCTGTCCCTTCTGTATCCGGTTCATTTGTTCATGTATCACGGTAATAACGGTGTTTGCCGATTCGTTCTTTGTCTGGGCCACTATCTCAAAGAGGCCCCCTTCCTTGTAAGGAGCAAAGAAACTGTGGATGTCGTAGGCAAGACCCATCTCGTCCCTCACGGTCTGCATCAGCCGGGACGAGAATCCGCCCCCGCCCAGGATGTAGTTCATCACAGAGACAGCATAGTAATCAGGGTTTCCCCTGCTCACTCCTCCGTGGCCGAGGATGATATTTGCCTGGGTGAGATCTCTATCGATGAGGATCATCTCTCTCTTCTTAGCGGGGACAAGGAGAGACGGCCTCTTCGGTATATCAGCCGGCTTCCATTCCGAAAGGAACCGGCTGATAAGGGAGTTTAATTCATCTCCGGTGAGGTCGCCCACCACGGAGAGGAGGGCATTATTCGGCCGGTACAATTCAGAATGAAACCTCAGGATATCTTCTTTCCTGATGGCATCGATGGTCTCAACGCTCCCCATCACGAGTCGGCCGTAGGGAAGTTCGCCGTACACAGCTTTCTTAAAGGCCTTTGAAGCCACAAAGGACGGGTCTTCTTCGCTCTGTTTCAGGGAGCCTTTAATGAGATCTTTATTCCTTTTGATCTCTTCCTCGGGAAATGTGGGATTGAGCGCTATATCCGAAAAGAGTCCGAACCCTTTTTCGATGTCCTTTTTCAGCACTGAGAGCGTGATGAGCGTATAGTCACTGTCTGCGGAGGCGCCCAGGGAAGCGCCGATGAATTCTATTTCTTCACTTATATCTGTTGCCTTGCGCTTCTTCGTACCCTCCGTGAGAAGTTCGGCAGTGAGGTTCGCAAGCCCCGCCTTATCCGGAGTCTCATCAAGGGGGCTCGCCTTCACCAGAAGGGTGATCATCACGATAGGCAGGTTGTGCCGCTCCACGTGAAGGACAGTGAGACCGTTGGGGAGGACTCTT
>JAMCQB010000040.1 GCA_023382175.1 Nitrospirota bacterium | reverse complement strand
CTTTTCCAGGAGATGATCCCGATTCTGAGGCATACCCTGGAATCAAGGGAATCTTCATCAGAAGAGGAAGAGACCGCTGACAACCCTCTCATTCATAAAGCGCTGGAGAATTTCCCCGGTGAGAAGTCCCGGGTTTCCGTAATCGACGATGATGAGTTCATATTATTCTCCACTACCGGCAAGAGTCCTACAATCTTTTTATCCTCAGGACTTGTTGAGGCACTGGATACTGATCAGCTGCAGGCAGCGATTGCCCACGAAATTGCCCATATAACAAGGAACAGGCGTCCTTTGCTGGTGATTGTATATATCATAAGGCTGCTGATGTTTTTTAATCCCGTTGTCCTTGTAGAATTCAGGAGGATTGTCCAGGAAGAAGAAAAGATATGTGACGACATCGCCGTCTCATTGACACAAAAACCCCATTCACTGGCTGAGACCCTAAAAAAATTTAGTCACAAAAAAGAAGACCTTACCCTCGATAAAATGAAAAAGATTTCAAACTTAAGTGAAACCCTTGAGGAATATAGTCATAATATGCATATAGAGAGCAGAGTTATGAGGCTCAAAAAAGGAATAACGCATCAATCAGGGGGTGAATGGTTTAAGTTCCTACTCACACTAACAGTTATTATCATAATAAACTATTTTATTGTATGATGCATATGAGGTGAACGGTGCATAAGAGATTGTTCAGTTTTTTCTCCTTTGCAGTGACTATCGTAATCCTCGCGGTAGCCTTAATGGTTATGAATTGGCTCCCCTCAGTGATTCAGCAAGGTACCATGAGAAAATACAGCAGCATAGAAGAGCTCAAGTCGAAACTAAATATAAGGGATATCTATGTCCCTTCGTACTTCCCACAGAGTTTCCAGTGGCCTCCCTCAAGGATATTGGCACAAGCTAAACCCTTTGCCGCGATTGTAATGGAATTCAGGCATATGGGGACAGGTGATAGTGCCCTCATCATATCTCAAGCTGCTTCTCCACGTTTTGTCCCTGATAAAAAAATAAAGATAGTGCAAATCAAAGAAAGGGTTGCCTATTCCTTAAAAGGAAGAGAAGCGCTACTGGAAGTGGGGGCATGTAAAAATGATGAGCCCTGCAGCCAGATTTCATGGAATGAAGGGAAATACCGGATCATGGTAATCATAAAATCAACTCCCTTTGACCTGATAAAGATCGCGGACAGCATGCTTCGTTAACCAGCATATGTGATTCACGCTGCATGATGAATCCCTTTGTCCTGTATCTTGCATCCTGCAGCAGATTTTTCCCTTCTCGTAATATTTTCCTCCTCATCTAAGAAAAACTTCCTATGAAAAATAAGAATTTCTTCCAATTACATTGGCTCTTGATATTTGTTTAAAATAAAACCAAAGGATAGAAAGGACAGAAAAGAAAGGGGGTGAAGCAAGATGTTCAAGTATAAGGGAGGACATAAGGTAGCAAAGGGGACTTACTGGAATATAGCAAACGGAACCCGGATAGATATTGCCGATGAAGGTGTACTTCCCGGGAACAGCACAGCAACCTATACGAGATTTCCACCCAGTGTGGTACTCCTTGCAGGCCCGGTGATCGGACTGTTTTATGTCATTGCCATGCCGTTCATAGCGGTGGGGACGATAGTTGCACTGGCAGGAGGAAAGGTTTTATCTGGCCTGTTCAATTTGGTGGGAACTCTCGTATCTTTTGGGTGGAGACCCAGTGAGGCACATTTAGCAGGCAAAAAGAAGGGAAAAAAGAAAGAGGACAAACAACCCGAACAGGGTGAATAGAGAGTCCTCTAAGAAAGGAGGAAAAGATGAATACACTTTATGATTTCATGACCCATGTAAAGGGAGTAGAGTATATAATTGCCGTTATGTTCCTTGCGGGGTATATCCTTTACGCAGAGTTGCTAAAGCCAAAACCTTTCAAGACCGTGGTGGAAACAGGAAAGGAGGATTTGGAGTACATCAAGCAAACAGGATACAGGAATACGCTTAAGACAATAGGCAAGATAGCGGCAGCCCCGTTCATCGGTCTTGCATATGTGGTTATGCTTCCCTTTGCCTTCTTTATCACCCTCGGCACAATGGCCCTGAATGCTCTCTTCAGTTTAGTTGGCAGAAGTGTCTCCTTTGGCTGGAGACCGACAGAGGCTTATCTGGCCGGCAAGAAGAAAAGGAAGGAAGAGAAGAAACAGGATGAAGAGAAATAACCACGGGAGCTTAGACTGCAAGACGACTCGGCAATTCCAGGGAGTGGACTCAGAAAAGGCATGTGAACACTCTCGGGAATTGCTGAAGAGGAGGCACGATATATGAAAAAAATCATACCTTTAATCCTTACGGCCAGCACCTTCATTATCTTTGCGGCATCACTCTCTGCGGGGGGACCTGCAAAAACCCCGGAGATCATCGTCCTTGAAAGTTTATCGGATAAATACGAGCCTGTATTTTTCACCCATGGAAGGCATACCTCGTTTGCGGGCAATTGCGGGACCTGTCATCATGAACACGGAAACAGCGGGACCCTTCCCTGCAAGAACTGCCATTCCCTTGACGCTTCAGCATTTAAGAACTCTGTAACCCATAATTTCCTGGCCTGCAAGAGCTGCCACGGCGCTTATTCCCCTGCGAACCCAAAGATGCCGGGGCTCAAGGCCGCATACCACAGCCAGTGCTTACAGTGTCACCGGGGAATGGGGAGCATAGGGAAAGATCCCAAGGGATGCGCAGAACTCTGCCATGCAAAAAAAGAAGTGACACTGAGCAAGAAACTCAAATAACCACGCTTTATAAGGAGGCTTTTATGGCAAGAACACCCGGAAAACCTGTTGTAGACGAAAAAAGCGCTACAGCAAGCGGTGGTGAAGATGACCTCAAGGAAGCCACCCCGAGGAAAATCACCCGAAGATGTTTTCTCGGAACCATGACCGCAGTGGGAGCGTCCACCCTCATCAGCCCTTCGCATCTCAACGCCGCAGAGGGATTTGAAGGCTGGCCCAACCGCTTCGGCATGCTCACCGATTTAACCGCATGTGTAGGATGCCGGAGCTGCGAGAAGGCCTGCAATGAAGCGAACAAACTTCCCAGGCCGTCAGCTCCCTTTGATGACGCATCGGTCTTCAACGACAAAAGGAGACCTGATGCAAAGGCTTACACCGTGGTCAACCGGTATGCAGATCCAAAAGACAAGAACAAGTTCGTCTACCGCAAAATGCAGTGTAACCACTGCAATGAGCCGGCCTGCGCCACCGCATGCCCCATCCACGCATATAACAAGACGCCCGAGGGTCCTGTGGTCTATAACGAGAACCTCTGCTTCGGGTGCAGGTACTGCATGACCGCGTGCCCTTTCTATGTGCCTGCCTATGATTACGACAGCGCACTGGAACCGAAAATCGTGAAATGCACCATGTGCTACGGCAGGGTGAAGACAGGGGGCATCCCCGCGTGCGCAGAGGCCTGTCCCATGGGGGCCATCACCTTCGGCAAAAGGAATGACCTGCTGAAACTTGCCAGGGAAAAGATTTCAAAAAGCCCGGACAGGTATATTGATCACATTTATGGCGAGCAGGAAGTGGGAGGCACAAGCTGGCTGTACATCTCCGGAGTCCCCTTTGAGCATCTGGGATTCCCTACGAACTTACCGAAAAGACCCCTTCTGGAGGAAACAAAAGGTTTCCTCTCGGCAGTGCCTCTCGTCTTTACCGTCTGGCCTGCCCTCTTCGGAATGTGCTATGCAGCCCTGCGCCACAGGGATGAAGCAGCCAAAGAAAAGGCTGAAACTGAGAAAAAAGAGGAGGTAAAACATGAGTGACGGAGCAACCAGAACTGAGAACTTTCGATCCTGGTTTATGGATAAATTGTTAATGGGCATGACCTGGCCGGAATATATAAGGACACTCATTACCCCCTTTAACATCGTAGCTGCGCTCATACTGAGTGTGGGTCTCCCCCTGATCGCGATGCGCTTCATGTTCGGTCTTGCCACCATTACCCATGCTTCAAACGATTACCCCTGGGGATTACTCCTTGGCTGGGGACTTTTTGGTGGCGTTCCCCTTTCTGCCACTGGTTTTGTGATGGCCACAGCCTATTACATCTTCGGGTTCAAGAAATACCATCCTCTTGTAAGACTCGCCGTGCTCACAGGACTCCTGGGCTACTTTTTCGCGGTGATCTACCTTCTCACCGACCTTGGCAGGCCCTGGCGTATCTATTACCCCATGACCATTGCGTTCGGTACAGCCTCTGTCCTGTTTCTGGTAGCATGGCATGTGGCCACGTACCTGACGGTTCAGCTGATCGAATTCAGCCCCGCCATTCTGGAGTGGATACGGTCGAGGAGGGTACGCAAATGGGCGCTGCGAATCACCATCGGCATGACCATCGGCGGTATCATACTCTCCACACTCCATCAGTCAGCCCTCGGTGCAATGTTCCTCCTCGCTCCAGGGAAGGTACATCCATTATGGTATTCGTCATATATACCCATATTTTACCTGAGCTCGAGCGTCTATGCAGCCCTCGCCATGGTGATCGTCGTCAGCACCCTTGTCGCCCGTTTCTTGAGAAACAGGGCCGATGAAAATTTCCTGGGAAACCTCGACAGACTAACCCTTGGACTTGGGAAGGGCGCAGGGATTGGTATATATGTCTATTTTGCATTGAAAGTGCTCGGTGTAGCCCATGACGACCACTGGGCCCTTCTGAACACTCCTTACGGTTACTGGTTCCTTGTGGAGATTCTCTTCTTCGTTCTCCTCCCTGGCCTGATATTCACCTGCGGAGTTAAAAAGCAGCGTGTGGGTGCAGTCAGGTTCGCTGCCTTCTTTGCGGTTATCGGGATTATCGTAAATAGGCTCAATATCACGATAATAACATTTAACTGGAACCTCCCTGGTCATCTCCATCATATTATCCCTCCCTGGCAGGAGGTTGCTGTTGTCATGTCGATAGCAACGATTCATATCTTGCTATTCCGCTGGATATTGAACAGGATGCCTGTCCTCAGGGAAGAACCAGGATATGAGGCCCATTAATATGTGTTATACTCGAGGTATCGCTATGAGGGGTATCCTCCTTAATCAGGACTCGTCCGGATATGGCAGGTTGGAAGACTCATATGCAGCCAACCATCTGAATGTATGGGCCCTGAGTCGAAGGGATACCCCTTTGACCTCAATTTTTTACATTTTCTTATATCTGATATTTTTGATATTACGGTTTTTTCAGCTTCCTTTTGATTGCCTTAATCTTGAAAGGGGGCGCCCATGAAGGGAAGGAAGCAGATAATTTTTTTATCACTGGCCCTGTTTTGTATTTTAGCATTTCCTCTTTTCCCTGTTCGTGCGCAGGATATTACCCTTTCTGAAGAGGCTCAGGCATGTTTAAAGTGTCATGCCAAGAGGGGGATAGTCAAAAAATTTGATAATGGAGAGTCAGTGGCAGCCTATGTGGACCCTGAAAATTTCAAGGTCTCTGCTCATAATTCCTTATCATGTTCTCATTGCCATGTGGATTTTTCTGTGGATAAACACCCGGAAAGGAGATTCAGATCCAAAGAACAATATAAGATTAAATCTTCCCTTGTATGCTCCCGCTGTCATAAGGATGCTCAGGTGAGAGCAAATCCCGTCCATGCCGGTTTATTTAAAGAGGGTAAAATACATATATGCGCTAACTGCCACGGTTCCCACTCCATCATGCGTGTGGCAGGGGGAAGAAAATTCACCAATGAAGAACAGTATTGTCTGAGCTGTCACGGACACGCTGCAAGTTTAACCTTTAAGAATGGCGAGACCTTACCCCTTGCCATAGATAAATCAGTGCTGGAAGGCTCTGTGCATAATAAGCTCAGTTGTTCTGACTGCCATTATGGCTTTTCTTCTGAAGGACATCCTCAGAGGAACTTCAGAAGCAGACGGGAATATACCCTTGCCTCCTCAGAGACGTGCAGACGATGCCATTTCGATAAATATACCAAGACTATGGAAAGCATCCATTATACGATGCTCAGCCAAGGTAATCTTAAGGCCCCGGTATGCACTGACTGCCATGGTAACCACGGGATTCAGGCAGGCAGGGTGGAAAAGGCACTGAGTGGAAAGAGATGCAGAAAGTGTCACGAAAACATTTTTACCATATATGCATCCAGTGTCCATGGTAAGGCCCTTATGGATGAGAATAATCAAGATGTCCCCATCTGTGTAGACTGCCATATGGCACATGACATACGGAACCCCCTCACGTTAGAGTATCACGAGAGGATACCAGAGCTGTGCAGTAACTGTCATGCAAACAAAGCCATCGTAGGGAAATACGGTCTTTCAACCGATGTCGTGAAAACATATTTGTCGGACTTTCACGGAGTCACCTTGGGGTTTTATAAGAAGCAACGGGAGGCACTTTACAAACCGGCACGGCCCATAGCCGTCTGCACCGATTGCCACGGGACTCATAATATAGTCAGTTCGAAGGGGACGGACGCAGTGCTCCTTAAGGCCAATTTGGTGAAGAGGTGCCGGCAGTGCCACCCAAATGCGACTAAAAATTTCCCTGATACCTGGCTTTCTCACTATGAGCCAAGCATAAAGACCGCTCCTCTGGTTTTTATCGTCAACCTCATGTATAAAATTTTTATTCCGGTTCTGGTGATAGGATTGTTCCTTCAGATTCTCTTGCATATATGGCGCTATGCGGTGAATCGGTAGAAAGGAGGGATGAGATGAGAGAGAACAGGAAAGTCAAAGAGGAGAGGATAAGAAGGTTCAGTATTGCCCGTATCCTTGAACACTGGTTAGCCATAATAACCTTTGGAACCCTGGTAGCCACCGGATTGTCCCAGAGATTTTTCTCCCTTGATATTTCTCAGTGGCTCATCCTTAAATTAGGGGGGATAGATAATGTCAGATTAATCCACCGTTACACAGGAGTGGTCTTTATGACCGCTACCCTGTTGCATATTATCATCGCAACTGTCGGGGTTATCATCAGAAAATGGCAACCTTCCATGGTTATCACCAAAAACGACTTTACTGACGCCATACATGATATCAGATATTATCTGGGCATGGAAAATGCCCCTGCTCAGTGTGACCGTTACAGTTATAAACAGAAATTTGAATATTGGGGTATCCTCACCGGCGGACTCTTGATGATCGGCACAGGGCTCATCCTCTGGTTCCCTACCTTTGTTGTCAGATTCCTCCCCGGAGAGCTCATTCCAGCGGCAAAGGCCTTGCATTCCAATGAGGCGCTGGTAATTGTCCTTCTCATCGCGGTGTGGCATATCTACAACTCCATATTCAGCCCTGAGGTCTTCCCCCTTGATACCAGCATATTTACAGGATATATTTCGAGAGAAAGGATGCTGCGTGAACACCCGATTGAACTTTCACGCATAGAGGGTACGCCTGCAGGAGAGATGAGCGGACATGGTCTTAAAGATCTTCAGGAGATGAAAGCAGAGGAACCCCCTTCCTGACCGCTCCCTTTACGCTCTCAGCCCACCTCCTTATACCTCGAGAGGCAAAGCTTATTTCGTGCATGGGTAGTTATTCCTCTTTGACCTCTTGAAATGTTATCATTAAAGAGAACGAACATCCTTTATTAAGCATGCGAAGAAGAATAACATTTTCAGTCATCCTGGCCATATTCACTATCCTGATCTGTCTCGGCATTATCAGCTACGTGAGTGTCCATGACAGCATACAGAGGTCCTTAGCAAACCGGCTCACGTTAGCTAACATCATCGGCAAATATCTTGATCACGTACTCGAGACCAATTTAACGCGGCTTTACGATATCTCCATTTCCGGGAGGATCGATTTCCAGGACAATGATTGGGAACCTGAGAAAAAGGCCCTCAAGGCAGCCTACGAATACTCCATTTTCACAGACAGTATTTTCCTCATGGATTTATACGGAAATGTTGTCATGACATACCCGCACCAGGAAGGCAGAAAGGTTAACCTGCTGAGCATCCCTTATGTGAGTAAGACAATTGCAGAGAGGAAACCTGTCATCTCCGATGTATATACCTTTGAGCCCACACAGAAAAAGGTCATCTTTGCCCTCGTCCCCTTAAAGAACAAAGAAGGAAAAATCATCGGCGTCGCTGGGGGCGAGATTAACCCAACAAATTATATGTTCACCCAGATAATCAAGTCAGTTCCTGTAGAGACCGGTACGAACATAGAGCTCGTGGACAGTTACGGCACAATCATTGCGTCCAATGACCCAAAACGGATCCTCACCTGCAGCGATCATAACAAATTCCTGGGCAATCTGATAGCCAATAAAAAGAGCTCTGTGGGAACATGCCATAGATGCCACTCGGAGGAGAGCTCTGATAAGAAGACGAAGGATATGTTGGCCTTCTCTCCCCTCTCCGCTGCACCATGGGGCATATCGGTAAGGGAACCCCAGGAGATTGTCTTTTCTCCTGCGACAAAATTAAAAAAAGGGTTTTTTGTTCTCAGTTTGATTTCCGCAATCACTGCCTTGCTCCTTGGGATAGGATTGAGCAGGGGCATCGTGAGACCAGTACAGTCCCTGATACACGCAGCTCAAAAAATAGGAAAGGGCAATCTTTCTGAACCCATCGAGGTGCCCGGCAGGGACGAGATCGGGACCCTTGCTCAGAGCTTCGATACCATGAGGATAAAGCTCTCAGAATCCCTCGAAAGCATCCACCGCCACAATATTGAGCTTGAGCATCGCGTTTTAGAAAGAACAAAACAGATACGACAGAGTCGCCAGAAGGTCGAAAGCCTGTTAAAGAAGCTCATTTCTTCACAGGAAGATGAAAGAAGAAGGATAGCCCGTGGGCTTCACGATGAGATCCTTCAGGATTTATCAGCTTTTCTCATAAAGCTTGAGATATGCAAGCTCTATCCTGAACAGATCAGCATGGAGAAGATAGAGGAGATGAAGGGGATCGTATTAAAGACCCTGGACAGCATCCATAATGTTATCCAGAACCTGAGGCCTTCAATCCTTGATGACCTCGGACTGGGGGCGGGCATCAAGTGGCTCCTTGACAAACACCTGACTGAAAAGGGGATACATTATTATCTCACCATAGACGCTGAAACGAATGAGAGATTCGACCCCCGGGTCGAGATCACATTGTTCAGGATCATACAGGAGTCGATCATCAACATCGCGAGACATGCCGAGGCCGAGAATGTTCTTTTTATCCTCAAGACAGAAAACGATTCGGTACGTGTTGACATAGAGGATGATGGGGAGGGGTTTGATGTTCATTCAATGCTGCGCCATACAACGGACAGCGGGAGGGGTCTGGGGCTTCTGGGCATGAAGGAAAGGGCATCTCTCCTTGACGGAAAACTGGAGATATGTTCAGGACCGGGAAACGGCACGAGAATAAGTTTAAAGGTTCCTTTGCGGAAACCTTCAGGGGATGAAAATGTCTAAGATAAGGGTATTGATAGCTGATGACCATGCCCTGGTAAGGGAGGGGATTGCTGCATTTCTTAAGCTCTGTGACGACATAGAGGTGATCGCAGAGGCCTCTGACGGCCTTGAAGCGATAGAGAAGGCAAAAAAGTTTAAACCTGATATTGTTCTGATGGATGTATCCATGCCCAAGCTCGGTGGTCTGGAAGCAACGGTTGAGCTCAAGAAGATAAACCCGGATATAAAGATACTCGTCCTTACCCAGTATGACGACAAGGAATACATAGCACGCTTTCTCAAGGCCGGAGTTTCGGGCTACCTCCTCAAGCGGGCGGTGGGGAGCGAACTGATTTCCGCCATCAGGGCGGTGAGCAGGGGAGAGTTCTACCTATTTTCCTCAATTGCATCAAAGGTGGTGGCAGGATACCTGGGGAAGGACAAGGAAGCGGCAATGCAAGACCCCTACGAAAAACTCACTGACAGGGAAAAGCAGGTACTGAAACTCATCGCTGAAGGGTACACGCACAAGGAAATCGGCGACATGCTCACCATCAGCACAAAGACCGTCATCGCCCATCAGACCAACATCAGTGAAAAACTCGGACTCGGCAGCAGGGCCGGCCTGATCAAATTCGCCATCCAGAGAGGGATAATCAAGATAGAGTAGAGGGGGATGATCTTCTTTTTGTGGCTATCGGATCAATGGATGAAGGAGTATAATAGAAAAAATGAGGATGTATGAACAAAGGGGAGGGACAAATCCATGAAAACGGTCAACGAGGTATTGAAGAACAAGGGTCGGGAAATCTGGTCAATTTCGCCGCTGGCTACCGTATTCCAGGCGCTGGAACTTATGGCTGACAAGGATGTGGGTGCTCTGCCCGTGGTCCAGAACGGCAAGCTGGTGGGCATCTTCTCGGAACGTGATTATGCCCGAAAGGTGATCCTCAAGGGGAGGGCTTCCAAGGACACCACGGTGAGCGAACTCATGACGCAGACCGTGTTTTACGTGAATCCTGACAACACCGTTAATGAGTGCATGGCGCTGATGACATCCAAGCAGATCCGCCATCTGCCGGTCCTCAATCGCGACCGGCTGGTGGGCATTATCACCCTTGGGGATGTGGTAAAGAGGATCATCTCAGAACAGGAATTTACCATCCACGAGCTCGAAAAATACGTTAAAGGCGAGTACGGGACATAGCCGACAGTGTCAGCTCTGAACTTCGCTGACGTTCGCAGGTTGTCCGGGGCGCCTTTGACCAGAAATATAAATATTGCGGGAAATACGATTTGTATGATTATGTCAAGGAGAAGAAGGGCGATGAATCTCTTCCGACGTTATTGCTGCTCGATTAGCCCCTTATCTCTTCGGAGAAAATAGTCAGCAACCTTACTGTTGTTCCTTGATCAGGAAAGAGAAGAGGCGGGTGATCATGACACCGAACATCCCTCCGACCAGCGCGCCGAAGGCAGCCACAAATCCGATGACCACGATCACACCAAGGACAACGATAAAGGAGTTGTTATCAAAGGTCCTGCCAAAGAGGGCGCCGAGGTCATGGGCGACCGCTTCCCTCCAGCCGCTTCCCAGCGCGCCTCCCAGTATCAGGTCCATGCTGAGGGAGATGATGATTCCCAGCGCTCCTCCGCATATGGCGCCGATGAAAAACCCCTTCTTCACTCTTCTATCCCGTACTTCTTCAATTTCCGGTAGAGGGTGGCAAGATCAACGCCGAGGACCTTAGCGGTCTCTTCCTTGTTCCTGTTCTGTGCATGATAGACATTCAGTATCACGGTCTTTTCATATTCCGAAACGGATAGTTTGAGGGATGACGTCTCCTGCTGTCCGGGGGGAGCGCTCCCGTTCTTCTTCAATTTATCCGGAAGTTCGGCAGCGGTGATCACGTCCCCCGGGCAGAGGACCACCGCCCTCTCGGTGACATTCCTCAGTTCCCGCACATTGCCGGGCCATTCGTATTTCATCAGGATCCCCATGGCATCGCTGTCAAAGCCCTTTATCGTCTTCTTGTTCTCTTCGGAATACCGTTTCAGAAAATGGTTCACGAGCATGAGGATATCCTCTTTTCTCTCCCGTAACGGCGGTATCCGGATCTCAATGACATTGAGCCTGTAGTATCCGAGGTCCTCCCTGAAGGCCTTTTCCTTTATCTTCTGTTCAAGGTCCTGATTGGTGGCGGTGATGAGCCTCACATCCACGACCCTTGACCGTGTATCGCCAAGGGGGGTCACCTCTGATGATTCCAGGACCTTAAGAAGCTTTGCCTGGAGGTTCGGGGGCATATCCCCTATCTCGTCAAGAAAGAGGGTGCCCTGGTCCGCCATGGTGATCAGGCCTGTTTTGTCCGCTACTGCGCCGGTGAACGCCCCTTTTTTGTAGCCGAAAAGCTCTGATTCCAGAAGTCCCTCGGGTATTGCAGAGCAGTTTATGGAGATGAAGGGCTTATCCCTCCTCGGGCTGTTGCAGTGAACCATTTCGGCGATGAGGCCCTTCCCTGTCCCGCTCTCTCCCAGCATGAGGATATTGCTCTTGGTGGGGATAACCTTCTCCAAGGTGGCAATGACGCTGAGCATAGCCTCGGAGTTGGCGACGAAATCCATGCATCCCATGCGCTGGCTCAACTGCTGCCGGAGGGCGATATTCTCCTCAACAAGCCGCTTCTGCTCCAGCACCCTTTTGATGGTGATCTTGATCTCTTCGTTGAGGAAGGGTTTCACGATATAGTCCGATGCCCCCTTTTTCATGGTCTCCACGGCAGACTCCACAGAGGCAAAAGCGGTCATGATCACCACCGCAGTGCCGGAACTCAGCTCCTTTGCCTTTTCGAGCACCGCAACACCGTCCACCTTATCCATCTTCAGGTCGGTGATGACCACATCAAAATGTTCCTTCTTCAGTTTCTCCGTGGCGTCTTCACCGCTGTAGGAGACCGTAACCGCATATCCTTCGCTCCTGAGGAGAAAATCCAGGGCCTTGCAGATATCCCTCTCGTCGTCAACTACCAGTATCTTCGGCTTCATCTCGCTCCATTCATGGGCAGGGTGATCACGAACTTAGACCCCCTGCTTATTTCGCTTTCCACGGACAGGCTTCCGTTCAGTTTCTTGATGATGCTGTAACTGACCGCAAGTCCCAGTCCTGTTCCCTTTTCCTTTGTGGTGAAGAACGGGTCGAATATCCGGCTGATATTCTCCTTGGAGATGCCGATGCCGGTATCCTCGAACATGATCACGACGTGGTTGTCCCTCACCCTGCTCCGTATGGTCAATGTTCCCCCGGCGGGCATGGCGTCCACCGCATTTAATATTATATTCACGATGACCTGTGAAAGCTGGTTCCCATCCGTGGTGATCTCGGGCATGTCGGTCCAGAGGTCCCTCACGATGGTGATGTCCTTCGCCCTCTTGTCATACTGGATCAGGGAAAGGGAAGACTCGATGAGGTTGTTCACTTTCCACGGCTTGAGCTCCACAGGCGGCATCAGGGAAAGGGAAGACTCGATGAGGTTGTTCACTTTCCACGGCTTGAGCTCCACAGGCGGCGTCTTCGAAAAACCGGAAAGCTGCTTCAGGATATCCGCAATCCTGCTTATATGGAAATAGATGGTTTCGAGGCTCTCTTTCTTGAATCCGTCCTGCTCCATTTCCTTCAGTATCTGGACGAAGGAGAAGACCGATGTAAGGGGGTTCCCGATCTCGTGGGTGATGCCTGCCGTGAGCCTGCCCAGGGATGCCAGTTTCTCGGAGTGCATCATCTGCTCCTCCATCTTCTTCATCTCCGTCACATCCTGCACCAGCCTGATATAGCCGTGTATCTCCCCGTCCGCGCCCTTCACAGGCGCGGTAGTGACCTGAAAGTATTTATCCTTTTTCCCGAAGAGGTTGGAGAGTATCTCTGTCTGCATCTCATCCACTGCATATGATCCGACGACCGTAGAGTCAACCCTGATCTCTTCACAGTACATGCCCGTGATGTCCTTTCCCGCGATCTCCTTCATGGTCTGGTTTATCCACTGTATCCTGCCGTCTGCATCAAGGAGGATGATACCGCTCCCTATGGCGCTCACAATGGTGTTGAGCTTTTCCTTCTCTGTCGACAGTTCTTCCGTCCTTTTGTTCACCTTCCGCTCCAGATCCCCGGCATAGCTCTCCAGCTCCTTCTGGTGCTTTTCCAGTTCCTCAGCCTGCGCCCTCTTCCGGTAAAAGAAGATCAGCATCACCGAAACAATGCTTGTGGTGATAAAGATGGATATGATGAGCCATGAATAGAACTTCATGGACCTCTGTATGGTCCTGGTGACTTCGGAATACGGCGCTGATACCGCCACGATCCACTTCGAGCCCCCGATGGATGCGGAGGAGAAGGCAAGGACCTTGTCCTCTCCCGACGGCGCAACATGCCTTCCGTAATAGTCGCCCTTCCCCTCTATTATCTTTTTCTCCACATCAAAGCTCATGTGGCACTTGAAGCATGAGGAATCGGTTTTATACAAATTCTTGCCCACCATACCTGGCTGGGTCGGATGGTAGAGAAGGTCGCCCTTGCCGTCCATCATCCAGGCATATCCCCGTGAGCCGGACTTAATGGGGCTCAGGAATTCCTTTGCCACGTCCTGGATGCCCAGGGAAAGGAGAATGGCGCCCTCAAAAGAGTTTTCCCGGCATACCGGCGCTGCAATCTGGAGCCTTTTACTGTCCTGTTCGATCAGCATGCTCCCCGGGCATAATCCCCTTGTCTTCTCCAGTATCGCTTCAACTTGCGGTTTACCGGGAGTCACGTCGCCTTTGGAGAAGAGGAGAGCCCCTGCGGCGTCGAAGAAGGCGATATCTGTCTTTATCATGTCTTTCCCCTTGAAAAATTCAGTTACCAGATGAGAGAAATCCCGCTTCTCCTTTATTCTCAGCCCCGACACCACAACAGCGATATGCCAAAGTTCGTCCTTGAGGCCATTGACATAGGACTGGATGTTGGATGCCTCTGCAGTGGCCAGGAGCAATTGCTGTTTATTGAACTGCTCGGCCATTTCCATCTGGAGGGTCTGCTGGAAAAAAATATTCAGCGTGATGAGGGCGGAAACGATGAGGACGAGGATACCAATGATAACGACATAACCTTTCATTAAGGTATAATAACAAAAAATGACCGGTGAGAGACAGGGTTCAGGGGTCGGGGGGCCCTTCTTTCACAGAGGCAGATATGCTACGGGATTCAGTTCCATACCAGCAATATCGTGGGTAATGAAATGGTGATACGCCGCAGCCGCGATCATGGCGGCGTTGTCAGTACAGAGGGCCGCGGGCGGGATGAATAACTGAAGCCCCCCTTTTTTCGCCATCAGGGCCAACTCCCTCCTTAAGGCGCTGTTCGCTCCCACTCCCCCCGATATCGTCACCCTCCTCACCTTTTCCTCTTTCGCCGCCCATTCCGTTTTTCTCACAAGGACGTCGACTACCGCCTGCTGAAAACTGGCACAGATGTCCTTCACAAGTTCGGAGTTCAACGTTCGGAGTTCCGCGTTTGGTTTCCGACTGCCGACCTTCGTCCTGAGAAAATTCAATACCGCTGTCTTGAGCCCGCTGAAACTGAAGTCAAAATCCCCGGGCAAATACGCCCTGGGGAAATCCACTGCTGCTGGGTTTCCCTCATGGGCCAGCCTGTCGATTGCAGGACCTCCCGGGTAACCGAGGCCCAGGAGCTTTGCTACCTTGTCATAGGCCTCTCCTGCAGCGTCGTCCCGCGTCCTTCCCAGCTCTTTGTATCTTCTGAACCCGTCCACCCGGTACAGGCTCGTATGTCCGCCTGAAACGATAAGGGAGATGAAAGGGAACTCAGGAGCGCCCTGGGCAAACCCTTTGTCCACCAAGGGCCCCCCTTCATCCAGGAAAGAGGAAAAGATATGCCCCTCGATATGGTTCACCGAGACGAGGGGAATGCCCTTAGAGAAACATACGGACTTTGCAAAGGAACATCCCACCAGGAGAGAGCCGATGAGACCGGGGCCGTAACATACCGCTACGGCAGAGAGCTCATCAAGCTTGGTATTTGCGGATTTTAATGCCTCATCAACTACCGGCCATATCATCTCGATATGCCTGCGGGAAGCAAGCTCAGGCACAATCCCGCCGTATTTCTTATGAATGTCCTCCTGGCTCGATACGATATTGGAGAGTATCCTCTTTCCATCCTCCACCACAGAGGCAGAGGTGTCATCGCATGATGTGTCGATACCGAGGATCAGCATGGGTTACTGCGGCTTCGTATATTCGAAAACGCTCACCCCTTCCGGCACGGAAAAACCGAAGGCGGAGTCCTTGATTCCGGAGTTGAGGACAATATCCCTGAAGGTGATCTCGATCCTGTTGGAGCGTTTGTCAATGATCGTCAAGGAACCTATGGGAAAGTCTCCACCCGAGGGGGTTATCTCTATGGATACCACGCCGCTCATGCCCTTTCTCGGCTTAAGCAGGACCTTTCCCTCCTTTGACGCCACTTCGAATTCGTCTGCGATGTTGCCGAATCCCCCCAGCAGCGCTATGGGCGCCTGACCGTAACTTTCCCGGTCAAACTTTCCCCTGAAGGCCTGTTTCTCGCTCTTCTGGTAAATGATTATTTCCTCATTATTGATGATGACCTCTGTGTTCTGTTTATTGTCGCCGTAATACTGCCATCTCATCTTAGAAGGCACCTTTATGAGAAGTGAACCCTTGAATGTATCAGTCCGCTTGAGGTCTCTGATAGCGCTCTTCTGGATAAAATTTCCCTTTATGTCCTTTATGTTCTCGTAAGCCTTCTGGATAGTCTCGATGGTAAAGTCGGCGCCGAAGGCTCCCCTGACAGGTCCTTCCGTTAAGAGAAAAGAGAGGGAAGCAACCACAAGAAAAAGAGTTAAGCAGGGACCTTTTATCCTCATCCCATCACTGTAACGTCCCAGACCGAGGAAGCCACCACGAACACTTTTATATTATTACTGTCGTGGTCCACAGGGATGAGGAAAAAGCCGGGCCCCTTCTTCGGTTCCAGGAAAAATCCCTTTTCCCAGGGCACGCCTCCTTCGATATAGCC
>JAMCQB010000153.1:1712-60522 GCA_023382175.1 Nitrospirota bacterium | reverse complement strand
ATCGCTGGTGTTCCGGCTGATGTGAATGATAAAGCCTTTCTTGTCTATAATCAGCAGGTCGTCAAAGATACAGTCAAGAATGCTCTCTAAAATCGCATTTTGTCTGACGAGAGAGAAAAAGTCCACCTGATTATCAAAACTTTCCAAAAAAATATTCTCCGTTCTTCTTGTAGGTTTTTAGTAAAGCCGTATACTTTATCATCGTATCGCACACTTTCAAAATAGCGCCTCATCCATCCTTGTTGAGTTCCACAACAAAGCTATATCCGTGCCTTTGAAAACCGAGGGACTCATAAAAACGGTGAGCCTCGTCTCGCCTCTGATTACTGGACAAAGCAACCTTATAACAGCCTTTTGCCCTGCAATAGTCCATTGCAAACTTCATCATCTGTTTTCCGATTCCTTTTCTCTGCCAATCTTGATGCACTACCACGTCTTCAATGATTCCTGAAGGGGCGCCCATGTGAGCAAGATTATCCATAATGAGCAATGCAAATGTTCCGATGATCTCTTTATCAATTGTAGCGACATAAATCCGATAGTCGGGATATCTTTTGATTCCACCGAAGATCGTTCGCGCCTCTTTAACCGGCAGGACATCTCCCTCATCGAGTTGTGCATGAAGAGAAAGAATACTCGGCAAGTCCTCTACGTTTGCCTCCCGAATCGTAATATTCACCATAGCACACTGAGTCTGTCTAAAAACTCAGATTTTGTCATTGCCCGACTTGATCGGGCAATCCAGAACATTTAAAATACTGGATTCCCGCTTTCGCGAGAATGACGACTTTATATTGAAATAGTTTTTAGACAAGCTCCACTACCTTTACTATCGATCAAGGCGGTATTGATCAATCATTCCTTTTGGAGGATTCTTGCCGCAAGTTCCTCCATTGAAATATTAAATTCACTGTTCAACCGGTGCATAAATGTCCTCGCTTTTACTTCTGCCTTTTCCAGTTTCATCAAGAAATCTTTATTCGCGCTGTTTCTCAGCCTCAATGATTCAAATCTCTTATCCAACGATACGGCTCGATCATGCTCCACCAGGAAGTCAATTAAAGGAATAAGCTTCTCTTCAAAAGAGATTGGAATAAAGTCTTGTTCCGGCAACCCATACCTTGATGCCTCGGCGCTACTTAGACCATAGAGAACATGTGAGGCGCAAACAAAGGCCTCATCCACATAGCCCAGGCTGATGAGAAGTCTATAGCCTTCGATCCCATGCAATATGGGGTCCTGGGTCTTATATCTGCCTATGTCATGAAGTAGAGAAGCAGTTCGAATGAATTCAATGTTAATGGCATATTTCGCTGCAAAGATGTCGGACAGGCATGACGCAACTCGAGAAACAGCCGAGCAATGCTTTACCCAGGGTGCACCATTTCCATATCTATTTATGAGGTGGGATGCTTCGACAGATGAAGTAAAGCCGCAGGACCTGTTTCCGCTACTTATCTCCATCGTTAAGTGTAACTATACATTAATTTATGATAAAGTATCAAGCATTCTTCGCAACTGGAGATAGCGATCCTCTACCCGCTGCTGTTCTTCATAGCCTTCAGCAGCGAGAGGAGTTCCTCCCGTGAAACAGAATACTCCTTCATGCAGAACCGGCACTGGACATTAACCCTTTCGTCCTTTTCGGCAAGCTCATTCATATCCTTTTCACCAAGAGCGACCAATGTGTCGAGAACCCTGTCCCTGCTGCACGGGCAGTAATAGTGAACTTCCTTCCTTTCCAGAACCTCCACGGGGAGCCCCATGGCCTTTTCCATGATCTCCTCCGGCCCGCAACCTTCCCTGATCATGGAACTGACCGGCGGAAACTTCTTCAAGCGTTCCTTCAGATACCGCAGCGTCTCGTCTGTCGCACCGGGAAGGACATGGATCATGAACCCTCCGCTTGCCTTTACCGCATTGTCGGTATCCACAAAGACTCCCAGGGATACTGCAGCGGGTATCTGCTCGGAAGCGGTTAGGTAATAAGCAAGGTCCGTGGCAATCTCCCCTGTCTGCAAGGGGACACTTCCACGGTAGTATTCCCTGAGCCCCAGGTCCTTTATCACGTGCATGATCCCCTTTCCCACGGCCCTTCCCACGTCCAGCTTTTCATCCTTCAGTTCAAGATGGATGTGGGGTCTCTTCACGTAACCCCTCACCCTGCAGAGCCAGTCAGCCTCGGCAACCATTTCCTTGAGAGGTCCGTCACCGGACACCTGGAGGATTACCTTCTGACCTTCCTTGAGAAGAGAAGAAAGGAGGAGAGCCCCGCCCAGCACCCTGCCAAAGGCTGCAGTGGCAGTGGGATAGGTATCGTGGATCAAGCGGGCCTTCTCCACGGTCTCGGTACTGACGAGGCTGACAACCAGCAGCCCTTCTTCCTTTGCTATTCCCTTAAGAAGCAAATCCATAGAAAACTGTATGCCTTCCAGCTTGAGGACTTATTGTTGCGGCCGGATATTCGCGACAGTATGAAAGAGGAGCTCAGACATTGAACCTGAAGTTGATGATGTCCCCGTCTTTCACCTCGTAGGTCTTGCCTTCCAGCCTCAGGAGACCCTTTTCCCGTGCGACATGCATAGTGCCGGAAGAAATGAAATCGTCGTAGCCCACCACCTCTGCCCTGATGAATCCCCGTTCGATATCCGAATGTATCTTTCCGGCAGCCTTGTGGGCGCTGGTACCTTTCGTTATCGTCCATGCCCTCACCTCGTCCTCACCCACGGTGAGAAAGGATATGAGCCCCAGGAGGTCATAGCTCACATGGATAAGTTTGTTCAGGGCAGGCTCCTGAATTCCCAGGTCATCAAGGAATGCCTTTGCCTCTTCAGGGGATAACTGTGCAATCTCCATCTCGATCTTTCCGCAGAGAGAAAGTGATGCGTAACACGTGATTATCCCCCCCTTAGCAAGGGGGGGATGGGGGGGTCTGCTCTCAAAATACCTGTCTGCTTCTTTTTGAATATTCCTTACTTTTTCCGCATTCAAATCACTCTCTCCAATATTGAGCACTACAACCTCTGGCTTTGTGGATATAAATTGGAGGGGTTTCATCGCCTTTTCCTCTTCCTCGTCAAAGGCGACATTCCTGAGGGGGATCTCTTTTTCGAGGGCATCCTTGCATTTCTGGAGGAGCTTCTTTTCCTTTTCATCGGGCTTCTTCCCTCTCCTTGACCCCTCCTCCATTCTCGCCAGTCTCTTTTCCACAAACTCCAGATCGCCGAAGATAAGTTCCAGTTCAAGGGTCTCAATGTCCCTGAGGGGATTGACCTCATTCAGGGGATGGGAAACAGAATCGTCTTCAAAGGCCCTCACCACATGGACAATGGCATCCGCATCCTTTATCAGGTCAAACACCTTTCTGTTCTGATCAACGTCTCCCTTTGTGAGCCCGATATAATCGACGTACTCAACAGCGGCGTGGGTGATTTTTTTGGGTTTGAAGATTCCGGCAAGCTTCTCAACTCTGGAATCAGGCACTTTGACCACGCCTAAGTTCGGTTCACCGCTCACTGTTGGATAAATGGTGGTTTCAAGGTTCTGGCCGGTAAGGGCATTGAAAACCGTTGTCTTGCCTGAATTGGAAAGTCCGATGATGGCTAATCTCAAATAGCACTCCTTACAAGTGGCACTGTATTCAGAATACGCCAAGCGTGTAGCGTGCAGGGTATAGCGTGTAGAACAGACAAAAACACGCTATACACTATGCGCTAAACGCTATTTTACATCTGCCTTCTTCCCTCAAGGGCTTTGCTCAGCGTTACCTCATCCGCGAATTCGATATCGCTGCCCATGGGAAGACCGTATGCGATCCTGGTGACTTTCACCGGATGACCGTTAAAGCACTCCCTGATGTACTGAGCCGTGATCTCCCCTTTTGTGTTGGGGTTCGTGGCGATGATTACCTCATCCACACCGTTTGCCTGAACCCTGTGAACCAGTTCATCGATCTTGAGTTTCTCCGGCGTGATCCCGTCAATGGGAGAGAGGGAACCCAGCAGAACGTGATACAGACCGTTGAAAAACCTGGCCCGTTCGATCACGAGGATATTACTCGGCTCTTCCACTACGCAGATCTTTTTCTTGTCCCGCTGTTCATCTCTGCATATCTCGCAAACCTCTGCATCGGTGATATTGAAGCACTGACTGCAGAACCGAGCCCTTTCCTTGACCTCGCTGATTGCTTTCGCAATGGCCTTTGCTTCATCTTCGGGCATGGTGAGGATAAAGAATGCGAGCCGCTGGGCGGTCTTCCTGCCGATGCCGGGAAGCCGCGTCAGCTCGTTGATAAGATTTTCGATAATGCCCAGCGTCATCCGAAAATGTTTCCCATTCCGCCAAGGCCGGGTATCTGCAATCCCCCCGTGAGCTTCGCCATCTCCTGATTCACCATCTGCTGCGCCCTCTTCAGCGCCTCATTGGCGGCAGCCAGAATCAGATCCTGGAGCATCTCCACGTCATCGGGGTTCACCACGTCCTTTTCTATCTTTATGGAGACGATCTCGCCCCCGCCGTTTGCCACTACCGTGACCATGCCCCCGCCTGCGCTCGCCTCCACGGTCTTTGTCTTTGCCTCTTCCTGCAGCCGCTGCATTTCCGCCTGAAGCTTCTGCGCCTCGCGCATGATATCGCCCAGCATCTTCTTAGACATTGTTCCCTCCGTTCTTTGTATTGTCCATAGGTCTTATATCCACGATCCTGCCTTCAAACAACTCGATGGCTTCCTGTACCAGGGGCTCCGCCAATATCTTTTCCTTCAGCTCTTTCCTTCGATGAACCTTTTTTTTTGCGGTGTCAATCTTTATGGAAACTTTTTTCCCTAGAATCTCTTCAGCTGCGCATCGTACTGCGTCCATATTCTTTTTCACGGAATCGGCATGAATGGCCGCTCCCCCGCTGAAGGTGATGACAAGGGAATCACCGTCCAGATTCATTTCGGCCTCGGACAGTTTTATTGCCAGCAGGTGGTTTGCCTCTTCCAGTTTTTTTATGAGGTCGTCCCGGAATTCTCCTCCCTTGGGGGACTGAGGAATATCTGCATTGTCAGGAGGAGAAGCATCTTCAGGGATGACAGGGGGCTGAGGTTCTGAAGAGGGCTGGGATTCCTCACGCACAGGCTCTTTCACAACAGCTTCCTCGACCACGGCTTTCTCCACCAGGGGCTTCACCACAGCAGGCTTATCCGAAATGTCCCGCGTTCTTTCAGACTGTCCTTTCTTGTCCGCAACAAAGGACTCCAGGTTCTCGATGGCTTCCTGTATGGGCTTCAGGACGTTGAGGAAACTCGCTCTGACAAGCGCCACTTCCAGGGCAACGCGGGGTGAAAAAGCAATCCTCACTTCGCCCTCCGTCTTGATCATCTCGGAAAGCAGGAGCGTGAGATGCTCTTCCGAAGTCATTCCGAGGAGTTCTTTCATAACGCTGAGTTCGCGCTCATTCACCTCCAGCGCCTCTTCCGGTCTCTTCACGACCTTTGCAACGAGGAGGTCTCTGAAAAACTGCATGAGGTCTTTGGTAAAGGACTTGAGGTCTGTCCCCCTGTCGGTAAGTTCTGCTATCACCTCAATGATACGCTTCCTGTCACCTCTGACAATGGATGCGGCAATCTCCGAGAGGCCAGCGAAATCGGCAATGCCCAGGAGATCCTTGACATCCGATTCCTTTATATCGGAAGAAAAGGCCGATACCTGATCAAGGATGGTGAGGGAATCCCTCATGCCTCCTTCGGAAGCCCTGGCAATCATCTCTATGGCTGGATCCGATATGACTATCCCTTCTGAATCTACTATCTTTCTGAGCCTCCCCTTGATCTTCGGGAACGGTATTTTCCTGAAGGGGAGATGCTGACACCGGGAAAGCACCGTGGCAGGCACTTTTCTCGGGGCGGTTGTTGCCAGGACAAACACCACATGGGGCGGGGGCTCCTCGAGGGTCTTAAGGAGGGCGTTGAACGCCGGGCCGGACAGCATATGGGCCTCATCAATGATATAGACCTTGTACTGCCCTCCCGCAGGAGCGTATTTCACCCTTTCTCTGAGGTCCCTGATATCATCCACACTGTTATTTGATGCGCCGTCTATTTCCATGACGTCAACGGATGATCCATCGGCGATACCTTTGCACGAGGCGCAGACCCCGCAGGGAACAGAGGTCGGTCCCTTTTCGCAGTTCAAAGCCTTTGCCAGTATCCGCGCGGTGGAGGTCTTTCCGACTCCCCTCGGGCCCGAGAAGAGATAGGCGTGGGCGATCCTGCCCTGCACTATGGCATTGCTGAGAATCTGGCTTATGGGTTCCTGACCTATGAGGTCTTCAAAACCCTGCGGTCTCCATTTTCTTGCTAATACGAGATAACTCATGGTCCTTTTTTGTCTTGCTGCAGCCAGGGAACAACTTGCTGCGGCACACAAAATAAATGCTTACCGCTGCTTCCTTCCGGACCTGGCGGGGTTCACACCATCCTGTTGCGCAGGGCCACTCCCTGACTGCAGGAAAACAAAAAGTCGGTCATTTATTGTAGCACAGTGATTGGGAGATTTGACACTTATTCATGCTTGAAGATATGCCGCAGGACACGGCAAGACAGAGCATCATGATTCAGAATTTCTCGAATCAAAATCTTCCATTATCTTCACCAGATTTTTCCAGTCGAAGGACTGAAGGTTGAGGGCCTGGGTCTGAATGATGTTTTTTACTGCCCGGGTTTCGTCGGCATCATCGGGGATGCCGTAGAACGGGAGCATGGCGGAAAAGGCACGGTCCGTGTAATTCTGCATCGGAGTAAGGACATCATCCCTCCTGGTGAAGTACGGGTCTTCCCCTTCGTCGCACGGCTCATAGAAAACATTGAACTGCCTGCATGCCACGGGACGGAGGAGGTGGATAGAACAGGACCCGCTTATGAGAAAAGGACAGGGGTTACCCTCGCCGTGGCCCGCCAGCTGTTTTTTGAGAGTTGCCCGCCGGAGCCCGGTCATCTTTTCCGTGGCAAACCAGGAGATTCCGATAAGTTCCAACGGATAGAGGGGGATATCTCCTTGGAAACGACAGCAATTGTCGCACCCTTCCCTGCATGCCAGCTTTGCATTGAGTTCATCCTCTTCAGCCTTTACTGCAACCGCAACGCCTTCATCGATGATCGCATAGGCATCAAGGAGCATGGAGAGCCATGGGTATTTCCCCTCATCCTCAGGGAAATGCAGGCGCAGAGACGAAGAACGTGTATCGTCAGTCTTTTGAAAATCGTCCATGATAATCTTTCGTAATCTCAGAGAGGAAATGGCGGAGAGAGTGGGAGTCGAACCCACGGTGCGGGATTAGCGCACACACGATTTCCAGTCGTGCACCTTCGGCCACTCGGTCATCTCTCCACGCCTGTTTTAAAGCTTTTTATGTTAAATCATCCAAAAGAAGTTTGTCAAAATGGCAGGACATTCAGAAAAGGCTAATCAGACTTCGCAATGCTCTCAACTAATTCCCTAATTTTTGTTCTTTGCTCATCATTCAGCTCAATAAACACAATCCCCACACCAATTCCTGGTTGGCAATATTTGACTTGCGCTTTAACCGTTATCTTCTCTTCACCGAGAGGAATGGTAACCTCAACCACGTTACCCTCTTCAAAATATTGAATCGCAGAAACAAAAAGACCGCCTTCGCTTATATCCGTGCTTGTACACAATTTCGTGCCGTCTACCAGAATGTCTTCTCTAAAAGGAAGTCTCTTGTGCTTTCTGCGTTCTGTTCTCTCCTGGTTATTCACTGATTTTCATTATACTATGATAATACTTTGATGGCTATTGATAGCATTGATATAGTATCTAGCTCCCTCTTTCATTTATTTCCCTATGCAATGCGCAGTCTGGAAAAGCATATCGCAAGCGTTTAATAAGAAGTTGGCACAGCACAGTTTCAATCACCCCTGCCACGCAGCCACTTTCTTGCACCTTCCTCATCCTTAATCTTTCCGAGAAACTGCAGCTTCCTCATGTCGTGCAAGACACGGCCCAGTTCTGGCCCGGCTTCGAGACCTGTTACCCTCATGACCTCCTCTGCAGCCAACACAGAGCGAACCTGCAGAAATCTCTCAACCTTCTTGAGGAATCTCATTTTTTTCGTGAGCAAGGCAAAATCCATGACCGCATCCTCTGCCCCGGCAAACAGGTCGAAGATTCCTGAATCATTCAAATCCTCTTTCTTTTTATACGTATCCAGAAGCTTCATCGTGACAACAAGTCTCTTCACTATTGCCCTGCTCAGGCTCAGATTGCTCCTGTGGATATCTGATCCATAAAGAAGCTGCTCTGCCCTGAGAAGGCCGATTAAAGACAACCCCTGTGAGAAAGTGTTATCAAGATCGGACCTCAATTCTTCAGGTATCTTCTTAAGGAACGAATTTAATCTCGAAAGAGCTTTAATATTTTCTCTTAACTTACCGGAATTTATAGCTATAATTTCTTCCATTAGGCCGTCTTTCAATGCCTGTTTCAGGGCATTGAAAGAACCCCCCGAGTTTAACAATTTATATAATTCTAAAGTGATCCTTTCAGTGGCAGACACCTTAATGGATTGCTTTAACTTCCTAATTATTCTTCTCGTTCGCTGATCAATGGTCCATCCCAGTTCAGCTGCAAAGCGGTATGCCCTGAGAAGGCGCAGGGGATCATCCATAAAGTTCTTCTCCGAGATGCCCCTGAGCCTGCCCTTCTCGATATCGCTGACTCCCTTCAGCGGGTCGATGAGCCCTCTTTCCGGAGACCATGCAATGGCGTTCACGGTAAAATCCCGGCGGGAGAGATCGTCTTCAATCTCTCCTTTCAGTTCTGAAAAGTCCACGGTGGTATCGCCAACAACCACCCTCACAAGGAGGGTTTCCCTGAATGCAATGACGCTTCCCTCCCCTTCCGGAAAGATCATTGACACCATGCTCCCCGGGTCACCCCTCACCACAAAATCAATATCCCTGGACCTTATCCCTCGCAGGAGATCCCTGAGATATCCGCCAACGAGGAAGACCTCTCTCTCTGCACTTACTATTCGTGAAACGAGGGGATGACTGAGAACCGCCTCCCTTACATTATTTATATCCATACCATTATTATGTGCCTGAGTCCTCCCATTATCAACCTATTTCTTTCTCTTCTCACATCCACGTAACACGGGTAGCGGACAGAGTGATGCTGCGAAAAAACAGCGGTTACGTCACGGTAGATTTATGCTACAATTTGACCAGGATGACCATAAACAGCCCTGAAAGAACGCTGCAGATCAACACCCTGATAGAGCTGTCCGCACTGATCAATTCATCCCTGGACGTAACGGAAATCAGGAAAAGGACAATAGAGGCAGCGGTGCGGCTCGCGGATGCAGAGACAGGAAGCCTTCTTTTTCTCGACGGGGAAACAGGGGATCTCTATTTTGATGTGGCGCTGGGAGAAAAGGGGGAATCCATAAAGACCATATGTCTTAAGAAAGGTCAGGGGATTGCCGGCTGGGTGGCGGAACATCAGGAACCGGTGATCATCAATGATGTGCAGAACGACCCGCGGTTCTTTAAGGATGCTGACAGGAAAAGCGAGTTCGAGACACGCACCATGATCTGTCTCCCGGTAAAGTTAAAGGCCAAACTTGTGGGGGTGCTGGAGGCGATCAACAAAAGGCACGGGCAGTTTGAAAGCGAGGACAGGGAGCTTCTCACCGCCCTCTCCAATCAGGTCGCCGTTGCGATCGAGAATGCACGGCTCTACGACGAATTGAGGGAAACCTTTTATGCAACTGTACACGCCCTTGCGGAGACCATTGAGAAAAGGGATCCCTATACGAGCGGACACACAAAGCGGGTGATGAACTACAGCCTTGCCATCGGAAAGGCCATGGGGCTGCCACAGAAGGACATGATCGACCTCAGGCTCTCCGCCATCCTCCACGATATCGGAAAGATCGGCGTCAGGGATAACATCCTGCTCAAGAATGAACGGTTGACCTTTGAGGAATATAATGCAATAATGATGCACGCCGTGTACGGAGCAGAGATACTGAACCATATCAGGCAGCTGAAGGATATCATACCGGGAGTGAAGTGGCATCATGAAAAGTATGACGGGTCAGGGTATCCCGAAGGGCTGAAGGGAGATACGATCCCGGTCATCGCCAGGATCATTTCAGTGGCAGACACCTTTGATGCAATGACCATGGACAGACCATACAGAAAAGGACTGAGCGCTGAGGCTGCTCTGGAAGAGCTGGGGAGGTATGCAGGTGCCCAGTTTGATCCTGATGTGGTCAATGCGTTCATCAAGTCCTATCATGAAGGAAACTTTTAGGTCGTGAAGATCAGGGTCCTCGGATGTTCAGGCGCAGAATTCCCCGGCCATAATCCCCCCGGCTTCCTCCTTGATGATGAAATCCTGTTTGATGCGGGGAGCCTGACCAATGTGCTGGACGGAAGCGGGCAGCAAAAGATAAGAAATATTTTTATCACCCATGCACACCTGGACCATATCAGGGGTATCCCCTTCCTCGCGGACAACCTCCTCATAAAGAACAAGGGATGCAAAGTGAATATCATAAGTATCCCTCAGGTGATAAAGACCATCAGGGAGAATCTCCTCAACGGACAGGTCTGGCCTGACTTCACCATAATCCCAGGCCCCGGAAACGGCGTGCTGAAGTTTCTCGCCGCCCGGGACGGCTGTTCCATGAGGATCAATGATTTTACGGTAACGCCTTACAAAGTCAACCATTCCGTTCCTGCGGTGGGATATCTGGTTGAAGACCGTGACGGAAAACTGTTTTTTTACACCGGCGACACAGGCCCCACCGATGCAACATGGGAAAAGCTTGGAGACAGGCAGATTCACTGCCTCATTATAGAGGTCTCCTTTCCCAACAGGATGAAAGAGACCGCCCTCATGACCGGCCATCTCACCAGCCGATTACTAAAGGAAGAACTCTCAAAGGTAAAGCATTTACCCGAAAAGATATACATTACCCATACGAAACCTCAGTATTTCAGGACAATCAGAACCGAACTCAAGAACTTGGGCATCAGAAACCTGAGCTTGTTAAGAGACGGGGAGACCATCAGGATATGAACCGGTTTCTCCCCCAACCGGGTTATGGGGAATTTTCCCTTGACAAACAATATAATTTCCTTATAATTAAGCTCAAAAAAGGAGGTGCCATCAGAAACTATACTGTCGTAATAATGACCGCATTTTTTGTGCTTCTGTCGTCTTTTTCCTACGCTTCTGAAACAACGTATGAGCAGCATATCGCAAAGGGTGTGTCAGACATTGAAGCGAAAAATTACCGTGAGGCCATTACTGAATTTGAATCTGCACTGAAAGACAGCCCGGGGGACTTCACGACAACCCTTTATCTCGGTATAGCCCAGAGTCGTGCCGGAGATAACGAGGCCGAGACGACCCTGAAGAAAGCCCTTGCCATGAAGCCCGGAGACGCCCGCGCCTCCCTTGAGCTGGGTATCTACTATTTCAACAAAGCTGCGTACAATACCTCAGCGGATTATTTCAATAGGACGATTGCCGCTGCCCCGAACACTGATCTTTCAGCAATGGCAAAAGAATACCTGAGGGTCGCTGCGTTAGAGGGAGGTGCGAAGCCATGGATGTTAAATGTCTCTCTGGGAACTCAATATGACAGCAATGTGGTCCTCAACGGAGCTGAAGGCGCCCTCCCCCAGGGAATATCGAGAAAATCGGACTGGAGGGCCGTACTTTACCTGAAAGGCAGATATGATTTTGTGAAGACGGATCAGGCAGAAGCTTCCGTTGCCTATAGTCTTTATCAGAGCCTCCACGCCAAACTCACCGACTTTAACGTCTCCTCTCACTTACTGGATCTCAGGGCAACCCATGCTCTTTCCCCTCAGTTGAGCCTGAGGGGCATCGGCGCCTTTGAGTATAGCTTCATAGGAGGGAACAATTTCGCTTCCGCGTATTCCCTCTCCCCTGCACTCATCGTTTCTGAAGGGAACGGATATTCCACAGTGATAGAATATAAATACAAGAAGTCCCATTTCATGAACTCGGATCTCTTCTTCAACAACGCAGAGAGAACCGGCTCAAATAACCTTGTGGCGATAACGCAGAACATATCTCTCCCCCCTTCTGTTCTCGCAAGGGTTAGTTATTCCCATGACGTAGATTCTACGAGGCAGGAGTTCTGGAGTTACAGGGGCGACAAAGTTCTTGCTGCGATACAGTTCTCACTGCCCAGGAGCATATATCTCGACCTTCACGGCGACTACTACCACAAGAATTACAAAGGCGCATTCCAGTTACCAGGCGATAACAGGAAGGACAATGTATATACCGCTTCTGTTTCCGCCACAAAACTCTTGTCACAACGATACAGCGTAACCGTGGGACAGCTTTATACGAGGAACAAATCGAATACGGCAGTCTTCGACTATAAACGGGCAATAACAAGTCTTTTCCTGAATGCGAGGTTTTAGATGAAAGTCTTGAAACTGATAACACTTCTTGTCATTACCCTCTCCATTGTGGGATTGTCAGACATTGTCATGGCAAAGGATGAGGTAGGCACGGTAGTTGCCCTTCGAGGTAAAACAGTCATCGAACGTGATAACAGGATTATAGATGCCAAGGTAAAGGACGGGATACTCCTGAAGGATTCCGTATCGACCCTTGAGGCTTCCAGGGCAAAGCTGCTCTTTGCTGACGACAGTGTCCTGAGTATGGGAGAAAAATCGAAGGTAGTAATAAAAGAATTCCTTTACGCCAAGGACAAAGGCGGAAAGTCCATCTTCAATCTCATCGACGGCAAAATGAAGTCGGTTGTCGGGAAAACCCAATTTGAGGTCCAGACACCCACTGCGGTGGCCGCAGCAAGGGGGACTATCATTCTCTATCATGTGAGAAAAATCGATGGAAAGATATGCAGCAAACTGATAACTACCGAGACTGAAAAGGAAGTGTTCGTCACCAGCCCTGACACCAATATCAAAGGACTACGGGTGCTTAAACCGCGGTTCAAGATTGAGGTATGTGAGAGAGAGCCCCTTCCGCAGCCATCGCCGGCCTCTGACGCGGAAATTGAGGAACTCCTGAGAGATATCGACTTCGAAGAAATACGGATTTGGGGACCTGGTCCTGCCAAATTGGAGGGTACTGCTGAAGATGTTTTCGTGCCTCGCGGTGACCAAGCGCCCATAGCCCCAAAGTCAGTAACACCACCGCCTCCTCCACCGCCACCTCCACCACCACCGCCTTCGCCTCCACCACCGCCGCCTTCGCCTCCACCACCTTCGCCTCCACCACCTCCACCGCCTCCGCCGGACATATATCCTCCGCCTCCACCACCTTATAATGGGCCTGGGGGGGCCCCCGTAGATTAATGATGGGGCTAAGGGACAAGGGACGGCGGTAAGTCTGGCAAGGGGAATAGATACACTTTGAGGGGTTCCGTAAACGGCACCCTTTTTTCTTCATTTCTTATTTTTTGTCTTGAACCTGTATAATCTTATTCATGAAGAAGAGGCTCTGGCTTTATCTTATCCCCTTCCTTTCCACACTGTTTTTTGTTGTTCTGCAGCTTAAAGATCCCCTGATAATCCGTGAACATCTGGAAAGCAAAACCTATGATCTCAGGCTCCGGCTGAGGAACCTTATAAAGGAGCAGCCTCCGGCAAAGGATATTATCGTCGTTGCCATCGACGACAAAAGCATCGGGGAAATAGGCAGATGGCCGTGGGGGAGGGATGTTATGGCAGCGCTTGTGAATAAGATCTCGGCTGCAGGACCTAAGGTTATAGGCATCGATGTTATGTTCACCGAAAGGGAGAGTCCTGAGAAAGACGAAAAACTTGCAGAAGCGATAAAAAAGGCGGACAACGTAGTACTGGCCACAGCCTTTGAGGTCCCTCAGGGCAGGACAGTCGCCGGTTCTCCAAAGGAAGTCCCTGATTTTCTCTGGGACTCTGCCTTCATGGAGGTAAGAAGCCAAAAAGGAATTAAGTGGAAGGACTTTGCGGTTAAGGCGGAAAAGGTTAAGCCCTCCTTGCCCGAAATCTCCACAGTCGCAGCGCTCGGTCATGTCTATACCCTGCCTGATATGGATGGATCTCAGCGATGGGAGATTCTTTCTCTTTCTTACGGTGAAGACTGTTATCCGCAGTTTGCTCTCCAGATCGCGAGAGTCGCCCTGGGCATTCCTATGAAAGACATGATCCTCTACGGCGGCTCCGGGATAGGTCTTGGCAGTGCGTTTATCTCCACCGATCTGTACGGTAGGGCCGTAATAAATTACAGGGGAAAAGAGCGAAGTTTTCCCTATATCTCTGCCTCGGATGTGCTCAAAGACAGAGTCCCCTCTGATGTCTTAAAAGACAAGATAGTCCTCGTCGGGACATCTGCCCTTGCCACCTACGACCAGAAGGTGACGCCCTTTTCCGGCAATATGCCGGGAGTGGAGAAGAATGCGAATGTCGTAAATAACATTCTCTTAAACAATTTTATAAAAAAGAGCCCCGGTGTTATTGAGTTGATCGCTATTATCTTCACCGGGATTATTCTTGGATTAACTCTTCCAAGATTAAAGGCTATTTCCAGTGCCTTCCTTGCCACCGGTTTCATACTCCTCTATATCTTTGTCTGCTGCTATCTGCTCGTATACCATAATCTCTGGGCAAATCTCCTCTATCCGGGCACGAACATGTTTACCATTTTTGTCACTTTGACGGTCATAAGGTTCGTCCATGAAGAAAAGAAGGCAAAGGAGATACGCCAGATGTTTTCGAGCTATGTATCCCCGAAGATCGTGAAAGAGCTCGTCGAAAATCCGGAAAAGGCCACTCTTTCCGGCGTAAGGAGGACGGTGACCGTGCTCTTCTCGGACGTCATCGAATTTACTTCCCTTTCCGAAAAAAGACAGCCAGAGGAAGTCGTCTCCCTCCTTAATGAATACTTTCACGAGATGACAGATATCATATTCAAATGGGACGGGACCCTTGATAAATTTGTGGGAGATGAGATCATGGCGCTCTGGAGCGCACCCATAGAGCAACCAAATCACGCCGAGCTCGCTTTACGATGCGCCCTTGACATGTCAGAGAAACTGACAAAGTTGCAGGAGATATGGAGGCAGAGAGGTACTGATGTCCTTGATGTCGGCATAGGGATCAATAGCGGTGAAGTTCTGATAGGGAATATCGGAGCACCAGGGAAGAAGATGGATTATACGGTAATAGGAGACCATGTGAATCTTGCAGCCAGGGTAGAGAAATTAACAAGGCAATACGGTACGAGGATCCTTATCACAGAAAATACTTTTGCATATATAGAACCCCTCATAAAGAATGGCTTGTTTGGGCATCTGGCGGTAAAGGAACTTGCATCCGCGAAAGTGAAAGGCAAGGAAAGGGAAGTGAAAATCTTTGAACTGAAGGACTCGCGGGCATAAGGACCTGCGCTTTTGATTCCAAAATGATAAAATAGGGAAGTTTCTATTGAAGCGAGGTGCGGACATGACTGAAGAAGCGTCCTCTGTAACACCGGCGGTGGAAATCTTGCGCGCAGCAGGGGTTACATTTACAGACCACTTTTACCCCTATGAAAAAGGAGGCTCTACGGAGGTCTGCGCGAGGGAACTTAACATAGATGAACACGCGCTGGTGAAAACGATTCTTCTCGAGGCGGACGGAAATCCCTTTATCGTTCTGATGCACGGCGATATGAGGGCATCCACAAAGGAACTTGCGCGGATAATCGGAGCGAAGATCATCACGCCCTGCCTCCCTGACAAAGCGGAACAGTATTCAGGGTATCAGGCAGGAGGGATATCTCCCTTCGGTATACACGTGGAAATCCCCGTGTATATGGAAGAGACCATCCTCAATCTTCGGAAAGTCTATATCAACGGCGGCAAGCGGGGCTATCTTGTGGGCATGGACCCGTACGAGGCGGTCAGAATCCTCCGCCCTACCCTTGTGAAGGCAGGCGCATCGCGCGCAGCCTGAGTAGTCCACATTTCTGGGAGTTCCCAGGATCAAAGGCTTGACGAGAAATCCTGACAGCTTTTCTTCTCCTTGCATTACATTCCGACGGAATTCAGAATCAGGAAGTGAAGAATCAGGGCCAGACTTGATTATTGACATCCAGCTGCTTCCCCAGGCATCTCTTTTCTTAATGACATTAAATCAAGGGTGCAATTAGAAATGTTAATAAACTTATAGTTACGTTGATATAGCGAAGTGAGGTGTGATAAATTTTTAAGCTCTGAAATAATAATGGACTCGTGAGCAAAAGGAGGTTAAATGCCCGTGGATAGGATGAACGTCGAGGAATTCTACAGAGGCGTCGGTGAGGTTATGAGCGAAGATCAAAAGAAGAGGGGACTTCTCATCCACGCCTTTCAGAAGATACAGAAGGAACATAACTATCTTCCCGAAGACGAACTCAGGGAACTTTCGAGGAATCTCGATATTCCTCTTTCTGATGTATACAGCACCGCCTCGTTCTACAGGCATTTCTATTTTAAGCCGAGAGGGAAAAACATCGTCTGTGTCTGTGTGGGAACTGCCTGTCACGTAAGAGGCGCTTCAAAGGTGCTCCAGAATCTCGAAGAGGAATTCGGGGTCAAGGAAGGGGAAACGACTCCTGATGGATCGATGACCCTCGAAACCGTGGGGTGCGTCGGCTGCTGCGGTCTCGCACCGGTAATCACCGTGAATGAGGAGGTTGTGGGCGAGATCGATCAGGAGAAGATCAACAAGATGGTCACAATGGTGAAAGAATAGAATGGAGTTCCGGATGGAGAGGTTACAGAACATAGAGGATTTACGGAGGTTGAGAGAACGGCTTGCATCGGAGGTCTTTCAGCCTGACAGGGAAAGGGCAAGGGTCTGCTGCGGCACCGCATGCACTGCTTCAGGTTCGTCCAAGGTTATTCACGCCCTTGAAGACGAGGCCAGGAAAAAGGGACTGGGAATCGAGATCATCAAGACAGGGTGCCAGGGCATGTGCCAGAAGGGTCCGATCATGAAGACAGAGCCTCAGGAGATTTTCTATCAGCGAGTGAAACCCGAGCATGCATCAGGGCTCATAAGCTCTACCTTTGTCGCAGGCACACCGTTCAGGGAAGCCCTTTACCGGGAAGACAGAGCCTCAGGAGATTTTCTATCAGCGAGTGAAACCCGAGCATGCATCAGGGCTCATAAGCTCTACCTTTGTCGCAGGCACACCGTTCAGGGAAGCCCTTTACCGGGAAGACATCCTGAGCGATCCTATCCCGGAGATGCTCAATCTGCCCTTTTACAAAAAGCAGGTGAGGATTGCATTGAGGAATAATGATAAGATCGACCCTACCAACATCCATCACTATATCGCTGTTGGGGGATATGCCGCTCTGGAAAAGGCACTGTCTTCCATGACTCCTGATGATGTGCTGCACGAGGTCGATAAGGCAAACCTCAGGGGAAGAGGCGGCGCAGGGTTCCCCGCCGGAAAGAAATGGATGCATACAAAGAGCGCACCCGGGAACATAAAATTCGTCATTGCCAACGGCGACGAAGGCGACCCCGGCGCCTTCATGGACAGGTCGATCATGGAAGGCGATCCCCACAGTCTCTTCGAAGGGATGCTCCTCTGTGCCTATGCCATCGGGGCGTCCTTCGGATTCGTCTATGTGAGGCATGAATATCCCCTTGCGGTAAGAAACCTGAAACATGCCATAGGTCAGGCCGAAGATCTGGGGCTTCTCGGCAGGAACATCCTCGGAACGGATTTCAGTTTTCACCTTGACGTGAGAGAGGGTGCGGGTGCATTCGTCTGCGGCGAGTCCACTGCCCTTGTTGCTTCGATCGAGGGCGAAAGGGGATTCCCGAGGCCCCGCCCGCCAAGACTCTCCGAGCCCGGCGGAGGCGTGTGGGGATATCCCAGCAACCTGAACAACATAGAGACTTATGCCTGTGTCCCTCCGATAATAGAAAAAGGAGCGGACTGGTTCAGAAGTATCGGGACCGAGACCTCTCCAGGCACAAAGGTCTTTGCTCTGACCGGCAAGGTCAAGAACACCGGACTTGTGGAAGTCCCGATGGGTATGCCGCTCAGGGAGATCATCTTCGACATCGGTGGCGGAGTGCTGAATGACAAGAAAATAAAGGCAGTCCAGACCGGTGGACCTTCGGGGGGCTGCATGCCGGCAAGCCTTCTCGATCTGCCGGCAGACTTCGATTCCCTCTGGAAGGTCGGCTCAATGATGGGCTCCGGGGGCATGGTCGTCATGGACGAGGACACCTGCATGGTGGACGTGGCAAAATACTTCCTCTCCTTTACCCAGTCGGAATCCTGCGGGAAGTGCCCCCCGTGCAGGATCGGCACTTACCAGATGCTCCGGATACTTGAAGATATCACAAGCGGCAGAGGCAAACACGGCGATATCGCGAGGCTTATCGAGATGGGAAAACAAATCCAGAAGGGGTCTCTCTGCGGTCTCGGCCAGTCAGCCCCAAACCCGGTCCTCAGCACGATCAAGTATTTCAGGGATGAATACGAAGAGCACATCTATGGAAAGTACTGCAGGGCGAACATCTGCGGAGGCACGGGCGTCTTTGTGATCAATTCTGCCGAGTGTTTCAGCTGCGGGCTCTGCAAACAGGCCTGCGCCTATGGCGCGGTGAAAGAGACGAGGGAACGCTTCTTTATCGATCAGGATTCCTGCACAAAATGCAAGGCATGCTTCCACGCGTGTCCCATCGGTGCGGTCAAAATAAGAAAAGAGAGTATCGTGAAACTCGAGGAGCAGTTCAGAGTGCCTCCTGAAAAAATCGAGATACTCGAAAGGAGAGCGAGAATGACATTAAAGGATCTGTTAAAAGCGAAACCGTCAAAGATGGTCACCTGCAAGACAACCTGTATTGTCGCCGATGCGGTGACCGTCATGGACGGCCAGAATGTCGGTTCCATCCTGGTCCTTGACGACGACGAGAAGCTGGCCGGAATCTTCACTGAAAGGGATATCATGCACTGTTTTGCGAAGAACATCAACTTCAAGGAAGAGACGATGGCAACCATCATGACCCCCAAACCTATAACCCTTGACTCCTCGACGGACATCAGTGTGGCGATCACGGTGATGTCGGAGAGGAAGATCAGACATCTCCCCGTCATGGAAGACGAGAAGATCATCGGCATGGTCTCTTACAGGGACCTGGTTTCCTACCTGCTGCCCGAGGTTATCTATATGGCAGAGGATATCTATTAGAGGTAAGGCATGACTGAAAAAAGTGCAACCGAGAAGAGAGAGCTAAAGGTTGAAGAGATAAGAACGCTTGCCGAGGGAAAGGGCTGCCCCGTGCAGAAAGCCTTCTACTACATGACGGAGTTTCTTGCAGGTCCCATGTGCGGAAGGTGTTTCCCCTGCGCCATGGGAAGCTACGAAGCGAGGATAAGGCTCGAGACCATCGTAAACGGCAGGGGCAGGGAAGCAGACCTGTGGGCGCTGAAGAGGATCGCGGGGGACATGCTCGAATCCTCGATGTGCAAGAAGGGGAAAGATACCGCGAAATTTGTCCTCCAATGGATGAGCACGGATGAATATGACAAGCATATCGGTGGCATCTGCCCATCGATGAAGTGCCCTGCTTTCATCGAGTACCGGGTAATCCCCGACAAATGCGACAACTGCGGGATCTGCCTCGATGCCTGCAAGTACCATGCGATCTTCGGGCAGAAGAAAAAGCCCTTCCATAGCGGCTATCCGCCCTTCGAGATACGGCAGAAGAAGTGCGTCAAATGCGACGAATGCAGGAAGGTCTGTCCCACGGAAGCGATCGTAATAGTTGAGGCAAAGAAGAAAAAGGCGGTAGGCGTATAAATAAAACTCGTAACGCGTAATGCGTGACGTCCAAAATCTAAAAACTCATAACGCCGTTACGTGTCACGTGTAACATATTAAGAGGAGGTCTGAATGGCAAATACAATAAAGCTTACGATAGACGGCAAGGAGATCCATGCCCCCGAGGGGATGAACCTTATCGATGCGGCAGAGCTTGGCGGTATCCATATACCGAACCTCTGCTACCTCAAGGGATTAAAAGGCATCGGCGCGTGCCGGTTGTGCATGGTCGAGGTCGAGGGACTGAAGGCCCCCATGATAGCCTGCACAACAAAGGTGAAGGAAGGGATGGCGGTCAGGACAAAGACGGAGAAGGTCCTCGAGACGAGGAAGTTCGTGATAGACCTCATCCTCTCGATGCACCCCCTGGACTGCATGACCTGCACGAAGGCCGGTGTCTGCAACCTCCAGAATTATGCCTATGATTTCGAGATCAAGGAGTCGAATTTCACGAGAAAGAAGTTCGGTTTCTCGATTGACGAGGCGAACCCGTTCATCAAGCGGGATCCTGACTACTGTGTCCTCTGCGGAAGGTGCGTGAGGGTCTGCAAAAACCAGGGGACGAATGTCCTTGAATTCATGGGGCGTGGCGTGGGCTCGAAGGTCACTACCGCAAACGACAAACCCCTTCATGAATCGGGCTGCACATTCTGCGGCAGTTGCGTTGACGTCTGCCCGGTGAACGCCCTCCTCGAGGCCGACAGGTGGCGCAGGGGAAGGGAATGGGATTATGACAAGGTAAAGTCCGTCTGTCTCCTCTGCGGCAACGCTTGCGACATAAGCGTGAGCACAAAGGACAGCAGGCTTGTGAAAGTAAACGCGGGCGCCGCTGACGGTTCACCTGAAAAATACATCTGCGCTTATGGCCGCTTCGGCTTTGACTGCATCGAGGCAGACACGCGGGTCAGGGTCCCCATGAAGCGCGTAAACGGTCAATTGCAGGAGACAACATGGGAAGACGCCCTCGGAATCGTTGCGAAGGAAATGAAGAAGGCGGGAGAGAATGCCGGATTCATCACTCCGGCGGGTATCCTTAATGAAGACGCCCTGACCCTGAAGAGGCTTGCCTCTGATGCGGTAAAGACGAAGAACGTTGACAGTACCGCAAGCCTGTACGGCGATGAATCTACGCTGCTCTCAGGGGGCGCTGACCTCGAATCCGCAGACCTCTTTGTCCTTGTGGGGCTCAATCCGAACCAGTGGAAAAGGGCGCTGCCTGCCCTCGATGCGACCATCAGAAGAAGGGTCAATGCAGGGGCAAAGCTGATCACGATCAATTCTGCAGAGCCGAATATCTCATCAGTCGCAGCGGTTAACCTTGTGGGCGATGAGCCCGAGACATTGAGGGCGCTGGTGAAGGCAATCATGGACAAAGGCATCAAGGCGGACGGCGAACTCGCTTCGGCAGTCTCGGACGCCCCGGTTACGGAGATGGTTGAGGCAGCGGCCGGGCTCTTTGTTGGCGCCAAGAACCCTGTGATACTGTCGTCCCCTGCCCTCTATCCGGCCGCCGCAAACGTGACTCTCCTGAAAGGCGCTGCCGTATCGATGCCTGTGGAGAGCAATGCAAAAGGGATAATCCTCATGGGGATCAAGAAAGAAGGGAAGACCTACGGAGAGATGACCACGGAGGGCATGAAGCTTCTTTATGCAGTAGGGGAAGTTCCGCTGAGTCGCAGACCTTCCACAGATTTTCTCATTGTGCAGACCTCTCATCTCACAGAGATTGCAAAGCAGGCCGATGTGGTCCTGCCTGCAGCAGCATATCTCGAAGCGGACGGCACCATTGTGGACTATCTCGGAAGGCTGAAACAGCTGGCCAAGGCTGTCGAGCCCGCCGGTGAGGCAAGATCCCACCGGGAGATATTCGTCGCCCTTTCAGAAGCAATGGGAACGCCTCTGAAGGAGGCTAAAGAGAGTGAAACAAAGAAACTCGCAAAAATGAAACCGGTGGTTGCCTTCAATCCCTTTACGCGCCGGGAAGAACTTGAGGGAGCGACGAATGAGATAATGCAGTCAATGAACATGCATGTTATTGATGGCTCACGGCTCCTCTGGCTTACAGAGTCGGAAAAGGCGCTTGCATAGATTTCTGTACCGGGCTGACCTCCACTTGCCCCGCCTTTTCGGGCGGGGCGCTTTTTTCCCGGGTCGGTATTAAAAAAAGGGTTTGAAAAAAGAGTTTGAAAAAATTCAGATAATTAACTATAATAATGCGCCCATAAGGCAAACTTATGAATGACATTCTCGACGGCATCATAACAAAGTACAGGGAAAAGGAAGGCAATGTCATATTCCTGCTTCAGGAGACGCAGGACGCCCTCGGATATATCCCGGAAGAGGCGGTCAATTACTTTTCGGAAAAACTTGAGATTCCGCCAAGCCGTTTTTACGGGGTCGTCACTTTCTACTCGCAATTCCATCTCAAACCGAGGGGAAAGAACATCGTTTCCGTCTGTTGCGGGACGGCCTGCCATGTCAAGGGCGGGAGCAAGATCGCTGAACGAATCCAAAGGGACCTCGGCCTTGCCGCTGATGGGGAGACAACCGAAGACGGGAAATTCACCTTCGAGATCGTACGTTGCGTCGGGGCCTGCAGTATCGCGCCCGTGGTCCTGGTCAATAACAGCGCCTACGCCGAAATGTCCGCGGACAGCACTTCAAAGCTCATCAAGGAATTGAAAAAAAAGGAATCCAGTGGAACAAAGTGAAGAGAACAAGAAAAAGGTAGTCGTCAGGGTCTGCATAGGCACGGGCGGTCTTGCCGCGGGGGGCAAGGAGGTGATCGAAGCCTTCAAGAAGGCGATTACCGATTTCTGTGTTGATATCGAACTTGACTTCACCTGCCATTACCAGAAGGTCGGGTGCCGTGGCTTCTGCGCCAGGGACGTTCTCGTTGACGTGGTTGACGGCGATACGAGCGTGACCTATCAGGGGATAAAACCCGACATAGCAAAGAGGATTGTCGAGGAACACCTTATAAAGGGGGAACCTGTAAAGGAGTGGCTTATCGACGCTTCCTACTACGCCTTCCATGCGAAGCAGCTGAAGATCCTCCTCAAGGATTGCGGTACCATAGACCCTGAAGACATCCAGGCCTACATCAATGTAGGCGGATACAGCGGAATAAAGAAGATCGTCTCTGCAATGACGCCGGAGGATGTGATCAACGAGATAAAGGCATCGGCCATCCGCGGCAGGGGAGGAGCGGGCTTCCCCACGGGAGTGAAGTGGGAAGCCTGCCGGAAAGCGCCGGGAGACGTAAGGTATATCGTCTGCAACGCCGATGAAGGCGACCCGGGAGCATTTATGGACAGATCCATCATCGAGGGTAATCCCCACTCGGTCGTTGAAGGCCTGATGATCGCTGCGTATGCCATCGGGGCCAGTCTCGGATATGTCTACATCAGGGCGGAATATCCCGCAGCCGTAGACAGGCTGAAACTTGCAATAGCACAGGCTCATGAACTGGGATACCTCGGGAACAATCTCTTCGGATCAGGCTTTCATTTCGATGTGCGGATAAAGCTGGGGGCCGGAGCCTTTGTGTGCGGTGAGGAGACCGCCCTTATCGCCTCCATTGAAGGAGAGAGAGGCATGCCGAGAGCGAAGCCCCCCTTCCCTGTTCACAAAGGTCTCTGGGGAAAGCCCACGGTCATCAACAATGTAGAGACGCTCTCGAACATCCCCTACATTATCCGGAACGGCGCTGCATGGTACTCCGCAATAGGCACCGGGAAGAGCAAGGGGACAAAGGTCTTTGCTCTCACCGGCAAGGTGAAGAACACAGGACTTATTGAAGTTCCCATGGGCATTAGACTCGGCGAGATCATTTACGATATCGGCGGCGGTATTATCGGCAACAAACAGTTCAAAGCCGTCCAGACCGGAGGACCCTCAGGCGGCTGCATTCCCGCTGAACTTCTTGATACGCCCGTAGATTTTGAATCACTGGGCCGCGTCGGATCCATCATAGGCTCCGGGGGAATGGTCGTCCTCGACGAAACTGACTGCATGGTCAATATCGCAAAATTCTTCCTCGAATTCACCCAGGCCGAATCCTGCGGGAAATGTGTACCCTGCAGGATCGGTACAAAGAGGCTGCTCGAAATACTCGACCGGATCACAAGAGGCCTCGGCAAAGAAGGGGACATTGAACTTCTCGAAACACTCTGTGCCGATGTCAAAGCAGCGTCCCTCTGCGGCTTGGGACAGACAGCTCCCAATCCCATTCTCAGCACCCTGAAATACTTCCGGGGAGAATACGAAGCCCATATAAGAGAGAAGAAATGTCCTGCAAAGGTATGTAAAGACCTTTTAACCTACAGCATCATTGAAGAGGTCTGCACAGGCTGCGGTGCCTGCAGGCGGGCATGTCCTGCGGGAGCGATCGCAGGCGACAAGAAAAAGCCCCATAGAATAGATCCCGAAAAGTGCATAAAGTGCGGTGCGTGCTTTGATGTATGCAAATTTGCATCGGTAAGCAGGGAGTAGCTATGCCAAAGGTCACGATAGACGGAAAGACAGTAAACGTTCCTGAGGGTATAACGGTTCTTGACGCTGCAAAAAGACTGCATATTTCCATTCCCACCCTCTGCCACCATCCCAAACTTACCCCCTTCGGGGGTTGCAGACTCTGTCTCATAGAGATTAAAGGAATTCCGAGACCGGTAACTTCCTGCACCACGCCCGTGAGTGAGGGAATGGAAGTGACCACAACCAGCCCCAACCTCGAAAGCTTGAGGAAGACAGTTCTTGAGCTGATTCTTTCAGACCACCCCAACGACTGTATGGTATGCGAAAGGGCAGGTGACTGCACCCTCCAGGAACTTGCGTATTTCTACGGCATCAGGGAAAACAGGTTTGAGGGCGAAAGAAGAATCTATACTAAACGAGACGGAAATCCCTTTATTGAAAGGGATATGGAAAAATGCATCCTCTGCGGCAGGTGCGTAAAGGTCTGCGACGAGGTCGAAGGTGTTGGAGCCATTGATTTTGCCTACCGGGGATTTAAATCCAAGATCTGTCCCCCCTATGAGAAAGACCTTGACTGCGAATTCTGCGGCCAGTGCATTGCCGTTTGTCCCACAGGTGCCCTCACCGGCAAGTCCTGGAAACAGAAGGGACGCCAGAAGGAGGTAAGGGAAGTTGACACCACCTGTGGATATTGCGGTTGCGGATGCAACCTCACCCTCCACGTTCATGGAAATGAGGTGATCAGGGTGGATTCAAAGGCGGACACCATTAATGAGGGATGGTTATGCGTGAAAGGAAGATTCGGGTACAATTTCATCAGCAGCCACGATAGGTTAAAGAAACCCCTTATCAGGATAACTCTAAAAACCCGTGACGCGTCACGCGTTACGCGTAATGAGGTATTCAGGGAAGCCTCATGGGACGAGGCACTGGATTACATTGCGGAGAGGCTGAAGAGTATCAGAGACAAGCACGGACCCGATTCCTTCGCAGGGCTGTCCTCAGCCAGGGCAACCAACGAGGAAAACTACCTCTTCCAGAAATTCGTCAGGGCTGTTATCGGCACAAACAACATCGACCATTGCGCCCGGTATTGACACAGCGCAACGGTGGCCGGTCTGGCCACGGTTTTCGGCTCGGGAGCCATGACGAACTCCATGCCCGAGATAGTAAACAATGACCTGATTTTCGTGATAGGCTCGAATACCACCGAGACCCACCCCATCATCGGATTAAAGATGAAAAAGGCCTTCAGAAAAGGGGCGAAACTCATTGTGGCAGACCCGAGAAGGATAAATCTCGTGAGGTTCGCTGACCTCTGGCTTCAGCAGAGGCCGGGGACTGATGTGGCTCTCCTCAATGCCATCATGCATGTGATACTGAAGGAAAGCCTTGAGGATAACGAGTTCATAAAAAACCATACCGAGGGGTTCGAAGAATTCAGGGCCTCCCTGGCTGAGTTCACACCGGAAGTGGGGGAAAAGATCACCGGTGTTCCGAAGGAGAAGATAATCAAGGCAGCCATGCTTTACGGAAAGGCGGAGCGCGCCGGAATTTATTACACCATGGGAATGACGCAGCATACCCACGGAACGGACAATGTGTTCTCCATAGCAAACCTTGCCCTGATGACCGGGAATCTGGGGAAAGAAAGTACCGGTGTAAATCCCCTGAGGGGGCAGAACAATGTCCAGGGGGCAAGCGATATGGGCTGTGCGCCGAATGTATATCCCGGATATCAGAAGGTCGATATGCCCCAGGCAAAGGAGAAGTTCGAAAAGGAATGGGGTGTCTCACTCTCGGGCAAGATCGGTCTCACCGCAACGGAAATGACTGACTCTGCGATCAGCGGCACGCTCAAGGCGATGTATATCATGGGAGAGAACCCTGTGCTCAGCGACCCTGACATGCACCATACTATTAAGGCCTTGAAGAACCTCGAGTTCCTTGTGGTACAGGATATTTTCCTTACGGAAACCGCGGAGCTCGCTGATGTGGTGCTGCCCGCGGCCTGCTTTGCGGAAAAGGATGGTACTTTTACGAATACCGACCGGCGGGTTCAGCGCGTGAGGAAAGCGGTCAACCCTCCCGGGGACGCCCGGGAGGACTCCTGGATAATTGCTGAGTTGAGCAAGAGATTCGGATATGAGATGAAATATAACTCCTTGGAAGACATCATGAAGGAAATCGGCCGGCTCTGGCCTGCGGTGGCAGGAATCACCTATAGTCGCATAGAGAAACACGGAATACAGTGGCCCTGCCCCACCCCTGAACATCCCGGGACACCATACCTTTTCAAGGGAGGGTTTCCCAGGGGAAAAGGGAGATTTACCGCAGTGAGCTACAGGCCTTCTGCAGAACTTCCGGATGATGAATATCCCTTCGTGCTCTCCACGGGAAGACAGTTATTCCAGTATCATACGGGCACCATGACCAGAAAGACCTCTGCCATTGAGGCGATCGCCTCCCAGCCGTACGTTGAAATACATCCTGAAGATGCCCGAAGACTTAACATTGCCGACGGGCAGAAGATAACCGTCTCCTCCAGAAGGGGAAGCATCGATCTCGCTGCAAAGATCACGGAAAGGCCTTTGCGGGGCATGGTATTCATCCCCTTCCATTTCAAGGAGGCTGCTGCCAACGTCCTTACGAACACTGCCACGGACCCTGTCTGCAAGATCCCTGAACTCAAGGTCTGCGCGGTAAAGATAAAGGCTTTATAGAGCCGATGAACCGGTCCGTTTCTTTCGTTTTTCCTGAACCGGGATTTGCAGAATCCCCTTGAAAATTTGCGTTCTTTAAAATATAGTAGAGACTTAGAGATATCTCCCGGAGGTGACATGGTAAGCCTGGAAATGCTGAAGGAACAGATCCTTCTCGAGGACCTTGATGCTTCGGAACTTAAGAAAATGGCCGGCGTGGTTAAGGAAATCCCCTTCAAGAAGGGAGAGCATGTCTTCAGGGAAAAGGAAGACACAAAGGGCATCTTCCTCATACATTCAGGAAAGGTCGAGATCTCAAAGATCACCCCTGACGGCTGGAAACAGACACTGGCAGTCCTGACAAAGGGCAGTTTCTTTGGTGAGCTTTCGATCATCGAACACAGGATCCACGAAGCGAATGCAGTCTCCCTTGAAGATACAGTGGTCCTGTGCATACCGAAAGAGGATTTTGAGAGAATGGAGAATGAAGACCTCCTCCTCGCATCAAAGATAATGAAGAGGCTTATTCTTGTTCTGAGCAAAAACCTCAGACAGATGAACGAGAAGTTCCTGAACGCCCTGATCAGTTATTAACGCACACTGCAGCAACCATTCGGTTGCGATATCTTAAAGGGGTTAACAACGCTCGTCCGAGCGGCCACAATAACTAATCCCAATGGTGAAATGAGGAGGAATGTATGGCACTTGACCCAACCAAACATGCGGACTGGGAAATTGCGGAAGAAGCCGAAACGCGCATGAAAACCGTGTATCAGCTCGGTGAAGAACTGGGGCTCGAAAAGGAAGAACTCCTGCCCCACGGACATTATGTAGCCAAGCTTGACTTCAACAAAATCCTGAAAAGGCTCAGCGGCAGGCAGGACGGCAAGTATATCGATGTAACAGCCATTACCCCGACGCCTCTGGGCGAGGGAAAATCAACGACCACCATGGGTCTCACCCAGGGTCTCGGGAAAAGGGGAAAGAAAGTTATTGCCGCCATCAGACAGCCTTCCGGCGGGCCCACCATGAACATCAAGGGCTCGGCAGCGGGAGGCGGTCTTTCCCAGTGCATTCCCCTTACCCCGTTTTCATTGGGACTTACCGGCGATATCAACGCCATCATGAACGCCCACAACCTTGCCATGGTCGCCCTCACCTCTCGCATGCAGCACGAATTCAACTACACGGACGAGCAGCTTGCAAAGCGTAAACTCAAAAGGCTCAACATCGACCCGCGGAACGTGGAGATGAAATGGATAATGGACTTCTGCGCACAGTCCCTCAGGGACATTGTCCTTGGCCTGGGCGGTAAGGACGACGGTTTCATGATGCGGTCCGGTTTTGCCATTGCCGTTTCATCGGAAATAATGGCAATTCTTGCGGTTGCAAAGGACCTCAAAGATATGAGAGAACGGATGGGGAAGATCGTGGTTGCTTACGACAAGAGCGGCAAGCCGGTCACGGCCGGAGATCTCGACGTAGCCGGCGCCATGACCGCATGGATGGTGGAGGCCCTCAATCCGAACCTCATGCAGACCATAGAAGGCCAGCCTGTCCTTGTCCATGCAGGACCCTTTGCGAATATCGCTATCGGACAGTCATCCATCATAGCCGACAGGGTCGGCCTCAAACTCGCCGATTACAATGTTACAGAGTCGGGGTTTGCTGCCGATATCGGTTTTGAGAAGTTCTGGAACCTGAAATGCAGATTCTCAGGCTTAAAGCCCAATGCTGCGGTGCTTGTTGCCACCATAAGGGCGCTGAAGTGTCATGGAGGCGCGCCCATTCCGGTTCCCGGTAAGCCCATACCTGAGGAATACAAGGGAGAAAATATCGGATGGGTCGAAAAGGGTTGCGAGAACCTCATTCACCTGGTAAATGTTGTGAAAAAGGCAGGTATAAATCCCGTTGTCTGCATCAACGCCTTCTACACCGACACCGACAATGAGATCAAAGCAGTCAGGAGGATTGCAGAGACTTCAGGGGCGAGGGTTGCCCTGTCGAAGCACTGGCAGTATGGGGGTGAAGGCGCCCTGGAACTGGCTGACGCTGTTGTGGATGCATGCAACGAACCCAGTAACTTCAAGTTCCTCTATGACCTTACAACGCCTCTCCGCAAGCGCATTGAACTCATCGCCACTGAGGTGTATGGCGCAGATGGCGTAGAGTTTTCTCCTGAAGCCCTTGCAAAGGCAAAGAGGATGGAGGAAGATCCCGAGATCGCAAAGCTCGGCACCTGCATGGTCAAGACCCACCTCAGCCTTACCGACAACCCGAACCTGAAGGGAGTGCCGAAGGGCTGGAAACTCCATGTCCGTGATATCCTGACCTATAAAGGGGCAGGCTTCGTTGTCCCGGTTGCAGGAGCGATCAAGCTCATGCCGGGAACAGCATCAGACCCTGCCTACCGCAGAGTCGATGTTGATGTGGAAACCGGGAAAGTGAAAGGCCTGTTCTAATAACGGTTGCCAATATGTTCCCAGAAAAACCTCCGGGGAAGATTCCCCGGAGGTTTTTCCCCAGTTATCTAAAAAACCGCTTACTGTTCTGAAAAGAGAAATTCTTACTTCCCTCCGACTCCAGCCATCCACCCAAGGCATCCTTCAGGAGTTCTCAAGAATTGTATTCGATAGGGCGGGCCGCTATAATAATGGGCAGGAAGATCCTCCATGGGAAAAAAGCGTCGATTCGGACATATTGAGATCCCCCTCCAGAGGGTTCACATTGAACTTACCAATATCTGCGACTTCAACTGCCTGTTCTGTCCGAAATCTCTTATGAAAAGACCCCCGGGCTCTATGGATCCTGATCTTGCCAAACGCATTATCAATGAAATCGCTGAGAACGGGATATGTGAGAAGATCACTTTTCATGTGATGGGAGAGCCCACTCTGCATCCCCGCTTTTTTGATATCCTCTCCCATGCCCTGAACAGAGGGATGAAGATCGGTCTCACCACAAACAGCGCAGGCCTCGGGGGTGAGGTGGGGAAACGTCTTCTGGAATACAATCTCCACCAGATCGATATTTCCTTGCAGACACCTGATGCCCGCTCCTTCACCCTCAGAAAATCGAGGACTCTTACCTTTGATGCTTACCTCCGCGGCATCCTTACCTTCTTCCGTTCGTACAGGTCGAGATGGCCGGAAACACTATTCAAATTCCGTTTTCTGAACACAAGGATCCGGAAAAGAGAGATGGAGAAAAAGGTGGGCGCAGTGAGGGTTATCTCTTCCACGGAAGAATTGCGAGGCACCCTTACCTACTGGGCGGGCGCTCTCTATGACATTCTCGGGGTGGAGTCGGTAAAGAGAAGAAAAGCGCTGGAGCGCATCCGGAAACTGGTGTCGTACAAGTGGAATGTGGTGGAGGTCTCGCCCGGCGTTCATTTCGAAACTTATATTCTTGAAGACTGGGGGAATGCCTTCGATGAGGGGCCAATACGTAAAGCATGGGGTGGATACTGTTTCGGCATGAAGGACCACTTCGGCATCCTTTATAACGGAGATGTTACGCTCTGTTGCATAGACTTTGATGGCCGGACAGCAGTCGGCAATCTCACCACTGCATCCCTGAAAGAAGTGCTTTCCACTGATGAAATGGGAAAAATCATGAGAGGGTTCAGAAAGTTTCAGCTTGTTCATCCTCACTGCGGGCGCTGCCTTGGAAGCAGGTCATTCATCCCGTGGCTGTTCAAGCCCGCGCTTTCCGTTGCAGCCCTTAAGGTGCTCAAGCCATTTTTCTACAAACGCACAAGGCTTTATCGATAAAATCCCTTTTTCTCAGAGGCATCCTTTCCCCAGAGCGATAGAAAATCTTTGCCCCTCATATAGTAAGAAATTCTGATGGAACTAAGAACTTCTTCCAATTATATCCCGTTCAATTCCCTGCTATAGTGAAATCAAGAAAAAGGAAAGGAGGAAAAGAAAATGCTTACCTACCAGGCAGAAAACAGCATCGGACAGAGGATAAGTGCCCTGGTCCTGGGGCCCATGGTCGGGCTGGTCTATGTGATATGCCTGCCGTTCATGGCCATTGCAACAATCATCACCCTTTTGGCAGAGAAGGTCATGGGAGGAGTCCTGGGTCTGCTGTGGAGTCTCGTGTCCTTTGGATGGAGGCCTTCAGAGGCCTACCTTTCCGGAAAAAAGAGAAAGAAAAAGGGCAACCGCTGATTCTTTACGCGGGACTGGTATTCATGAGCAAACCCACACGAGCCTTTGACTCACAAAGGGGGATGAAAATTTAGCCACAGAGAACACAGAGTTCGTAGAAAATTAAAAAAAGAATTAGATCTTTCTCGGTTTCCTCTGTGACCTCTGTGGTAAAAAATGTATTTAAGATATTTTCGGGACAACTGAGGAGAAAGGAATGGATTTGCTGAGCATGAAAGACGTCGTCGGAATTCTTATGGAGAGTGCCTTTTACTTCGATGTGGACCTTAAAGAAAGGCCCTCTCTCATAAAACATATTTTCGAAATGTCTTCCTGCGAACAGGGGACGAGACGGAAATGTATACACTGGATATGATCAATACTGTATCCCTGTCCCCTTGTCCATGCTGTAGATGGGATACATCCGGTATCCCTTTATCCACGGCTGCCGAAGGGTATAATCGGTCTTGTGCCAGAAAAACACCCAGGGAGCTTCATCCACGATAATCTTCTCTGCCTTTTCGTATGCGATCATTCTCTCCCTTTCATTCCCGGCAGCCTGCCCCTCTTCGATAAGCCGGTCAACCAGGGAATTTTTATATCGTGCCCTGTTTCCTGCAGGCCCCGCGTTGGATGAATGGAAAAGGGGATAAAGAAAGTCTTCAGGGTCAGGGTAGTCAGCCCACCAGCTCAGCCAGAACATGTCAGGCTCGCCCTTGTTAATCGCTTCCTTATATGCACTCCATTCCAGCTGGGTTATTTCCACGTTCATGCCCGTTTTCCTGATATAAGACTGTATGAACTCTGCCATATCCACCACCTCCTGGTCAGAAGTGATGTAGAAACGGATAGTCCGTCCTGCCATCCCTTCCCTCTCCACCATCTCCCTTGCCTTTCCGGGGTTATATTCATAGGGCTCAGGACTGCCCCATGTCCTCAGAAGGTCAGGCACCGGCCCTGCTGCCGGCCGTCCCCTGCTTTCGTAGAATGTAGAGAGCAATTTTCTGCGGTCGATGGCAAAGTTCATTGCCCTCCTCAGATGTATGTTATTGAAAGGCGGTCTCGAGCAGTTCATTCCGATATAGTACGTGTTTATCCCCTTCACAGAGGCCATGAGACTTTTCCACCGGGCATCACTTTTGTATTTTGAGAACTCCGGTGCAGGGACAGAGATCACATCAAGGTTCCCCAGCTCGAACTCGGTCGTTGCAGTAAGATCCTCAGGGATGACACGATAGACGACTCCCTTGATTTTCGCCCTCTCGCCGAAGTAATCGTCTCTCCGCATGAGCCTTACTTCTCTGTTCGGAAGCCATTCCTCAAGAACAAAGGGCCCCGTGCCCATGGGGTGAGTGGAGAAGTCCGGTCCCCATTTCCGCACCTCCTCTTCAGGAACCACATACGCGGCAGGCATGGTCAGAAGATAGATGAAAGGGGAGAAGGGTTTTTCGAGCCTGATTTCGAGGGTGTGATCGTCAATGACCCTTATCCCTGTGACATCATCTGTCCGCCCGTTCATGTAATCCTTTGCGCCGGCGATTTTCTCAAGAACCCAGGTATTGGGAGAACGGGTCTTAGGGTCAAGGATTCTTTTAAAGCTATACTTAAAGTCAGTAGCCTTAACATATTGTTTAGTCGAGTATTTAACATCATAGCTAAGCCTAAATGTATAGGTGAGTCCATCGGGAGAAACTGTCCATCGTTCAGCAATATCAGGGATAATTCTCAGGCTTTCATCAAGCTTCACAAGGCCATTAAAAAGCTTTGCCGCAATGGTGCCCCCAGTCACATCCACAATTAAAGCCGGGTCAAGGGTGGTGGGGTTTGAGCTGAGCCGGTAATAGACATATCCACTGAGCCTGTTCCGATGGGAACAGGAAAGGAGAATAAGAAGGACAAGAAGGCAGGAAAGCAAAAAAAAGCGGGATGGGCGGGTCAAGTCAATAATCCGAGGACTGTTTTGCCTCGCCTTCCATTGTCCTGAAGATCTCGAACACCGACAGGAAGAGAGCAAACACAAGGGGTCCCATCACCAGCCCCAGGAGTCCAAAAACTTTTATGCCGCCGAGGACGGTGAAGAATATGATGATCGTCGGCATCTTTGTCCTGCCACCTATGATGAGCGGTTTCAGAACATTATCCACCATGCTGATAACGAATATCCCGATAAGGATGAGGGCAATGCCCTTCGCGTATGCTCCCTGGAACAGGAGGACGGCACTGGCCGGCAGCCAGATGATGGCGGTTCCGAGCATGGGCACAAAGGACATGAGGGCCATGGCGCATCCCCAGAAGATGGGTGATCTTATACCGAGTATGGCAAAGGCAATGCCCCCGAGGATTCCCTGAACAATGGCCACAACCACACCGCCATAGATCGTGGAGACGATCATATCTTTTATCTGTGTTGTCAGCCTGTCCCTGTTCTGTTCTGAAAACGGAAGGTAATTCCTGATCCTCTGGAGAAACCCCGGGCCGTCTTTGAAAAAGAAGAAGATAGTAAAGGCCATAATGACAAAATTCGCAGCAACAGTCATTACGTTCCCGAATCCCGATGAGAGCCCCTCCACGATTTTTTGCCCGATCTTCTTGGTATTCTCAATGATAACCTCCTCCGAAGGCCCTTCCAGTCCGGTGTAAGGCTCAATCTTCCGGAAGATGTTCATCACCCGCTCATTGGAAAGGAAAGCGGTAAGTTTCCTTGCATCGGCGTCAGTCTTGGCCACAATGTCACTCACCTCATTGATCAGGGCATACGAAATATAGGAGAAGGGGCCGATAATAATTATCAGTATCAACAGCAGGGTTATGAGAGATGCCACTGCCTTCAATTTGATAAACCTCAGGGTAAAGACGTAGGCGGGATAAAAAACCACACAAAATACCATGGCCCATGCAATGGGGGTCAAAAAGGGCTGGAATATCTGATAGGAGAGGTAGCCCAGGACAGCCAGTATGACAAAGAGCATCAAAGAGTAAAACCTATTTGCAACCATGGGCAGCCTCCACAAAAGATATGAAGAGATGCACGGACAACTGATCCATCGACCGTTCCGGATGCCACTGAACTCCCAACAGGAACGGATAATCGCGCAGATGTACCGCTTCCACCAGGTGATCTTCAGCAACCGCAATAACTTCGAGGTCCTTTCCCAGTTCCTTTACCGCCTGGTGGTGCGAGGTGTTCACCACAAAGTCTCCCCCCAGCCACTTGCCACTGCCGATGACCCTGTGGCATCCCCTTGTGTGGTCAACTGACGTTCCGAGCTGGGATTTTATATCCTGATACAGACTTCCGCCAAAGGCAACATTTATCAGCTGCATCCCGTAACAGACACCGAACACCGGTTTCCTCAGTTCCATTATAGCCTTTAACAATGCTATTTCAAAGTCAGTTCTCTGTCTTGGCACAATTTTGACACTGGGATGAGGCTCCTCCGAGTAGTAGGACGGGTACATATCCCCTCCCCCGGGGATAAGCAGGCCGTCAATAACAGTCACAAAGCTCAGTGGGTCGCCGCCGGGAGGAAGCAGAACCGGAGTCCCTCCTGCATACAGTATGGCCGAGGAGTAATGGTGTTTCAGTCTCAGATATTCACCATTCCGATCCATGGGAATACCGATAACAGGCATGCTTTCCTGCACTCTACCGCCCATTTCTCAATATCTTTCCCGGCCTGTTCCCGGTGACGGTCCCTTCCCATACAACCGGCGATCCGTTCACCAGGACAGAATGAATTCCTTCAGGCTTCAGGAAAGGTTCCTCAAAGGTTGCCCTGTCGATGATGCGTTCTTCATCAAACACCACGACGTCCGCATGAAACCCTTCTTTCAGTTGACCCCGCCCCGCAAGGCCAAAGGTCACTGAGGGAAGCAGGGTAATTTTGCGGATCGCCTCACCCATGTTCATCAGCTTGAGATCCCTTGCATATCGTCCGACGAATCTCGGGAACGTCCCGAAGCCCCGAGGATGGGGTTTGCCCCTGCGCGTCGGTCCGTCTGCAGCGCGTACTGAGCTGTCTGAGCCGATCATCAAATAAGGCCTCGCGAGAAACTTCCTGAGGTTGTCCTCATTCATGGAATGAAAGATCGCGCCGATCCTCAGTCTTTCCTCAAGGAGGATGTCCAGAAGAAAGTCAACGGGTTCCTTTTTCGCCCTCTCAGAAAGAAAGGAGAGGGTCTTCCCCTCCATCCACCTGTTAGCTTCCGAATTTACCGATGATATGGCAATGCTGTTCCAGTAGTCCTCCTCGGTGTGCTGTGAGACAACTTCATTTCTTATTGCAGACCGAACTTCCGGGTCCTTTAACCTCTGCAACTCTTCTTCAGCGCCTCCGGCATAGGCCCAGGCGGGAAGCGCTGCATCGAGGTCTGTGGAAGCGGCAGTGTAGGGATAGCGGTCACAGGTCACGGGCAATCCCTCAGTACGCGCACTTTCGATAAGGGAGAGGGCTCTGTCTCTCTTTGCCCAGTTATTCCTTCCGCCGGTCTTGAGGTGGGAGATGTGCACTGCAATCCCTGACTCTCTCCCTATTCTTATGGTCTCCTCAATGGCTTCTATCAACTGGTCCGACTCACTCCTCATATGCGACGTGTAGATGAGGTCTTTGATACACCGCGCAAGTCCGATGATTTCCCCGGTTCTCGCGTATACGCCGGGGGGATAGATCAATCCCGTAGAAAGTCCTATGGCGCCTTCACGAACAGCCTCCTTCAAGAGACTCTGCATCCGTTCCATCTCAGCGCCGTCAGGTTCCCTGTCGGCGTAGCCGATTACAGAGGCTCTTATGTTTCCGTGGCCGGCGAGGGCGGCAAAGTTTATGGCAGGTCTTCTCTTTTCGAGGAGCTGAAAATATTCTCCAAAGGTCGACCACCTTTCTTCGAGCCCCATCTCCCTCTGGTCATTCTCCCTGTATTCACGGGCTTCGCCATACAGCGGCGCCGCAGATAACCCGCAGTTGCCATTGATCTCGGTTGTCACCCCCTGGAAGATTTTTCCTTCAGCGCGACCATCAGCAAGGAGTGTAAATTCAGAATGGGCATGGGTATCAATGAAGCCGGGAGACACTGAGAGATCCTTTGCATCGATGATTTTTTTCACCTTCCCTGTGAACCGGTCTCCGCCTTTTGTAATGAATGCTATCCTGTCTTGGGTTATGGCGACGTCACCAATGAATGGTTCATCTCCGGCGCCATCATACACCCTGCCTCCTCTGATCAAAATATCAATGTCCATGGCCATTATCTATTTCCTGGATGAATCCGCTGTGTCCGAAGAAACGAAAAAACTCTCAGGGGATCGAATACTCTTCACAAACACCGGCATGAGAAATGATACCATGTGTCTCATGCGTTGACGAAAGCCCCGAATCCCGTCATCCTTCATATTTTCCCTGTACTCCTTCAGGAGATAGGCCGTCAGGGCCGGGAAGCATTTAAGCGTCAATCCCATGACCGAGAAAAAGTCTCTTACCGGTATGCCGATTCTCTCCAGAGGCCTCAGGATGCTTTCCAGGGAATGGATCATTTCGTCAACAGAAAGCACGGCTGTCAATAGCTTTGCAGCGAATATCATCGAAAAAACCCTCAGGGTCCTGACGCCTGCCAGGAGGAGTCCCTCATCAGTAACGGACAGAAAACCGCTGCTATAAATGATCCTGCCCGAATGGAAGAAGAGGTTCCCGGTGAAAGTGAAGAGGAGGAAGAGGGTTATGGGAAAAAGACCGCTCTTTATCTTCCCGGGCGGAAGGGCCACAAGGACAAGAATAAAGACAGCGGCAGCGGTAAATGCATGGAGGTGTATGCTCTGAACAAAAAAAAGGCTTACAATGAAGACAACGTAAAGCGAGATCTTAAGGCGGGGCAACAAATGATCTTCACCGCCCTGCAAAAGAAGCCCGGGACGGTTTCGCGTGAACGTCTGCACTACGGGGGAGATCATCCCAATTCCCTCTGTCCCCTTTTTTCACAACAGCCACTTTCTGGACAGGAGCAGATGACGAAAAATATGTCTTTATCCCCGATGCAATGGACTTTGCTATGACGCCGCGGTATGAGTCACTGGCCAGGAGCCTTTCTTCTTCAGGGTTGCTGACAAAGGAGACCTCTGCAAGGATGGAAGGCGGCATGGAGGCGCCCATGAGCACAAAAAACATGGCCTGCTTTACCCCCAGGTTAACGGTCTTTGCATGGACCCTTGCAACATTGGAATAGAGAGAGCTTTGAATGTAGTTGGCAAGGGCAACAGACTCATCCCTCTTATAGTCCCTGTTAAGGTCGCTGAGGATCTTACCGAGATCATCGCTCTTGTACTGGGCCATCTTCTCCTTCATTCTCTTTAGCGAAACATAGTTCTCTCTCGCAGCAACTCGTATAGCCTCTTCTTCATTGGTCCAGTTCTGGAGATACGTTTCGATCCCCCTTGCACCTCTGTTTGGACTTGCATTGGCGTGGATAGAAACAAAGAGGTCTGCCTCTTTCTGAAGGGCAATAAGGGATCTCTCCTCAAGCCGTATAAAGACATCCCTGTCCCGCGTAAGAACCACCTCAATATTCGGCTCCTTTGACAAGATCTCTTTAATCTTCAGGGCGACGTTCAGCACAACGTCTTTTTCCTGAAGACCTTTCTTGCCGACGGCGCCCGGGTCGTGGCCGCCGTGGCCGGGGTCGAGGACGACTACTCTCCTGGTGACGACCAGTTTTTCAGGTTTCTTTGCATTGACATCAATCACCAGTTTGGCGGGGTCATCAAGGATGTAAGCATTGAAATCATCCATTGTTTCGAGATCGAGGACGATCCTTACCGTATCAGGGTCGAACTGTCCTGCCCTCACCGACTTGAGAATGCCATCACCCACGGGAAGGTTGTTCTGTATTTCCCTTGGGATTTTTGAATTCTTCAGGTCGAAATAGAGCCTGTCAGGACTTGAGAGACGTTTTTTGGTAAATTCCACCGGCTGCGATAAGTCTATAATGACTCTTGTATATCCTTGAGACGACCAGGAGCGGATGTTCTTGATTTCTGCTTTATCAGCGGCATCCAGTGGAATCGAAAACAGGAGGGTGATAAGAGTGCACAACGCCGTGAAAAGAAAGAGAGGATGGAGGGGTTTCTCTTTAACCCCGTAACGCATAACGCATAACGCATTACAGTCTTTTACGCCCTGCTCTTTGTTCATACCGAATGAACAGCAGCTATCTCCGGAATCTCCTTCTTAAGATTTGCCTCTACCCAATTCTTCATCGTGAGAGAAGACATGGAGCATGTGCCACAGGCGCCTTTGAGTCGGACGTAAACGATGTTGTCTCTTATGTCCACTAGCTCAATATCGCCCCCTTCTGCCTTGAGGCCAATCCTTATTTTCTTAAGGACCTCTTCAACTTTTTCCCTTAACATATTAAACCTTATATATAATTATATAGAATACTACTTGATTATTCAAGTCTTTTTTTTATTTTGTCTTCTTTTACTTCCCGAAGGGACAGACAGGATACCTGCATTCTTTGCAATTAAGACACAATCCCCCGTGGCCAAGTTCTGCAAGCTCTCTTCTGCCGATGGTCTCCCCGGCAAGCACCCTCGGGACGATCAGATCAAGAACGGTTATCTTGTGGTACATCCCGCAGGCTGGTATGCCGAGGACGGGAATCATTGACTCGGAGACCCGGAGATTCGGAGCCTCGGAGAGCTTCGTGTCCCCGTGTCCCCGTTTCTCCCTTTCCCCGTTTCCTTTTTTCCCGATGTATGCCACGAGGAACATCGAACCGGGAAGCACTGCCGAACCGTACGTCATGTCCTTGACACCGAGTCTTCTTATGGCAAACCGAGTCACATCATCGGGGTCCACAGACATGCCTCCGGTGACCACGAGCAGATCCGCGCCTGCCGCAACCAGTTCCCGTAGCCTCTCTTCGATAGAGTGTCCATCATCAGGAGTGTAGTAGAGTCCAACAATTTCTCCATGATAGGCATCTATTTTCTCCCTTATTATAGGTGCAAAAGCATCCTTAACCCTTCCATAGTAAACCTCGTTGCCGGTGATTACAATGCCCGCCTTCGGCTTTCTCATTTCCTTTACTTCAAGGACACCCCCCCTCCGCCCTCCCTTGCCAAGGGGGGGACGGGGGGGTGATGCTTCCTTACATATCTTCACTGCTTGGTCGACAATCTTCTTCTTAATGACGAGGGGGATCGCCCTTGTACCTGCAACGACCTGCCCTTTCTTCACCACGGTATTATCATGAAGGGAAGAGCACATAACCTCTCCAAACATGTTGAATTTCAGCAGCGCTTCCTTATTGATTTTCAAAAGACCGTCTCTTTCGGCAACGATGTTTATCTTGCCTTCCCTGGGTTCCCCCTGCATACCGACCCCTTCGCCCATCAGTGCCCTTGCCAGGGCAAAGGCAGCGTCGTCTTCGTGCATTTCGTCATCACCTACGTGAAGGACAAAGAGATGCTCCTTTCCCAGCCTCTGGAGGTGACATACATCCTCCTGCCTGACCACATGCCCTTTCTTGAACGCCCTTCCCTTAAATTCGTTCTGCCTTATTTCCGTAATGTCATGGGCCAACACCATACCCACTGCCTCGGTCACCGGGATACGCTCGGACGTGTGGAGGCCCTGACGTTCAGAAGTATTCGAGCTCATTATTTCTGTGTTTTTTCCCTTATCTTCTTCTCTTTGGATATCGCACATAAAACGTCCTCCTTGCCTTTTAAAAGAAAAAACCTCCTGAATCTTTCGTCAACGATTTCCCTCACCCCTTCTTCCATTTGTTCATATCTCTTCAAGAATTCTTTTGCATCTTCCGTGAGGGTGGCGCCGCCGCCGTTCTTTCCTCCCGCATGCCTCTCGACCAGAGCAATACCAAGCCTCTCCTCCATCGCTTTTATATAGCTCCATGCCTTCCTGTAGGAGATGCTCACCTCTTTCGCAGCCTGGTTTATGGAACCATATTTATCTATTGCCTGGAGTAAATACCTCCTTCCCCTTCCGAAGACGGGCTCGCCGTCAATCTCTATCCAGAGCTTTGACCTGATTTCCATCGGCTATCCTGCCTGCTTTCCCGTTATGGCATTTCTGCATAACGAAGCGCGAAAAAAAATCATGAAATTATTTCCTAAGCCTCTGTTGTTGCTTCGACAGAAATCGTGATTTTCTGAAGCCAGAAAATACCCTTCAACGGAGACAGAACTCCTTTGACAGTGCTTTCTATCAAATTCCTCACAAATTCCTTCACCAGGGGTATTTCCTCATTGGAGGTGAAAATCCTCAAACCCGTTTCATCTATTTCCACTGACATCCTGTCATCGTTCTTTCCAAGCGCCCTTACAACCCCCTGAATAACCTCTCCGATATAGTTGCTTGTAAACTCATTAAGCTCGATCGAATGGTCATTCACAAGTAGCGTTGTTTTCAATCTCGTAATACCCTCCTCCTGCACAAGGCAGACAAAGCAGCTTCCCATCCTTATAAACCTCCCTCACATCCTGGACATATTCCCCGCATTTCTCACATCTGACCCTTGTTAGCGGTCTCCCGGGCATATCTTCAGGTTTTACGGTAACTTTCACCTCCATTATATCAAAAAGCTCTTCATCAGGCATGATCTTGTATGCTTCAAGCTGGGCAGCGTACTTATCTTCAATTTCAGGGAAATATTCCTTTGCTTTCTGTCGCGATTCCTCTCTCGCCGCAACCCTTACTGCTTTGCCTGTCCTGAGATTCACAAAAGTTGCCGCCATCTTGCCGAAATCCAGAAACTTCATGGTCCTGTGTCCGAGGCTGCACCCGATAATGATGATTCCGGCGTCAGTTGCGCATCTGTCCATTTCGACAAAAACGATAATGCTCTTTCTGTCTTTTCCTTTCGGGTCCGTAATGCCGACCTCCGAAAGCCCGAGCATAGACATCTTTACCCCAAGCACCTGTCCGGGACAGAGGTGTCCATGCACTTTTACAGACTCATCGAGAAGTCTCTCAAAATCAACTGCCACCTTTAGCACCGTATACACTCCTCAATTTTACCATGTATTTCACCCAGGTCAAATGGCTTCTCAAATATCGCAGCAACATCCAAATTTGAACTCTTAAGCTCTGCAATATATTCCGGATTAGCTGAAAAAGCAATTATCGACCTGTGAAAACCTGTCTCCTTCATTTTCCTTATCAGTTCAACGCCGCTTTCAGGCTGCATTTTCAAATCTGTCATGATTAGATCAAACCTCATTTTATGAATCAAAAGCAACGCTTCCTCTGTTGAAGTTGCTCCAGCTACCGCATACCCTCTATTTGATAAAAAGCGTGACAACATGGTAACTATTGTTTCATCATCATCAACTATTAATATGTTGCTCCTGCTCTTAAAACTTGAATCCATGATATCCACACTATTATTTCCTCTCATAACCCGTGGTCCAGATTTGCGCTTTCAGCAAACATAGCACAACATTTGGAAGTTATGAACGAGAGCAGCTTACGCCGTGCATAACACTTCCCTTTTCGTGTTGCTGAACCCAAAAGGGTTGTCTCCCGAAAATCCCTTTTCTATCCTGACAGACTTAGTCATGCAGAAGTCTTGACAGAGGCCGCAGCCGTTGCAAAGGGAGCTGCTGAAAAAAAGTTCCCTGCCCTCCCCCGTTTCTTCTATCTTCAAAGCTCCTGCAGGGCACATGCCGATACATGCAAAGCAGTTATTGCAGTTCTCCGTAACGCCAACCGTGTAGTAGTAATTTCTTACCAAACCCCTACCCGCTTCCTCCGGCAAAACCTTCAGAGCCCTGTTTAACAGCTCCCTTTTAAAAGGCAGTTTTTTTAATGAATATGAACGCATCTCTTCGCCGGAATCATCATTATCAAATAGTCCTGCTGCCTGCATAAAGGTTAAGTTCTTGAGCGCTTTGAAAAATCCCCGCCGGTCATACGCTATCTCCTGAAAATCCAGATCGGCTTTACTGTGCACAAGCTTTATCCTGTCAGAAAGCCTGAGGGAAGTCTTTGTTTCGACACGCTCGATTCTTTTTTTAAGGACATCAACAATAAACCCGTTTCTGCAGTCCGCACATCCTGTCATATCGATCTGCAGTGTATCCCCCATAAAGACAGAAAGGGCTATGACATGTTCCTCGGACAAAAAACCGAAACAGAAGGTCTTTCCATGGCAAGCAGCATCTGTCCTGATATTACAGCCCAGAACAGGCGTCCGGACCGACGACTGGATTTTTCTGAGCCTACCGAGCAGCGAATAGAAATCGGATCCCCGTATTTCAAAAGAGTCCGACGGGCATGCCGAAACACAGAGCATGCATTCAGAGCAGTTATCCGCAAGAATATGCACGTCCTCATCTATGGTTATTGCCCCTGAACGGCACATGCTTGTGCATCCGGAGCATAAATTACGGTTAAAGCGCATTCTCAGACACCTTGAACGGTCGGTTCCGATGCTCTCTGCGGTGCTCAGGGCCTTGTCTATGATCTTCCCTTTTAACATTGTCTACACTCGTGCCATTTTATTCTGCAGGTCATCGGGGAGTTCATCTCCGGGACTTGCGTCTCTGATAAAGGCGGCTGCACAGTCTGCGAGGGCCTTGTAAAATCCACTATCCGTGCCTTCCTTCACCTTATCGCAAAACGGCCGAATCCACCTTTTAAGGAACCTGTCTAAGAAAACTTCCTGAATGTTTATAAAATTGAGAGCCGAGGCTATGTCGGACTTTTCAAGAGCCTCTATCTCTTTGAATATCAGGTAATACATGAATTCAAGTTCTACGGTTATGTGATCCGGCAAATTCCTGAATTCTCTGTCCATAGCGAGCCCCTGCTCCTCGTACATCTTCATGACTTCCATCGTGGAATCGCCCATAACCTTCCTGTCCCCGTCGAGATACACCGAACCGTATGGAGGAGCTAACAGCTCATTTGGCCCCACAAAGAGTCTTGCATAATCCACGGTGAGTTCTTCTTCGCTGTATTTCGAAAATGACTTTTCCATCTCGCTGACAATGGCTGAAGCATCCTGAGAGACCTGCTTCAACAATAATGCAAGGTTTCTAAAAACATCCTCCTGAAGAAAAACATCCTTCTCAGGCTGATAAAAACATGCCGATACAAGCCTGTAACAGTCCCCCCTTGCTTTCTCCCGGGAAATAAATCCTTTGATATCCACCCTTACCCCTTTTGTTACGATATTTGAGTACTAAAGTAGCAGAGGGCAAGTGTTTGGAGTAATGGAGCATTCAAATGCCCCATTACTCCAAACTCCCTTACTCCGTCAGGGTTACGCCTTTTTGGCCTTTGCAGGCTCTTTCTTTGCCCCGGCCATGAAGCTCTTTATGTAGTAAACATTGGGCTGAGTGCCTTTTTCGCCGCCCTTCAGGACTTCGCCTTTATTGTTCTTAAGGTTAACCGCTTTGTGCTTTTTCAGCAGCTGGCTTACCTCGCTGTTCGGATCTGAGACGTCGCCGAATATCCTTGCCTTTGCAGGGCAGGAAGCCACGCAGGCAGGCTTCTCGCCCTTCATCACCCTGTGCTCGCAGAAGATGCACTTCTCAACCTTTCCCTTCTCTCTTACGCTGGCATAGTCAGAGTGTTTATACAGCGTGCGGTGGGGAGGCGTGTCACCAGCCTTTTTGGCTACCTCGGCGCCTGACGAGGTACATCCCGGGATAAGCTCCTTTGTGTCTTTGTAGAATGGGTGAATCTCATCATTGAAGTCATTGAAGCTTATGACACTGTAAGCTGCCTTGCTCTTGTCCACGTCCTCGGAACTGTAAGGACAATTCTGCTGACAGAGACGACATCCGATGCATCTCTCCTGATTGTGTATTGTCATGCCGTTTTCATGCTTGTGCATTGCCTTTGGCGTTACCGGACAGGCCTTCACGCACGGGGCATCAGTGCAGTGGTTGCAGAGCACCGGCATAAAGGTGATTTTCACATTGGGGAATTTCCCCTCGGTCCGGGAAATGAAGTCGGCCCAGTTGAAGGTCTGACCTTTCGCCCTGTCCTGAGTATTGTTCTCTGTTTTGCAAGCCATCCCGCAGCAGCCGCAGCCGACACACTTCTGTAAATCGATAACCATTCCGTATTTAGGCATCTATCTTTACCTCCTTTCTTAAACCTTTTCGATCTTTACGGCTGTGAAACCGCCGTTTCTTGCCGTGCTACCGGTCATGCGCTCATAGTCGTCGGGCATAAGATCATTGTTATTGCCGCCTCTCGGTGTCTTGCCGAACTCCTTTGCGGCAACTTTTCCGTATGCCCAGTGTCCCTGACCATAGCACTTGGTTACCGTTCCCGCCCTGACACCTTCCCAGAGCTTTGCTTTTACTGTAATGCTTCCGGTAACGGAGATAAGCTTCACCGTGTCTCCGGTTTTAATGCCGAGTTTCTTGCCGTCCTCGGGGTTTATCTTCACGACATCGTCCCAGCTCTCATCGCCCACATCGAGTTTCTTGAATTCCTGATACCAGGTACAGTTCTGGCTCCTCCCTTCCCTGTTGAGCCTCGACTTGTAGTCGACAAAGGTAAAGGGATACTTGACCGGATCTCCCCATCTTTTCGGCGGCTCATAGTGAGGGACGAATACCTCTTCACCCTTTGCAAGGTAGCCGGCCGCCTCAACAACATCATCGATGGTTGTTTTGTGCTTCTTGGCATGGTCGCCGAGCGCCTTCTTAAGGGTTTCGCTATAGAACTCGAACTTGTGGGTGACAGTGCCCTCGGTCTCCTTCTTGCCGTCTTTTTCCACTTCCTTGCCGAATTTGCCCCACAGTTTCCTGAACTGATAAGGCTCGGAGTTGTAAACGCCCTTAGCCTTGAAGTCTTCCCAGCCGTCAATTTTGTCGCCCTTAAGCGGCTCCTTCGGTTTCCACACGGCCGCGCTCACAATCCTTGTTGCAATTAATGCAAACTCATCCGCGTTGGCAGGGGTCTTGCCTGTCTCCGGATCCTTAAACTCTTTTGAGTAATAGTCATAGAGATTTGCAAAGCCCTTTGCCTTCAGCTTCTCAGCGAGCATCCACATTATCTCCGTCTCATCAGCTTTTTCTTCCCACAGCCTTCCGACCACGGGTTGCTGAATCGAAAGGTGAGTAAAGAGATTCCCCTTGTTATCCACAGCCGACAGTTTCTGTGTGGCATGGTGCGCAGCAGGCAGGACTATATCCGCAAACATTGCCGCTTCTGAAGAGTTGGTGCCGATATGGACATAGAAAGGTATCTTCTGCATTGCCCTGTCCCATCTGTCGGCTCCGGTGCATGAGAAGTTGAAGTTGGCCCAGTAGCTGACGGCCACCTTTATGTCATACGGGTCCCCGTTGAGAACGGCATTGGCCACATTATTGGTAATAACCCCGCTGGCGGCCTTCCCTGATGCAATTGCGGGAAATGCCTTGGTGCCTCTCTGGTCTATCTTTTTCTCCTTGCCGCCCTTCTTGGCAATATCATCGAGATAGCCATCAAATTTCGCGAATTTATTTGTTGGAGTCTTGGCGTGGTTCCTCAATGAACCTCCCTCGTTCTCGCAGGAACCCAAAAGGCCGTTAAGGGCATGAATCGCCATTGATGGATATGCGCCCCTCGGGCTCATGACAGGGCCGGGGCCCATCCATACCGCGACTTTGGGAGCGGCGGCGCCCATTGTCCTGGCTATCCTGACAATCTGCTCTTTTGGGATACCGGTAATCGGCGCAGCCCATTCAGGAGCCCTGTCCTTGAGTTCAATATTCCACCACTTCACAAGACCATATGTCTCTTTTTCTGCAAATGCAGCCTCATCAACAGCCTTGCCTGCCTTAAACATGTTCTTGCCATCCTTGAAGTCGCCTACGAATTCCTTGCTCCACAGACCTTCCACAAGAATCACATGGGCAATGGCTGTTGCAAGGGCTCCGTCTTCTCCTGGCTTTACCGGGACCCATTCATGGGCTTTTGCGCCAGCTGAACTGAGCCTTGGATCAATAACAATAAGGGTGCCTCTGTCAATAAGGGGGTGAAAAAACAGTTCAGTATTCGGGACATTTCTGTTAGAGCTTAAGGGATCGCAGCCCCATACCACCAGACACTTCATATTTGCGAGATCATAATCCCGGTAACCCCAGTAGCCTTCCGTATAGAAAGGCCCGAATTTCTCTGCCTCCGCACATATGGCGCTGTGCGAGATATTGTTCGGTGAACCTATTATTTTCGGGAAGGAATCATAAATCAAAGGATAGGTTGTGGGGGAATACCTTCCTCTGATGAGCAAAAGCTTATGAGACTCACCGTTCTTCCGAATCTCAAGGAGCTTATCGGCAACCGTATCGAGCGCTTCATCCCATGATATAGGAACGAATTTCGGGTCAACGCCTCTGCCTTTCTTCGGGTTTGTCCTTTTCATCGGAACCTTTACCCTGTCAGGGTCATAAAGCTCTTGCAGCATAAGGTATCCCCTCGGACATACGTACCCGTTATTGACCTTTGACAACTGGTTGCCCCTGACCTTCACTGCTCTGCCGTTCTGGACAAAGAACTCGCACGGACACCACTGCGTGCAGCCCTGGCATGTTGACGGTATCCATTTGCCCGGCGCTGTTTCGCCACTAACCTTTTCCTGTTCCTTTGAAGCGGCAAAAGCGTTAAGCGACGGTCCGGTTAAAGCCATTGCTGCACCGGCTGCCACGCCTGCCTTGAGAAAGTCCCTTCTCTTAATCTTCATTCTCTTCCTCCTCTGTTTGTTTTTACCAACAAATTAAACCTCAAGAATCTGGAAGTTCAAAAAAACATTTACCCCGAATACTGAACTGTTTTTTCACCCCCTTTATCTTGCTACACGCCCCTGAAATTCCTAAGTTCCATCAGCCTCAAGGCCCTTTGCATATTTAGAAGAATTTATGAACACATATTTCCTGGCGTTATTTAAGCAGCTTTCTTGCCAGGTATAACTTATTGAAATTAAAAGGAACTTATTCATGCGATGTTACGAAAAGGTAACGCTGGAAAAATATTCAGTAGTAACTAATTGATTTTAATAGTTTATATATTATGGGGGCAAAAGGCAGGGCTGTTACGATTACGTAACACTTATTGATTGCGGTAATTAAACCATCCCATAGGCATTCATCTTCTCCCACAGGGTCTTTCTACTGATACCCAGTATCTCTGCAGCTCTTGTCTTGTTGCCCTGTGTAGTCTTCAGAACCATCAGGATGTGTGCTTTCTCAGCATCAGCAGCCACATTTGAGAGAACCAGGCTCTTTGTGCCCAGCGTCTCGCTTGAGATCAAGGAAGGCAACTCATCCTTCTCAATTACCTCGGCACGGGAAAGGGTAACGCACCGTTCAATGATATTTTCAAGTTCCCTGACGTTGCCGGGATAATCATAAGCGAGAAGCATATCCGCTGCATCTCTTGAAAACCGCACATCCTTCGAGAGTCTGCTCCTGTACTTATCCGTAAAGAACTCGACGAGAGGGGGAATATCCTCTCTCCGTTCCCTCAGCGGCGGAAGGACTATCGGTATAACGTTCAGCCGGTAATAAAGGTCTTCCCTGAATCTGCCGGCTTTCACCTCTTCCTCAAGGTCTTTGTTGGTAGCAGCGATAATCCTGACATCAACGGTCAGCGTGGCTGTTCCGCCGATCCGCTCGAACTGTCTTTCCTGTATGACCCTCAAGATTTTTGCCTGAGTTGAAGGGGGAAGGTCGCCGATCTCGTCAAGGAAAACCGTGCCTCCATTGGCAAGCTCGAACCTGCCAGGCTTTCTCTTTACCGCGCCGGTGAACGCGCCCTTTTCGTGACCAAAGAGTTCGCTTTCTATGAGACCCTCAGGCAGCGCTGCACAGTTCACTTTAATGAGCGGCTTATCCTTGCGCTTGCTCTGATAGTGGATCGTGGTGGCAACAAGCTCCTTGCCCGTTCCGCTCTCTCCAAGTATCAGAACGGTAGCGTCGGATGCTGAGACCCTTTCGATAAGGGAAAAAACTTTCTTCATCTCCGTGCTTTCACCGATGATGTTTGGCCCGCAGTAGCACTTGTTGAGGTCCTTCTTAAGCCTGATGTTCTCTTCCTTCAGCCTCTTTATTTCGAGAGCCCTCTCGATGAGCAGGAGGAATTCATCAAGGGCAAAGGGTTTGGTTATATAGTCAAAGGCCCCGAGCTTCATCGCCTCCACAGCATCCTTAATTGTGCCGAAGGCCGTCATCACAATCACCTGAGCAGCGTTCAAGCGAGAGATTTCCTTGAGAATGCCAAGTCCGTCAATATCGGGTAATCTGACATCGGTAACCACCACATCAAACAAATTATTCCTGAGCGAATTCAAAGCATCTGTCCCTGTTCCAAAGGATACAACGTCGTATCCTTCAGACTTCAGGGCATCCTCAAGGGTAACCCTCATCAGTTTTTCGTCTTCAATTATGAGCACAGTTTCTTTCATGCAGTCTGATTTGCCGGAAATGTCAGTGTAAACTTACTGCCTTTTCCCATTCCACTTTCAACAGAAATTTCTCCATTATAGTTTTTGACTATTTCATAACTCAACCATAATCCAAGCCCTGTTCCCTCTCCAGGGGGCTTTGTTGTAAAAAATGGATCAAATATCTTGCTGATATTTTCCCGTGCAATGCCGGCACCTGTGTCCATAATTTCTATTTTAATCTTTGAGTCGTCTCTGTAACCTCCCACCTTCAAACAGCCGCCATCCGTCATTGCATGGATTGCGTTTATAAAGAGATTAAGGGTCACCTGTTGAAAATCATGGCGGTCAACAAAAACGCTAAGTTCTTCATCCACATCATTAACAAACTGAATCTTGCCTTTTCTGGCTTTATATTCAACAAGGGAATAAACCTCATTAACAGCATCCCTGATGTTTATTTTAACCGGCTTATGTTCTCCTTTCCTTGCCATCCATAAAAGCTTGCTTACTATGTTTTCTATTCTTTCAAGCCCCTCACTAATAAAGTCTAGATACTTCTCCCTTAAGGCAGGGGCGTCGATATTCTGTTTCAACATATAGTGACTGTTAAAAAGTGCTCCGAGGGGATTGTTTATCTCATGGGCAACCCCGGCAGCAAGGATGCCTATGGATGCAAGTTTTTCTGATTGTACCATCTTTTCTTGGGCCTTTTTCAGTTCTTCGTTTGCCTGCCTTATTCTCTCTATCATGCTATTAAATCTCTCGCCGAGGACAGCAAGTTCATCATGTCCCTTCACCTCAACCTTCACATCAAGGTAATCTCCTCCTGTTTTTTCCATGGTGTTTGCCAATTGGGTTATAGGACTTATAAACCTTCTGCTCAATAGGAGTATGACTACAAAACCAACAGCAAGCAAAAATACTGTAAAGAGGACAATCCTTTTGACCATTGCAGTGATTTCATGTTCTACCTTTTCCAGAGAAATGGCAAATTTCAGGGTCCCCCACCTCTTCTTTCCTATGGAAAGAGGCACGCCGAAATCAAGGGCGTTATGCTCACTGCCTGAAACATGCTGTATGACCGTACTGTTTGCAGCAAGGGCCTTTTGCGTCAAGGGGTCGGAATAAACCCTTCCATACTCGGTAATATTGTTGTGGGATATTACCCTGCCTTCTTCATCCAGGATCGCGATATACAACAAACCAGCATCCTTTCTGTTGAATATCTCCAGGATATAGTTATCAAGAAGACCGCCTTCCTCGACAAGCCCAAGCCTTTCGTATATCAGGTCATTGATTATGGGGATGGCAAGGGTCTCACCGAGAAGGCGCCCCTGTTTTTCAACCTCTGCATAGAGAATGCTTTTCTCCCTTTCCACTGCGAGATAACCGATGATGCTCATGATCGCAATGATCGCACAGGTGGTGATGAGTATGAATTTATACTGAAGCCCCAGCCTGGAAAAATATGCGGCAATTCGCTTCATAGCTTTATCTTCGGATGGCATCCCCTGCCGCAGGTCTGCGGAACAGCATTGATCTTTGCCCGTATGTCCTCATAATCTTTGTCTGAGGCCCCAGTAAAGCCGTTCTTAAAGTCTTCATCAAGACGCCTCAATATCTTCTGGCTGTTGCTGTCCCGGGGATCCAGTTCAAGAAGGGCCCTCTTTATGTTTTCTATGACTGAGAACGGTGTGCCCGGCCCGACAACAAGGGGACCCGTGGAGATGGACTCGGACTCTGCAATGGTTTCTATGCCGAGTTGCATGTACTTCTTCGCCACCGCATCCCGCACCGCCCCGGCATCATACTGGCCCTTCAGGATCGCTTTTACGACGGAATCGTGATAGTCAAAATTAGCATAAGCGCTCAGGTCACTGAGGTGTATTCCGGAGCTGGCAAGGAGGTACCGGGGCAGCAGGTTCCCTGACGTGGATTTGGATGAAGCAAAGGCCACTCTTTTCCCTTTCAGCTCAGAAGGACCGCTGATAGGGGAATCCTTCTTTTTTATGATGACGCTTTTGTAATTTGCATTGCCATCAGCGCCTCTGGGCTTCAGGATAGAGATTGCCCCGTATTTTGCCCGGGCCTCAAGATACGTGAGAGGTCCGAGCAAGGCAACGTCCATTTCCCCGTTTCCGAGGGCATTCACCGTCTCTTCATAGTTTTTCTTCAGGACCAATTCATAGGTGTATGGCGTCTTACCCGCAAGATAATCAAGAAGGGGCTGGTATTTTTCGTACATGATCCTCGGGTTGTCCCTTGGGATCACTCCGAAGTAAACAATTTTTTTATCTCTGATCTTTCCTGCCGCCCTGGGGACGTCGACAGTGGCCCGCTCCATCTTCCTTATCGAGTCATAGGCATTGTCCGATACTTGCACAAAACCATCTATCATCATTGAATTGAGGATCGCCCTACCCTTCTCTGTCTTATGCATATTTAAAAAGGCGTCCTTTATCTTTTTCTTGAGATCCGGATCAATATCTTTGGTTACCACAACAGGCGGTATTCCATAGGGAGGTGATCGCTTTATGATCCTTGTCTGTTTTGCATAGGGTGAGTCCTTTTTGAGCATATATTCATAAACAAGGCTCTCTACGGCAACGCCATCTACAACTCTTTTGGCGACCAGCTCAACTGATTTATTGTGGCTGTAACTATACATATATCGTTTAAAGAATTTCTCAGGCGTAAAACCCATCGTCTTCAACAGATAGGTTGGATAGAGCTTGCCGGTATTGGACTTGGGGTCAGTAAAGGCAAAGACTTTCCCTTTTAACTCCGAGAATGACTTGACAGGACTATCCTTGTGGACGATGATGTATGAGTGGTATGTGGAACTTCCATTCACACTCGGCGCTACAAGGAGTTCAACGCCGAACTGTTCTCGGTTCTTCACATAGGGAGCAGAGCAGATGAACGCAATCTTAACCTCGCCTTTTTCAAGCAGCGAATCCATTTCATCGTAGGTCCTTCTGTGGACCATTTGGACCGGCTGCTTTATCTGTTCTCCTATGTAATCAATTATCTCCTGGTAATACTTCACCGCATCAACAGGTGTGATCATTGATGATACGCCGATCCTCACAGGTTGGGAAACAAATACTCCTTCCGGTTCATGAGGCTGCTGTTTCAGAGCATAACCTATTTGCAGGCCGGACAAGAAGAAAACAGATACAAAGAAGATTAAGACAAGTCTTTTCCCCGTCACCTTTTTATTATAAGAGTATGGTTCTCTTCAATGCAATATTCGGCATCACTTCAATGTTGCAAACCTTAAAGACAAAAGAATGTGCTGGGGGAGGTAAGGATGCTTAAGGTAATGTTTCTGTGCACAGGTGGCCGATCAAAGACCCGGTGGGCGCAGTGGGGACAGAAGAGGAAATCATAAAAGAATTCAGACGGGCGCGGGATGAGATAAAGGACAGGATAGAGGATTTTATCAAGAATCTTGAAGCTGAGGGGGAAAAACATGACTGATACAATGGGGAAGCGAAGTTGATGCGATGCGATACTGGCAGTAGCAGGGATGTATTTCGCGATAACAAATAATTTAAAATAAGATATACCTGCTGGAGATGAAAGGACTTATATACGATGACGACGAGAGAATCTTTGAGGGTATTTATACTTAGTAGCAGGTGATATGGAAGGATTATTACCAATGATGAGAAATCCTTTCAGCCGTATTGCCAAATCCCTCGCCGGTAAACTTATTATTGCCCTTGGCCTGCTCATTGTAATTGGCGCCGGCATATCATGGTACACGCTCATTGATACCGCACGGAAAAATCTTCTGAACAACGCCATAAGGCATGCCGCTTCCTACTCCGACCTCGTGAGGAGAAGCACCCGGCACAGCATGCTCACCTTTCACAGGGAAGCCATTCAGCACACTTTGGAAAGTATCGGTTCACGAGAGGATATCAAAAGAATAAGGATATTTGACAGCAAAGGGAGGATTTTCTACTCATTACAAAAGAATGATATCGGGCAGCTGGTCAATAGAACTTCGCCTGCCTGTATTGGTTGTCATATCGACCCTGAAAAACCATCCATAACTGTGGCAGGTAAGAACCAATGGACAATATACAAAGGCAAAGAGGGATACAGGATTTTGACATTTGTTGACCCAATTTACAATGAACCTTCATGCTATACAGCAGCCTGCCATGCCCATCCTCAGAATCAGAGGGTTCTCGGCATACTTGAGACCGATTTTTCACTCTCTTCCGTTGATGAAAATATAAAGAAGCAAACCATCGAGATCACTATCTATGGCATTGTCCTGATAAGCATCAGTTCCATCTTGCTCTATTTTATACTCCGGAAATTAGTCATGAAACCAGTTTCAACCCTTTCGCATGCAATGGAAAAAGTTGCGGATGGTGACTTAACTCAAACGGTCACTCTCACTTCTCAGGATGAAATGGGTCTGCTTGCAAAAACCTTTAATGTAATGACTAAAGACCTCAACATAGCGAAGGAAAGGATGGAAAATTGGACAAAGACCCTGGAAGATGAAATTGCAAAAAAAACGGATGAGTTGAGAAAATCGCAGGCCAAACTTATTCAGGCAGAAAAGCTTGCATCACTGGGAAGGCTAACCGCAGATGTGGCGCATGAAATAAGAAACCCCCTCACTGCTCTCGGTGGATTTGCCCATAGACTATCCAAGGTCGTTACACAGGAGAAAGAGAAAGAATATGCTGATGTTATAGTATGTAATGTAAATAGTCTCGAGAAGATATTGAGGAATGTCCTTGCATTTTCAAGGGAAGCAAGATATCACCTCGAAAGACATAACATAGAAGAAGTCATTCATGATGTATTAATAATATATGAGGATCTGTGCAAAGAACAGTTAATAAATAGAGAAATAAAAATAGAAGAGCACCTTCCCCCTCTTCTCATAGATAGAGAGCAGGTAAGACAAGCATTCAGTAATCTCATTACCAATGCGATAGATGCAATGCCTCATGGCGGCACATTAAAAGTAATAGCAGGTAAAGAGGACTTACACAATGCAATATATATATACTTGAAGGTGTCTGATACAGGGCAGGGGATACCTGAAGACAAGTTGCCTATGATATTTGAACCGTTCTTCACAACAAAAGAGATTAGTCGTGGCACAGGGCTTGGGCTTTCAATAACAAGAAAGATTTTGGAGGAGCATGGCGGCTTCGTAATGGCAGAAAGCACCATGGGAAAAGGCTCTACATTCAGTCTCTATTTCCCATACCAGAGTGAGGAGGAATCACTAAAGATAAAATGCTGGGAATACATGAAATGTGGGAGAGATAAAGACGCAACAATAAAATGTCCTGCATACCCGAATTTTGGAAGGATATGCTGGGTAGTGGCAGGCACATTTTGTGAAGGCAAGGTGCAGGGGACCTTTGCACAGAAATACGAGGATTGCAAGAAATGTGAGTTTTATCAAAAGATTAATAAAAGAGAGATATGACACCACTGCTTGAAATGAATGACAGTGCATATAAAGTAAGCGAAAATCAGGACTGTCTCTTGCAGGCGAATCAGGGGAGGTTCACGGGCTTAATCCCGAGGAAGCGGTGGATATAATTGTGAGAGGAATCCTCAAATGAATCACCTCCGGGCCAGAAGCGCCCGGAGACTACTCTTTCAGCCCATCAGGAACAGCCTTTCCTCCCTCCTTGAACTGCTGTATGGCATCATTCAGTTCTTTTTCGTTGTAAGAATACGCCAGGCCGGCGGAGAGCACGTGCGGCATGTTCATTATCTCCTTCATCTTCCTGACCTCTTCACCGGTATCTTTGCCCTCCACCGTGACGATTATCTTCCCTGAATCGTCATGGAAATGGACATCGCATACCCCTGAAGACTTCAGGCTGTCCAGCACATTCCGGAGATGTTCAGGCGCTGTCTTGACCACTATGCCTGATATATTCATTCTGCCTTCACCCCTTCATTCAGGGAATCGATCAGGTTAGAGCTTGTTCTGCTCTTCTTGGACCTGAAATCAGCCTTGAACCGGTTCTTTATGGGCTCAGGGATGTTCACCTGCGGGACATGGCATTGCATGCAGTTGTAGCGTTTGCCGTCAAGCTTCCCTTTCAGATCCTTGCCTGTTTCCATATCAATAAAATGGGATTTCGGCAATGCCGTTGCCCCGAGGCCTTTCGCCACATCGGGCATATGGCAGTTAAGGCACATATTGTTCGTCTCTGCGATGGGAAGCATGCCGGTCAGGTCATGGGGTATCAGGGGAGGACTGTTTTCAAATGCCCTCTCTATCTTCTTGCTTTTGCCCGGCTCGGCCTTACTGTATTCTCCATGTCCAGGTTTAACCTTTTCCTCTTCATAGATCGACTCCTTCCTGAGTCCCATATCTTCCTCGCTCTTAGCCTTCTCTTTTTTGTCTGCCATAGCAACGCCTGCGCCGAAAAGGATAACGATTACAACCAAGGCAGCGATCATTCTTCTTTGAGCATTTCTTATCATATAAGCCTCCTTCTTTTTCCTGACTCTCTTCTTTTTATCAGGAAACATATCGTATTCCGAATCTCATGGCATCATCATCACAGACCTCGATACACCTGGCACAGTTTGTACATTCTCCTGAAACAACCATGGAGCTTGTCTTTCCTACCATGGGCAGCGCCTGTCTTTCGGGACAGATATCTGTACATTTCATGCATTGCGTGCATTTCTCCTTGTAATGCCTCACCCTGACGAGGCTGAACCTCGTGATGAGGGAATAGAAACCTCCCAGCGGGCAGAGATGGCCGCAGAAGCCATTCCTCGCAATAAGGAGGTCGAAGAGGAATATGGCAAGAACAGCTGTCCAGCCAACTCCCATGCCGAAGATCACTCCTCTATGAAACATTGATATGGGGCTTATCCACTCGAAGGCAGCCACCCCAGTGGCGAAGGAAAGCACGAGGCTGATGCCGATGACCCAGTACCGTGCCTTCCTGCTCAAAAAGGGATTTCTGTTTTCTGCATCCAGCTTCATCTTCTCCCTGAGCCGGTTCGCCAGGTCCGTCACCATATTCAGCGGACATACCCAGCTGCAAAAGGCCCTCCCGCACACAAGACCAAAAAGGACCGTTACTATCAATGCTCCCTCGAGCGCCTCTGCTGAGATCATATTCCCTGTTGCAAAGATCTGAAGAAGTGCGAAGGGGTCGGTGAGGGGTATCTTGCCGAGAATTATCGAGGCACTGAGGTTCCCCCTCAGTGCGTTCCAGCCGAGGATGTTTCCCGCAATGAAGAGGAACAGGAGGGATACCTGCGAGCTTCTCCGAAGCACCATGTACTTGTATTTCCTCATATCCCGCACGATCAAAAACCTCCCTGGTTGAGATAGTCAAGGGGATTTTTCTGTGACCTGGGCGTAATGGTCTTTGTTTCCTCAGGAAGTTCACCCATACGCTGCTCATCACTGCTGTCCCAGCCTTTTATATACCGCGCTGAAGATTCGCCCATGGCAATATGCCTCGGGAGGACAAAGATGGATGCCTTCTCCGTAACACATGCCCTCTCGCACATTCCGCATCCGGTGCAGTGTTCACTGTGGACAATGGGCGCCAGTAGGGCATGCTTTCCTGTCCTCTCATTCCTCAGGTATTCCACTTTAATCGCCTTGTCCATGACCGGGCATGAGCGGTAGCAGGCGTCGCACTGAATACCCCAGTATGCCACGCAGGTCTCCCTGTCGATCACTGCAAGGCCTATCCTGGCAAGGTTGATATCGGGCTTTGTCCTTCCCTGCTCATCCTTTCCGCTCACAAGGGAAAGATCAAGGGCGCCGGTAGGGCATGCAGCAGCGCAAGGGATATCCTTGCACATGCGGCACGGGTTCTCCCTCATGGCGAAATAGGGTGTCCCGACGGGCCTTTCATCACCGGGTCTGGCAAGGATCAGCGCCTTGTAAGGACAGGCCTCAACACATATCCCGCATTTGGTGCATTTGGCGAGGAACTTTTCCTCTGTGACGGCGCCGGGGGGCCGCAGGACAAAAGGATAGGCCTTTTTGCCGTCCAGGAAACCGTTCCAGACGAGGCCCCCCACTGCTGCAGCACCGATGCCCTTCACCACGCCGATAAGAAACCTTCTTCTTTCAGGCATCTTCTCAGCCCTCTCATCCCTGGACATACGTAGCTGAAACCCCTACGCCTTGTAAACCTTTACCGCGCATTTCTTGAAATCCGTTTCCTTCGAAAGGGGGCAGGTTGCATCCAGGGTGACCTTGTTGATAAAAACGTTTTCATCGAACCAGGGAACGAAGATAAGCCCCTGTGGCGGAATGTTCCTTCCCCGCGTCTCTACCCTCGCCTTCACCTTCCCTCTCCTGGATTCAACCCAGACAAGTTCACCCTCCTTGAAGCCGGCGTTCTTGGCGTCCTTCTGGTTCATGAAGCAGAGGGCTTCAGGCACAGCACGGTAGAGTTCAGGCACTCTCATGGTCATGGTGCCGCTATGCCAGTGTTCGAGAACCCTTCCTGTACAGAGCCACAATGGGTATTCGGCGTCGGGAATCTCAGCCGGGTCGATATAATGCCTGAGGAATATCTTGGCCTTGTTTGGAAGTTTCACCTTCTCGTCTCCCTTGGGGCTGAGGAGGTCTCCCTTGGGTATCTCCTTGAATGCTACGCCATAAAATGCGAATTTGCCGTGATTAGCCCTTTTCGCATAAGGATCGTATTCTGCATTGAACCTCCAGAGGGTCTCCTTGCCGTCAACAACAGGCCATCTCAAGCCCCTCACTTTCTGATAGGCGTCGAAGTCTGCGAGGTCGTGCCCATGCCCGAGGCCGAATTTCCTGTATTCCTCCCAGAGGTATTTCTGCAGGAAAAAGCCATACCCCTTGAAACCCTCCACATTTCTCCTATCTCCCGCTGCCTCTGTGTTCAGGAACCCGGCTCCAATGGGATCAGGCCACTTGTATCCCTTCGCCTCCTTGTTGGCAAAGAGCACATCAAAGAGGGTATCGGTCTCCTTGTAGCCCATTTCTTTTGCCTTGCTCAGGACGTTGGAAAGAGCGGTCTTGTCATCGATCTTCTGCTCCTTCCAGACCTCGGAAAGGGGGAACCTCTTCGAAAATTCCACGAGCTGCCACGTATCTGACATCGCCTTGCCAAGGGGAGTGACCTGTTGTCTCCAGTGCTGGGTCCTCCTCTCGGCATTCCCATATGCGCCCCACTTCTCGAAGATCATTGCAGCAGGCAGGATAAGGTCAGCGACCTTTGCAGAGATGCCGGGATACGCCTCTGACACAACGATGAAGTTGTCCATCTCCCGGGCAGCAGTTATCCAGTGGTTGGCGTTGGCCGTGTTCTGCCACGGGTTATTCACCTGCACCCACACCCATTTAACCTTCCCGTCTTCCAGGTCCCTCATAATCTTCACATAATGTGAGCCGACCACAGGGTTCAGCGTCCCCTCAGGCAGCTTCCATATCTTTTCGGTGATCTCCCTGTGTTTGGGGTTTCCCACGACCATGTCTGCAGGGAGTCTGTGCGCAAAGGTACCGACCTCACGAGCGGTTCCGCAGGCGCTTGGTTGTCCTGTGAGGCTGAAGGCGCCATTCCCCGGTTGTGCCTGCTTTCCGAGGAGGAGATGGATGGAATAGACCTGCTCATTCACCCATGTGCCCCGGACATGCTGGTTAAAACCCATGGTCCAGAAGCTCACCACCTTCCTTCCCTTCTCGGTATAGAGGTCAGCGAGCTTGACGAGCTTCTTCTTGAAATCCTCGAAGGATTCGTCAGCATCTCCTTTTGCGAGGGCTGCCACAAAATCGAGGGTATAGGGCTCAAGCCCTTTCTTGAAATCCTCGAAGGTGATTGCCCAATGGGCATCCGGAGCGCCGGCGTGCTTCATCTCCATCTTGTCCCCGGCCTTGATGCCAAGGGCTGACATTGCCGTTGCTTCCTCTTTCGTAATGATCTTGTATGCCTCTTTGCTTGCGGTGTCCAGTTCGGTTTTTTTGTATTTCGCATGGTCGACCTTCGGCCTCAGTCCATAGCCAATGTCCACATAACCCGTTGCGAACGCACAGTTGTTATTCACAAAATCCCAGTCTATAGCTTCAGGGCGGTTATAGACGACCTCCCGCAGGATAAAGTTTTGAATTGCCAGATCAGTGTTCGGCCTGATGATTATCTCGATATCCGCGAGATTGGAGCACCTGTTGGAGTACGTTGA
>JAMCQB010000153.1:0-1702 GCA_023382175.1 Nitrospirota bacterium | reverse complement strand
GTACCGTGGTGTCAGAGTGATGCATATCATCATAATTGCCTGCAGGCTCATCAATGCCGAAGGTCTGCATGAAGGCCACAACGGCGCTCGCCATGCAGTGCCGGGCATTGGGGTCGAGATTGTTGGACCTGAAGCCGCCCTTCATGAGTTTTACCGCAGCATACCCTTCCATGATGGTGTATTGCCCCGAGCCGAAAACCGCCACCCCTGTAGGTCCCAGCTGGCTGTAATACTTCTTGAACTGCTTTGCCATCTCATCAAAAGCCTTCTGCCAGGTAACAGGCTTGAACTTCCCTTTCTTGTCGAATTCCCCTTTCTCGTTCACCCTCAAAAGCGGCTCGGTAAGCCTATCTGCGCCATAAATGATCTTGGCATTGAAGTATCCCTTAATGCAGTTCAGTCCCATATTGACCGGCGCCGCAGGATCTCCCTTCACCGCCACGATCCTGTCATCCTTTGTGGCGACCATAAGACCGCATCCCGTACCGCAGAACCTGCAGACGGACTTATCCCATCGCCACCCTGCCTCTGCCTTTTTCGCCTTTGCCAGCAACTTTTCCGGCACCGCCATGCCGACGGCTGTTGCAGCAGCCACTGCTGCGCTCGTCTTAAGAAATTCTCTCCTTGACAGTGACATGTTTACCCCCTTGTCGCACTCATTGATTAGTTTTCTTGATCCCTTTATCATAATTGCGCTGTCCCTGCACCAATGGAAATTCTAAGCCATAAAATCCGGTGGTACTATGACCTATGTCATGCTGGCAGGCGGCATTTTCAGGTGAGCCCCATAGATGTACCGGTTCCACGTTTTTCCTCTTACTAAAAAAAGTCTATCCCGAAAATAGGTATCTGTCAAGGGAGAGAATGAAGTCCTTTTCCGGGGAGACTTGATGCAAGAAGCAGTTACCCTTTGACATTCTTGTCCGCAATAATATCTGGTATACTTGAATTTATGGAATTCACGGCAAATGCCCTTAAAGTTCTCCAGGCGCGGTATCTTCTCAAAAATGAGCGCGGCGAGGTCATTGAAACCCCAGAGGGATTGTTCCATCGCGTGGCATCCACCGTTGCCTCGGCCGAAAAACTCTACGGCGGCGATGCTCCTTCATGGGAAAAAACATTTTACGAACTCATGGCGAATCTTAAGTTCCTCCCCAACTCCCCTACCCTTATGAACGCAGGAAAGAGCATCGGCCAGCTTGCTGCCTGTTTTGTGCTCCCGGTGGACGATTCCATGCAGAGCATCTTCGATACCCTAAAAAATGCTGCCCTCATTTTGCAGAGCGGAGGAGGGACAGGCTTTTCCTTCTCGAAGTTGCGGCCCAGGACTGATGTGGTGCGTTCCACAGGCGGAATAGCAAGCGGGCCTGTCTCCTTCATGAAGATATACAATACCGCAACAGAGGTTATCAAGCAGGGAGGCGCGCGGCGGGGGGCAAATATGGGCATTCTTCGGGTTGACCATCCCGACATCATGGAGTTCATCAGGATCAAGAGGAACGAAAGGGAGCTGACGAATTTCAATATCTCAGTTGCTGTTACGGATGCCTTTATGGAAGCCCTTAAGAACGATGGGGAATACGAGGTGATAAACCCCAGGAGCAAGGCGGTTGCGGGAAGGTTAAGGGCAAAGGTCGTCTTTGATGAGATCGTGGCGAGTGCATGGGCAACAGGTGATCCCGGACTGGTTTTCATCGACAGG
>JAMCQB010000053.1 GCA_023382175.1 Nitrospirota bacterium | reverse complement strand
GAGGGGTGACGTATAATGGACGTATGTATGGGGACAAATCCTTTTTTCAGAGGCAGCGAATAACGGCACGCGTATCATGAATATCCTTGAGTTTACTTCCCTCATCTGGGCCGGTTCCCTTGCCGCCGGTTTTCTGGGGTCCCTGACAGGGCTGGGTGGAGGCGTTGTTATCGTACCGCTCTTGACCCTGGGATTCGGCGTGGATATCCGCTACGCCATCGGCGCGTCGCTTGTCTCGGTGATAGCAACTTCCTCGGGAGCTGCCTCTGCTTATGTGAAGGAGGGTTTCACTAACATACGCATAGGGATGTTTCTCGAAATAGCCACTACTTTTGGCGCCCTGTTTGGCGCCTTCCTTGCAGCTAAGATACATACCTCTTTACTTGCCGTGATCTTTGGTATCGTACTTCTCCAGTCTGTTTACCTGACACTGCGGACGCGTCGTGACAGGGCGGGCAATGAGGGGCCGGACCCTTTGGCAGCGCGATTGAAAATGGATGGAAGTTTCCCTGTCCCCGGCGGCCGGCAAGCCTATCACGTCCATGCCGTGCCCGCAGGATTCGGTCTCATGTTCGGAGCCGGGACCCTCTCGGGATTGCTTGGCATCGGCTCTGGAGCTGTGAAGGTTCTCGCCATGGATCAGTTTATGCGGATTCCTTTTAAGGTCTCGACCACCACGAGCAACTTCATGATAGGCGTAACTGCTGTGGCCAGTGTGGGTGTCTACCTTAACCGGGGATACATCGATCCCGGCCTTTCCATGCCTGTCATGTTGGGGGTGCTTTTGGGCTCACTGTTAGGAACACGTGTGCTGGTGAAAGCAGAATCTCGCCTTTTACGGATTATATTCAGTTTCGTGGTAATACTACTGGCCATTGAGATGATCTATAACGGCCTGACAGGAAGGCTTTAATATGCCGCATTCGGGACGCAGTTGGACAGATGAGCGGGTGGAATCCATCGTAGGCTTTCTTTTAAGAGGCGGGGTCATCACTGCTGCGGTCTTTGTACTTTTAGGAGGTTTTTTTTACCTGATAAAATACGGCTCCCATTTTCCGGAATACAAAGTTTTTTCCGGTGAACCAGCAGATCTGCGCACCGTGTATGGAATTGTGACTGATGCATTATGGCTGAGGAGCAGGGGGATCATCCAGTTCGGGCTCCTCATACTTATGGCTACCCCTGTTGCAAGGGTTGCGTTTCTGTTTTTTGCCTTCGCACGGCAGCGAGACCGCACGTATGTTGTGGTGACCCTGATCGTCCTTTCGATCCTTATTTACAGTCTTGGAGGCGGATATCGCTCACTGCTCTTCCTCTGAATCCCTATCTTGCTCAACACTCCTTCAGCAGATCGCTCTTCATCCTCTCGAACTCTTCCCTCGTTATCTCTCCTTTCGCGTATCGCCTCTTGATAATGTTAATCGGGGATTCTTCCAGTGGTTCTGCACCTTTTCCCCCGGAGAGTAAGTTAACGAGATGGATTATTCCCAATATTACCAACGCAGCGAAGATAATCACGAACAGCCATCCAAACTCCATCCCATGCTCATAAATTCTCCAGTGCATCCTCTTCGTCCTCCTTTCTTAAAGGGTTGCTTGAATACGAGACGACCACTGTCAGCCTCTCCGTACCATGAGCACAGGAATCTCCGCCTCCTTATGCAGCACTCCGTAAGTGATGCTGCCGAGGACTGCTGCCCTCATGGCGCCTCATGCCGCGGTCAAATATTGCCAAAGTAATTTCGGCAGACTCGCCCGGCTTCAGGTTATACAGGCCGATAAAACCCACACATGTTGATTCAACCTCTATGCACAACAAAATCGTGTAGGTTTTTTTCAGCCACCACCAGACTGAAAGACACTCTCCTGATAGTGGCTTTCCCGGTCCGGTGGTCCTTAAAACGTCTTTATCGCGTAATCCTTTTCGGACGAGGGGAATGTCGATGATTCTCAGGGGTCTCAGTCTGAGGCCATCATGCTCAAAGGTCCCCGGGATTCTGAAACAGGAAAAAGGAGACCGCAGCCCGGTCCTACCTTCGTACAGGCGCTTTCCTTTCCGGATGAATCTTTTCATCGCAGTGATTGTTTCCAAGATGATCATCTCCGTAACCCACGGTAAGCCCTCCGATCTCGGGGCTCAAATAAACGTGCAGTGACTATCCCAAATCCCAGCCCTCCGAGATGGGCCATGTACGCCACTCCACCCGCCTGCGTCTTGGTAAATGCACCGACCTCGCTGAAGAGTTGTATGAAGAACCATAATCCTATCAGGATGACGGAAGGGATGAAGGTAATGGTAACGAACCAGCCAAGAAAAACCAGAGTTCGGATTCTGTCATGGGGGAAGGTGACGAGGAAGGCCCCCATGACCGCAGCAATGGCCCCACTGGCGCCGAGGTTAGGAACCATTGATGAGGGGTCAGCTATGACCTGAGCCAGAGAGGCAGCGACGCCACCGGAAAGATAGAAGACTGAGTATCGCACGCGACCCATCACGTCTTCGATCTCGGGACCGAAGGCCCAAAGGTAGACCATGTTCCCCAGGATATGAAACCAGCCGCCGTGTATGAACATGGCTGTCAGAATGGTTACCCAATGCTGGCCGGATGAAATTTCCGAAGGCACGAATGACCACTGAACGATGGAAGCGTCACTCCCCACCAATTCGAGAATGAAAATGATACTGTTCGCTGCGATAATAAAAGACGTGACAACGGGAAAGTTTACGGGTCTCCTGTCGACGTCACTTAAGGGGATCATCTAAGCAAATCGTATCACAAAATGGCCGGATTTCAAAGACGTGGAATCAAGGAAAGGGAAAGGGTTTTCCTCTCCCTTTCCCTGGATGTTTTTTTGTTAAGGCCTGACCACCAGCACGGGACAGGGTGCGTGACCGATGACCTTTTCTGTGACACTCCCCATAAGAAGTCTCTTCAACCCTGTCCTGCCATGGGAGCCCATTATTATGGTATTTACATTTTGATCCCCTGCAAGGTTTGTTATGGCCTGAAATGCTTCACCTTCCCGCACAAATGTCTCTGTCCTTATCCCTGCTGTTTCTGCCTGTTTTTTCACGTCCTCTACAAATCCCTTTGCCTTATTGATGAGACTCTCCACCGCATCTGGAGCCTCGCCATAAAACTCAGCAGGAACATCCACAACGGATATGACTTTGAGTTCCCCGCCGTATGACTTTGCAAAATCTATTGCCCTTTCCGTGGCATCCTTACTGTACCTTGAACCATCGGTGGCAACTAGAATTTTTTGCCATCCTACAACGGTGTCCCTCGGGACAACGAGGACATCTTTATGGCTGTAACCGATGACCCTCGCCGTAACGCTT
>JAMCQB010000142.1 GCA_023382175.1 Nitrospirota bacterium | reverse complement strand
ATCTGTTCCAGGTCTGGGAGAGGAAATCGCGATAGTGGATCATCTGAAAAAAATCTGCGTGCTCGTGTCCCTCGTTGCTCTCGGCCTTTTTGCCGCGTCCTGCAAGAAGGCAGAGGAAAAGATTGTCAGTGAAAGCGGCAAGGCTCCTGAATTTACCTTCACCAGCCTCCAGGGAAGCGCTATACGGCTTTCCGAGCTCAGAGGCAAGGTAGTAATCATTGAGTTCTGGGCCACCTGGTGCCCGCCATGCAGAGAATCGATCCCCGAACTGAACAAGGTGTCCGAGAAGTTCCGGGATAAGAACTTCCAGCTTCTCGGCATTTCCGTTGACAAGGGTGGGGATGCCCTTTCCAAGGTACGCGACTTTGTGAAGGAGTATGCCGTTGTCTACCCGGTGATGGTGGACAACGGGAGCGTGAATGTTGCCTATGGAGTAAGCGGTATCCCGGTGATGTTCATCATTGATAAAGAAGGCAAGGTGGTGAAGCGCCACATGGGCTTCTTCCCGGGCCTTGCCGAAACCCTTTCGAAAGAGGTTGAGGAACTCCTGTAATGCTCGAAGCCTTAAGTGAGAAACTCGAATCCATATTCAAGAAACTGAGAAGCAGGGGCATTCTCAAGGAAGAGGATATTGACGCGGCGCTGAAAGAGGTGCGTATCGCTCTTCTGGAAGCTGATGTTAATTTCAAGGTCGTAAAGGACTTTATCCAGAATGTGAAGACGAAGGCGGTGGGCAAGGAAGTCCTTGAGAGCCTCACCCCCGGGCAGCAGGTGATCAAGATCGTCAATAATGAACTCTGCGGGCTTCTCGGGGGCGCCGGAGCGAAGATACATCTTTCGCCCAATCCCCCCACTGTCATCATGATGGTCGGCCTTCACGGTTCAGGAAAGACTACGACCTCTGCAAAGCTTGCCCGCCTTTTCAAGAAGGAGGGCAGACGCCCCTTGCTGGTGGCTGCTGACCTTCAGCGCCCTGCAGCCATCGATCAGTTGATCACCCTGGGAAAGCAGCTTGAAGTGCCGGTCTTCCATTCCAAGGAGATGAAAGACCCCGTGGCGCTCTGCGATGAGGCGGTGAGAAAGGCGAAACTGGACGCCCATGATGTGTTGATCATGGATACCGCGGGAAGGCTCCATATCGATGAGGGCCTGATGAAGGAGCTCTCGGAGATAAAGGCGAAGGTGAAGCCTAAGGAAACCCTTTTTGTGGCCGATGCCATGACCGGACAGGATGCGGTGAATATCGCAAAGAACTTCAATGAACAGATCGGCATCGACGGCATCATCCTCACCAAGATGGACGGCGATGCCCGGGGAGGCGCGGCCCTTTCCATACGGGCCATTACCGGAAAACCGATAAAGTTCATCGGCACAGGGGAAAAGATCGAAATGCTCGAGGCCTTCCATCCTGATCGCATCGCGTCAAGGATCCTGGGGATGGGGGATATGCTGAGTCTTATCGAACAGGCAGAGCAGGCCTTTGACAGGAAGGAAGCAGAAAAACTCCAGGAGAAGATCCTCGGGGAGTCCTTTACCTTTGAAGACCTGAAGGAGCAGCTCAAGAAGATACGGAGCATGGGGCCCGTCGAAAACCTTCTGGGCATGATCCCGGGCTTCAGCAAGGTCAAGAACGTATCGGTGGACGAGAGGGAGTTTGTGAAGGTGGAGGCAATTATCAATTCCATGACCGCGGAAGAACGGCGGAACCACAATCTCCTGAACGGCAGCAGGCGGAGGAGGATCGCTGCCGGGAGCGGCACCACCGTCACCGATGTGAACCGGGTGATCAAGCAGTATGTGGAGATGAAGAAGATGCTGAAGATGTTCAAAGGGAAAAAGGGCATGCGCATGCCGAAGATACTGCCATTTTAGGCTTTACTTTACTGCGGAAATATATTAAAATTCTAGAGCAGAAAACAGTTGAGGAGGTGAGTTTTTGGTTAAGATCAGACTGACAAGGTTAGGAGCCCACAAGAGGCCTTTCTATCGCATGGTGGTCACTGACTCCAGGGCGAGAAGGGACGGGCCTTTTATAGAGATTCTCGGGACGTACGATCCACAGAAGGGTCCGGCTGAGACAAAGATCGATGTGGAGAGGGCGAGGCACTGGCTGGAGCAGGGAGCACAACCTACCGTAATCGCGAAGAAGCTTTTGCAGAAGGCCGGCCTGTAGGCGGTCCTTAATTCCTATGGAGGTGGATAAGATGAAAGAGTTAGTGGAATCGATGGCGAGAGCTCTGGTTGACAGTCCTGAAGAGGTGATCGTGAAAGAGGTGGACGGCGAGAGGACCACGGTGTTTGAGTTGAGGGTAGCAACCAGCGACCTCGGGAAAGTGATAGGAAAGCAGGGAAAGACTGCCCGTGCCATGAGGACCATACTTGGCGCCGCAGGCACAAAGATCGGCAAACGTTGCGTTCTTGAAATCCTTGAATAAAAAGTATATTGGAGTTCAGGACTTCGGTCCTGAACTCCAATACTGAGCTGACGACCTTCTCCCAACCCCTTTCATATAGTTCACCATAATTCTCTCTGTTCTGCTTTCGAGCGGAAATCCCTTGCAGGCCTCCCCGGTCTCATTATCCAACCGCAGATTTTCTCTTATGGCGAAGCGTTTCCGGGGGCCAAAAGCGTGGTGTATAAAAGTGGTGTATAATAAACAACCTCAGAAGGCGAGGAGAGGGATGCGCTGTGAGATCATAACCATATTCCCCGGGATCTTCGAATCATATTTTTCGGTGAAGATATTCAAACGGGCCATTCAGAAGGGCATCGTCGACATAAAGATTCACAATCTCAGGGACTACACAACGGACCGGCACAGGACGGTTGATGATTATCCCTATGGCGGGGGACCCGGCATGGTGCTGAAGCCTGAGCCTTTTTTCAAGGCGGTGAAGTCCGTAAAGGCAGACGGTCTCGAGACCTGCACTATTATGATGAGCCCCCAGGGGGAACGGTTCGACCAGGAAATGGCCCTTGCCCTGTCCAGGGAAAAAAGAAGGCTCCTGTTCATCTGCGGGAGGTACGAGGCTGTTGATGAGCGCGTGAGGGATGCCCTTGTGGACAGGGAGATATCCATCGGCGATTACGTTTTGACTGGCGGAGAATTGCCCGCTTTGGTTATAATAGACTCCATTGTGCGGCTCATCCCCGAGGCGCTGGGGGATGAGCATTCCGTAGTGGAAGAGTCATTTTCGTGGGGGATCCTGGATTATCCTCATTACACCAGGCCGCCTGAGTACGAAGGGTATGAAGTGCCCGAGGTGCTGCTTTCCGGGAACCACGGTGACGTGGCGCGATGGAGGAGGAAGGAAGCGCTGAGGAGAACGCTGAAGAGAAGGCCGGATTTACTGGAGAAGGTTTCTCTCACTGACGAAGACCATACATTACTTTTTGAGATTAAGGAGGAGCAAAGAAATGAATCTGATTAATGCAGTGGAAGAGGGATACAAGAAGAAGGTCCCTTCCTTCAATGTGGGAGATACGGTGAAGGTGTTCGTGAAGGTTGTGGAAGGGGACAAGGAAAGGATTCAGCCCTTTGAAGGTGTGGTGATCGCAAGGCGGGGCAACAGCATCAGGGAAACATTTATGGTGAGAAAGGTCTCCTTCGGCATCGGCGTCGAGAGGATATTCCCCCTCCATTCCCCCTCCATAGAGCGGATCGATGTGATGAGGAAGGGTTCAGTGAGGAGGGCGAAGCTTTACTATCTGAGGGAGAAAAAAGGCAAGGCGGCCAAGATAAAGGAGAAGGAAAGAACCACCGCAGAACAGACAAAAGATGAGTAGATGGACATTTACCGTTACGATGAGTCCTTCAGAAAAGGGGGGTATCACCGTATCGCAGGGCTGGATGAAGCGGGAAGGGGCCCCCTGGCAGGTCCTGTTGTGGCTTCAGCGGTGGTTCTCCCGTCGGGAAAAAGGATTAAGGGGCTAAGGGATTCGAAGAAGGTTCCCGAAAAAGAAAGGGAATCCCTCTTCATGGACGTTCTCTGCTGCTGTATCGATGTGGGGGTAGGGATTGTGGACGCAGGGACAATAGACAGGATCAATATATTGAATGCAACAAAACTCGCCATGCAGAGGGCGGTGGAGGACCTTTCCGGGGAAGCGGACCTCCTGCTCATAGACGCACTTCAGTTACCTTCCATGGATAACAAACAGGTCTCCCTTATCAAGGGAGAGTCAAAAAGCGCTTCCATCGCAGCAGCATCCATCATCGCAAAGGTCGTAAGGGACGGAATTATGCGGCAGTATGACGGGGTGTATCCCGAATACGGGTTTGGGAAACACAAGGGATATTCCACCCGGGAGCATATGGAGAAGATCATTCTCCATGGCCCCTGTCCGATCCACCGGAAGAGTTTCGAAAAGGTTCTTTCCCTCGAGCTTCCCTTTGGAGAGGAGAAATAGTGGACAGGGAACGGCTCGACGAGGCGCTGGAAGTCCTCTGGCTTCTTGATGAAGATGGACATTACGAACTGGAACGCTTCAGACTAAGTTCGGATGACCCTGATGTTGACGAACTCCTGAAAGCACTACTTGAAGGGGACTTTGTGAAAACTGAAGAGAAGATGGTCCGTTTCACGGAAAAGGGACGTCTTCTGGCACGGGGACTGATACGCCGCCACCGTCTGGCCGAGAGGCTCTTCATGGATGTGTTCGAAATGAAGGATGAACTCGTGGAGGCAGATGCGTGCAGGATGGAGCATATCCTGAGCGAGGAGTTGACCGATAGCGTCTGCACGTTCCTGGGCCATCCCCCCACCTGTCCTCACGGAAAGCCCATTCCCAAGGGCGAGTGCTGCAAGAGGTATAAGCTCGAGGTGGCCCCGGTGGTCACGCGGCTGTCGGATTTTGAGGTGGGTTCAAAGGGGAGGATCGTTTTCATTATCCCGTCCGAGGCCGCAAGGCTCGCAAGGCTCGGTTCCGTGGGAATAGCCCCGGGCAGCACCATCAAACTTCTCCAGAAGATGCCGTCCTGTGTGATCCAGATCGACGAAACCACCATCGCCGTCGACCCTGACATTGCAAAAGAGATACTCGTAAAGAAGATCGTCTGATACGCGCAGATTTAGTGCTGATAGCACCGACTATTCCGCAAAATGAGCACGCCAAAAAGAGGGAGAATTACCGTATCCACCGCTCAGCGGTGGTCTTGAGGGCTGGTGGAGTGGTCATTGCGAGCCCGGCCTTATGGGGCGCGGCAATCTCCAGGTTTGAACAATGAGATTGCTTCACTTCGTTCGCAATGACGGGAGAAGGGGCATACAATGCCTTATCGTCGTGATTGCCACTTCTACTCCTTACCGTTTATGAGGATATCACTCTTGCGAACTACAAGGAAGATACATGCAGTGAACGATTCCCCTTGAAACCAGCACTCCCGCACCCAATATGTGAAAAGAAAGGAGCGGCTCAGAAAACGCTGAACTTGAAGTACTTCTTCGGGTCTTCCTTGATATTCTTTATCAGCTCTTTGAGTTCTGCTACCGTTGCCTTCAGGTCGCTGGCCAGTTCCTTATCCCTTACAAGGCTCCCGGCCACGCCCTCGCCCTTGTCGACGGTCTCGATGATAGAGTTCAACTTTACACTGAACGTATCGATGGCGGCAGTGGCACTTACGAGTTTGTTGTAAAGGGCAGGGTCCTCAGCAAGTTTCTTCAATGTTCCGGAGCTGTTGTTCATTGTCCTGCTCAGTTCCTCAAAGGATGCCGATGCGGCCAGGAGGTTGTTGTAGAGAGAGGGATCTTCCACGAGGAGTTTTACGGTGCCCCTTGCATCCCTTATGTCCTTCAGTGTCAGGGATAATGACTTCGTGGCATCCCTGAGATTATCATAAAGGGCCGGATCGGTGAGGAATTTGGTGACCGTGCCTTCGCCCTTTTCTATCTTTGTGAGGAGGTTGTCCAGTTTCTTGATGAAATCGGACATCTTCTGTATCGAGACTGTGCCGACTTCCATGACGTCCTTCAACTCGAGCTGGGCTGCCCCTGTGATCATGTCCCCGCGCTGAATGGCGCCTGCCTCAGAGGTCCCTGCGCTCAATTCAACGTACTTGTCCCCGAGGAGGCCCATGGTCAAGACGCTGGCGCGGGAGTCCTTCTTCACGTATTGCATGGCGCTCTTTTTCACCGAAAGGGTGATGACCGCTCCGTATTGGGGGTGGAGGTGTATCTCCTTCACCGAACCGATCTCGATCCCCGAGAGCCATACGGGCGCTCCTTTCCGTAATCCTTTCACATCGTGTATCTGGGCCTGCACTTCCACCTTCGGGGAAAGGATATTTTCGATGCCCCCTGCAAAGAACACGGTAAAAAACAGGGTAATGAGAGCGAGGGTGATCACCACGCCGACTTTGAGTTTTGACCACATGAGCTGTTTTTTCATGTCAAACATTTTTTGCCTCCTCTTTATACTGCAGCTCGCTTATGAATATCTGGATATCGGGGATGGGAGAATGGAGAAGCTGTTCCCTGTCCCCGTCAAAGAGTATCTTTCCGTCCTGCAGGAATATGAACCTGTTCGCCACCTTCAACGCGTCAAAGACTTTGTGGGTGACGATGATGAAGCCCTTTCCGTTTCGGGAGAGGTCGAGGATGAGTTTGCATATATTGTCGGCATTCACCGGGTCAAGGCCGCTTGTGGGCTCATCGTAAAGGAACATCTTCGGTTCGAAGGCAGCCAGGGACCGTGCGATGGCAACCCTCCGGTGCATCCCCCCGCTCAGTTCCTCAGGCATGAACTCAAGGGCCTGTTCGACTCCCACGCGCCGGAGAAGATCCCGCACCTTCACGTCGATCTCTTCCTCCGACAGTGCGGTATATTCCCTGAGGCAGAATGCAACATTCTCCTTGACGTTCAGAGAGTCAAACAGGGCGCCTTCCTGGAAGACGATGCTGAACTTCATCCTCACGTCCCTCAGCGCTTCTTCTGTCTTTCCGGTGATATCTTCGCCCTCTATGAATATCATCCCGGAGTCTGGCCGCATGAGGCCCATGATGAGCTTCAGGATGGTGGTCTTGCCTTCCCCGCTCCCTCCCAGCACTGCCACCCTTTCATCGGCCCTGATGGAGAAATGAAGGTCAGTCAGGATGGCCCGATCTCCGTAAGAGAATGAGACACCGTCAAATACGATCATACCGAAAACCCCAGGGCATAGAGGAGTATCCGCGTCAGAATGAAATCAGCCACAATGATCATGATGATGGAGAGCACCACTGCCCTTGTAGTCGCCCCCCTGAGACCGATGGCGCCGCCCTTTGCGGAAAGCCCCATGTAGCAGCTGATGGATGCAATGAGATACCCGAAGATAAAGGGCTTCACAGAGCCCGAAAAGACATTCTCAAAATCCAGGACATCCCTGATGGAACTCCAGTAGACATTACCGCTTTGGTGGCTGACGAAAACCGCGATGTAATAACCGCCGAGAAGGGAAGCTGCGTCACCGATGAGGGTGAGGGCGGGCAGCATGACAAGGGCGCTCACTATTCTCGGGGTGACGAGTTTTTTCACGGGGTCAACGCCGAAGACCCTGAGAGTATCCACCTGATGTCCCAGTACCATGGATCCCAGCTCGGATGCCATTCCGGAACCGACCCGTCCGGTAAAGACGAGGGCCGCGGCTACAGGGCCTATCTCACGGATGATCGAAATGCCCACCACCTTTCCGGTATACATCTTCAGGCCGAGGACCGAAAGTTCGGCTGCCAGCTGGAGGGAAAGGGCCATCCCCACAAAGAGGGATACGAGGATTATGATAAAAAATGAACCTGCGCCTGCATAGTCCATCTGTTCAATAGCGTCACGCAGATAGAAGGGTCTCCTCAGCAACCCCAGTAGGCCGTGAAAGGAGAGGAGATAGAAGTTCTGAAGTTCACTCACCAGCGCTTTAACGTTCATTGTTTCATTCTCCGAAAATGAGATGATTATTTTGACAGGTGTGGACAGGAATTTTCAAGCATGCGCAGCGATCAGCGGGAAAAGAGACGGGACCACCAGCTTTTTTTCTTTTTCTCGGCCATTGTGGCGCTCAATTCCCTGAGCATCTTCATTATGTCCGCCTGCTGTTTTCCGGTTTCCCTGACCGCTTTGGAGAGTGCGGATAAAGTATCCTGCAGCCCTGCAAGGGACTGGTTCATCTCACGAAGCATGGACAGGACAGAAATCATCCTTTCATCAGCATACGGGACAGTTCGCGAAGGAACCGGACGGGCACGGGGAGGCGCCTCTTCCGCTTCCCTGAGCGCTGCAGGAGGCGGCTCCACTGACCGAGGAGTGAGCGTCGCCCCTGGAGTTGTGACTGCCTGACGTGCTGCCGCAGCAAACGAGGATACTTCCTCCTGAGGCGCTACCGTCACCTGAGGGGCTTCTCTCTCCACCGGTGCGGCCTCCAACGGCGCCACTTCTTCAGCAAGATCAAACTTCTCTTTTTCCGGGACCTTCACCGTAATCGCCTCTTCTTTCGCCGGAGATATGTCCACCTTATGTTTCTTCGCAATATCCTTGAGGAGCATTGATGTGATCAGACGGAAGGTCTCCTGGACCCCCTTGCCCTGAGCGGCTACCGCATCGAGGGTCTGGTAATTATTCCTGTTCAGGTCGCTGTTGAGCTCCTGGATGGAAAGGATGTTCGGAAGATCACGCTTGTTAAACTGCAGAACAACAGGGATCTCGTCCGGATTCAGATTATTGGCCACGAGGTTCTCTCTCATATTCGCGAAGCTCTCAAGATTCTGTTCCCTCATGTCCCTCTGGGAATCTGCCACAAACACTACAGCATCCGCACCCTTCAGCACGAGCTTTCTTGTGGCGTTGTACCGTATCTGTCCGGGGACCGTGTAGAGCTGGAACCGCACGGAAAAGTCCTTTATCTTGCCGAGTTCCACAGGGAGAAAGTCGAAAAAGAGGGTTCTGTCGGACTCTGTGGCAAGGGAGATGAATTTTCCCCTTGATGAGGCATCCAGGACGGAATAGAGGTGTTGCAGGTTGGTGGTCTTACCGCTCAGTCCGGGACCGTAATAAACGACCTTCAGCGTAATCTCTTTCGTAACATAATTGAAAAAAGCCACTTTAAATTATAGCATAAACGCCGTTTTTGGTATAGTTCTTCACCCGGTACATGGCCTCGTCGGCCAGTTTGAGGAGCTCCTCCTTTGACTTTGCGCTCTCGGGATAAGACGCGACGCCGAAGCTTGCGGTTATCCTGATGACGTAGCCCTCCTTCTTCAGAAAGGCATTCTGTTCGATGGATTTTCGTATCCTTTCGGCAACCTTTGCGGCGACATCAGGCGGGGTTTGGGGCAGGACTACTACGAATTCGTCTCCCCCGTAGCGTGCCACGATATCAATGGAGCGGAGGCTCTTTATGAGGATCTGTCCCACTTCCACGAGAACCTTGCTCCCCACCAGGTGACCATAATGGTCATTGACATTCTTGAAATAATCGATGTCCATGAAGATAAGGGAGACCGATGTGTGGGAACGCTCACAGCGGTGGATCTCGACCTCGATGGTCCTGTTCAGATACCGGGAATTAAAGAGCTTGGTGAGGTCATCGGTGATGGCCAGTTCAGCCATTTTATGGTAAAGGGATACCCTTTCTATGGAAATGGCCGCATAATCCACGATCTTGAGAAGGAGGCTAAGATCATCCCTGGTGAAGGGGCTGCCGGTGGTCTTGTCCGCAAATTCCATGACACCGATAACACGCCCCTTGCTCTTAATGGGGACACAGATGAGGGATCTCGCCTTTCGCGGGCTGTGAGCGGAGCCAGAAAACCGTTCATCACGGGAGACGTCCGGAACGATGAGGGGAATTCCTTCCTGGATCACCCAGCCGGTGATTCCATCCCCGGGCTTCAGCCTCACTTTGAGGGACTTGTCTTTTTTCTTCCTGCCGTTCGTCTTTTCGAGCACGAATTCTCCTGTCTCCTCATCCAGAAGGTAAATGGACCATGAAGACGCCTTGATCATATCCTTGGTCTTTTTCATAATGACGACCAGCATGTTATCAAGCTCCATATCCGAGGTAAGAACCCTTCCGACCTCATCAAAGAATTCCAGTTCCCTGTGGGAGATGAAAAGCTCATTTCTCAGTTTCCTGTTTTCCGCCTGTACGTCCCGTTCAGCCATGAGACGGTCAGCGAAAAAAAGCAATTCCTTTTCGCCTGGATTATGCGCGGGGTAGGTGAGGGGAAGCCTGAGCCAGGGAGCGAAGCCCCTGAAGGACTCATCACGGGATATGATGATCTTCGGAACTTCCGCGAATATCTTTACGAAATCCCTGAAGGCTGACTCCCTGTGCTGGTCCTTATCGACTATGAGAAGAACGACCTGGTCATCTGCCCTGACGTGCACACTGCTGAGGGATTTGAATTTGGACGTTTCTCCGTGTCTGGCCAGAGTGTCAAAGTTCCTGTCAAGAAGGCTTTCCCCTATGGCCAGTATCTTAGGCATTTACACCACAGCACTTCTTGTATTTCTTGCCGCTTCCGCACGGACATGGATCGTTTCTTCCAATCTTCTTGCCTTTTGTAACGGGCTGGTTCGTTTCAGACCCCTCACCCCGATTATATCGCATTGGCTGCTTCGGTTGCACCTGCTTCTTCTTGACCCCTTCCTCTTCCCGTATCTGGATCTTGAAGAGACGGCTCACGGTGTCCATGGATATCCTGCCGGTGAGTTCGGCAAATATATCGAAGGCCTCTTTTTTGTATTCCGTGAGGGGGTCTCTCTGACCGTATCCCCTGAGACCGATGCCCTCTTTCAGGTGATCCATGGCAAGGAGATGATCCTTCCACTGGGCATCCAGCACCTGGAGAAAGACCACTTTCTCGAGGTAGCGCATGGTCTCGTTCCCTATATCAGATTCCCTCTTGTCGTAGGCAGCCTTGATGACCGAGGAAAGAGATTCCCTCAGGCTGTCAATACCCGTGGGGGTCTCGTTCAGCGTAAGGGAGAATATTCCGTAGACAGCATCCTTCAGGCCTTTCATGTCCCACTCTTCCGGGTGCTTTTCTTCGGGGCAGTAGATCTGCGTGACCTCATCAACGATATCGTCTATCATCTGGAAGATCTTCTCCTTCAGCCCCTCTCCCTGGAGGAGCTCTTTCCTGAAGGAGTAGATCTCTGTCCGCTGCTTGTTCATGATATCGTCATATTCCAGGAGGTGTTTCCTTATATCGAAGTTGTGGGCCTCCACCTTCTTCTGGGCATTTTCTATTGCCTTTGAGACCATCCTGTTCTCAATGGGCACATCCTCCTCCATGCCCAGTTTCGACATCAGCCCTGATATCCTGTCTGAACCGAAGATCCTCATGAGGTCATCCTCAAGGGAGAGATAGAACCGGGAAGACCCGGGGTCACCCTGTCTGCCGGAACGGCCCCTTAACTGGTTGTCGATTCTCCTCGCCTCATGCCGTTCAGTGCCGAGGATATGAAGGCCCCCGCAGGCCACCACCTTTTCCCTGTCCTTTTTGCAGATATCCCTTGCCTTCCCCAGGGCCTGTTGCCACTCTTCTTCGGTGAACTCCTTCTTTTCCTTCAGGAGATCACGGGCAAGGCCCTCGGGGTTGCCTCCCAGCACGATATCCGTACCGCGACCGGCCATGTTCGTTGCGATGGTCACCGCGCCGCTTCTCCCTGCCTGGGCAATGATCTCAGCTTCCCTCTCGTGGTACTTGGCATTCAGCACTGAATGGGGGATGCCCTTTTTCTTCAGTATATGACTCAAGGTTTCCGACTTTTCTATGGATATGGTGCCCACCAGCACGGGCTGCCCTTTCTGGTGCAGTTCCTCGATCTCCCGTACAGCCGCACTGAATTTCGCCCTTTCGGTCTTGTAGATACTGTCGGGATGATCCGCCCTGACCATGGGCTTGTTCGTGGGAATCACAAGCACATCGAGATTGTATATCTTTCCGAACTCCTCTGCCTCTGTGTCTGCAGTTCCGGTCATGCCGGCCAGTTTGTTGTACATCCTGAAGTAGTTCTGGAAGGTGATGGTGGCAAGGGTCTGGTTTTCGCTCTCTATCTTGACCCCTTCCTTGGCCTCCACTGCCTGATGGAGCCCGTCGCTCCATCTCCTCCCCGGCATGAGCCTGCCGGTGAACTCATCCACGATGATGACCTCGCCGTCCTTTACCACATAATCCACATCCCTCTTAAAGAGGGTATGGGCCTTCAGGGCCTGGAGGACGTGATGCACCAGTTCGATATTTGAGGGGTCATAGAGGTTTGTTGTGCCGAGCAAGCGCTCGACCTTGAGGCTTCCCTCTTCCGTGAGGATGGCGGTCTTCGCTTTTTCGTCGATGGTGTAATCCGCATCCTTCCCGAGCCTCGGAATGATCTTGTCGATGGTGTAATATTTATCGGTGGAATCCTCGGAAGGCCCGGAGATGATGAGGGGAGTTCTTGCCTCGTCTATGAGGATGCTGTCCACCTCGTCCACGATGGCGAAGTTCATCTCCCGCTGGACATACTGGGAGATGTCGTATTTCATGTTGTCCCTGAGGTAATCGAAGCCGAACTCATTGTTCGTCCCGTAAGTGATATCTGAATTATACGCTGCCTGTCTCTCTTCGTCCGTGAGGCCGTGGACAATGATGCCGACGGTCATGCCGAGAAAACGGTATATGGGCTCCATCCACCGGGCATCCCTTCTGGCGAGGTAATCGTTCACCGTGACCACGTGGACGCCCTGTCCTGAAAGGGCATTGAGATAAACGGGGAGGGTGGCTACCAGGGTCTTTCCTTCACCCGTCTTCATTTCTGCGATCTTGCCTTCGTGCAGGACAACGCCGCCGATGAGCTGGACGTCGAAATGCCTCATCCCCATGGTCCTCTTCGAGACCTCTCTCACCACCGCAAAGGCCTCAGGGAGAAGGTCGTCCAGAGTCTCTCCCCCTTCGAGCCTGCTTCTGAACTCCGGGGTCTTTGCCTTGAGCTGTTCGTCGCTGAGGGAGGATATCCGGGGCTCCAGGGCGTTAATCCTGTCCACCATGGGCCAGAGACGCTTCATCTCCCTCTCGTTCTTTGTGCCGAAAATCTTTTTTAGCATTCCTTGTACCATAACCTAATGATAAATAAAAATTATTGGTAATTGCAAGGAAAAGAGGGCGGGGTTTCTAATGGATCTGGCAGTAAAGGCCGCCATTTTCGCACTCAGCGCACTCAAACTGGAGCATGATATGGCTGATCCCAAGGTCTGTGAGCACGCCCTCGATCTTCTGTCTTATGCCTTCCACCTCGCTTAATTTCTGGTCATGCACCCATATATGCGCTGAAAAGGCGATGTGCTTATGTGCCAGTGACCAGAGATGGACGTCGTGAACGCCCATTACTTCCGGCATTTCGCAGAGTCTTTTGGCGATATCTTCCACAATAAAACCTTTGGGTGTCATCTCGAGGAATATAAAGGTTGCTTCTTTTACCACCCCTGTGCCGCCCACAACAATGCCAATCCCAATAATGACACCAGCTATAGGGTCTGCATATAGCCAGCCTGTGAAATATATAATTATGCCTGATACGATTACTCCAATAGAGGACAGGGTATCTCCCAACAAATGAAGCCATGCACTCTTGATGTTCAGGTCTTCGTGCTCTCTGCCTATAATCAGTGCTGCGACAACATTCCCTATAAGTCCTATAGTTGCGATAGTCAACATCAATGGAGTATTTATTTGAGGTGGAGATATAAACCTTTTGTAAGACTCAAAGAATACAAATACAGCGATTATTAAAAGACCTAATCCATTAATCACTGCTGCCAGGAGTCCAAACCTTTGATAGCCATATGTTGCCCTTTGGTCAGCTGGTCTTCTGCTTATTCGTGCTGCAATCAGACTCAACCCAAGTGCAAAGACATCCGTCAGGTTATGTCCGGCATCGCTCAAGAGCGCAAGGCTGTTGCTCAGGATTCCGCCCACCACCTCGGCAACCAGTATCAGGGCAGTCACGCCCAGGCTTAAGCTGAGGCGTTTCTCAGAGGTTAATTTCATTTCAGGCCTATCATTTCTTTCCAAACCACATAAAAAAATTATATCATACATAATCTGGGATGGGGGTAGAGGCTGAGATGGCATGAGAATTGCAAGAATAGTACAATATAAGAACTTCATTGTTTTCAGCCAAATATGAAGACAATGAAATTATAAGAAAGAGACGGCGGCGCCTCAAATTGACAGAAGATAACTCAACGACAAGGCAACCATTCCTTTCCCTCGCGGGGAAGCTCATTATCATGAGTGTCCTTATCATCCTCGGGGTAAGCGTCCTGTTCTGGTGTCCCTCAATTATTCACATACAGAAGGAAGAGCTGAACAAGAACATCAACTTTGCTGAATCCCAGATGGATGTAATGAAGAGGGCCTTATACTACGGGATGCTCACCAATCACAGGGACTTTATCAGACAGACTATAGATTCTCTGGCCACCACGGAGAACATCATGTGGATCAAGCTCACGGACGCCAATGGGGTTGTCCGCTTTTCCTCCCTGAAGAGTGGTGTTGATATGCAGGCCACAGAATCCCTCCGCGGCGATGCACGGTCCCGTGTGATGAAAGAGGTGAAGGGGCAGAGGGCCCTTGTGATGACCGAACCGATTCTCAATATGCCCTCCTGCTATAACGCGGCGTGCCATGTCCATGCAAAAGAGGGAAAGATGCTGGGTAGGATTGAATCGGCATTCTCCCTCCAGTCCGCGGACACCTATATCCGGAAGCAGGGGGTTACCATAGCCGCCTTTGGTTCTGTCTTTATCGCAGTGCTCTCCATTTCCCTCTACCTCGTTGTTCACCGTTTCGTTCTCAGTCCGGTGACCCTTTTGACTGAGGGGATTCAGAAGGTCGCTGCCGGCGACCTCTCCCATTCCATTGCTATAGACTCGAAGGACGAATTCGGAGTCCTTGCCACCAATTTTAACGCCATGACCAGGCAATTACAGGAGAGGAACGATGCCATCACAAAGGAGATGGACGAGTACAGGGCATCCCTCCTGCAGGCGCAGAAGATGGAGGCCATCGGCACCCTGTCGGCAGGGATCGCCCATGACTTCAACAACCTCCTCACGGGGATCATCGGATACTCTGAACTGGCCCTTGAGGAGTCTCAGGGACCCAGGGAAAAGGAATACCTGGGCAGGGTGCTGGAGCTGACAGAAAAAGCGGCTGATTTTACCCGCCAGATACTCCTCATCGGAAGGAAACTGCCGGCGATGCGGCAGCCCGTGAATATAAATCATCTCATTGAGGATTCCATAAAAATGCTCAGGCGCATGGTGGAAGAGACCATAGAGATGCGCGTGTCACTGAATCCGGACATCCGGCCGGTGGATGGCGATCCATCGCAGATAACGCAGATACTGATGAACCTTGTGGTGAATGCAAGGGATGCCGTCACCAAGGGTGGGACCATCGAGATACGGACAGGGGAGACCTTGGTGGATGAGGAATACTGCAGGCATTATGCCTATGCAAAGCCCGGGCGTTATGTGACCATCTCGGTTACGGACACGGGGGAGGGTATCCCCGAGGAGATAAGGAACAGGATATTTGAGCCCTTTTTCTCCACAAAGACCAAGGGCAAGGGCACGGGCCTTGGTCTTGCCGTTACCTATTCCATAGTGAAGGCCCACGGGGGCTGGATTAACCTCTACAGCGAGGTGGGAAGGGGCTCGGAGTTCAGGGTGTATCTCCCCACAGTTACCGCGGAGAGTGAGCCCGCGGAAGCACTGCCGGGGAAGCAGGAACTCCCCCGGGGAACCGAAACCATTCTTCTGGCCGATGACGAAGAGTTGATCCGGACGCTCGGGTCCTCCATCCTCGAAGGGCTGGGGTATAACGTGGTCACCGCAGTGGACGGTGAAGATGCGATAAAGGTTTACGGGGAACGCGGCACGGACGTCTCCCTGATCCTCATGGACAGGGTCATGCCGAAGGTTGACGGCATCGAAGCCTATCGCCGGTTAAAGAGGATAAACCCCGGCGTCAAGGTGATCATCTCCAGCGGTTATGCTGCAGACGAGGCCCAGGGGTTAAGGGAATCAGGCGTTCTTGGATTCCTGGACAAGCCATACAGGGTGGCGGAGCTGGCGAAGATGGTACGGAAGGCCATTGACGGAGAGGAAGTGTAGAAGTGATGACAAATCCCCCCTTCTCCCTTTGCTAAAGGGGGCGAGAGAATTCACACGAAATACTGAACGATATACTTCAAGGCCACGAAGATGATGAGGCCGCTGATGATCAGCTTTATGAACTTCTGGGGAACAAATTTCTGAAAACGCGCCCCGAGGTAAATGCCGATGGTCCCGCCGATGCCGAAGAGAAATCCTAAAAGCCAGTCAGGGGATGTTTCGGTCCCGCCGCTCACCGGGATAATGCTGTAGAATATCACGCCCGCAATTGAGGTGATAAAGGTGCCCATGAGCGCTGCCCCTGCGATGGTATATACCGGGAGATGGAATACCGCCACACAGAAGGGAACGATAATGGCCGCGCCGCCGATGCCATACGTGCCGCCGATGATGCCGACGAAGAACGACAGGACAAACATGCCCACGGTGCTGTAAGAGAACCTCTCCCCCCAGAATTCATACTCGATCTTCTTAAGTGACACCGAGATGGTTTTCACCACGGCCTCTGCAGGAAGTCCCGACGCTATTCTGGAGTTCTGCTGTTTCCTGATCTCCTCTGTTCTTTCTCTGAACTTGTTTTCAAGGGCCTTTGTCGACGCATTCTTTATAGTGGCCCTGCCGGTGAATTCATAGAGAAGTCTCGACCCGACATAGAGGAGCACGCACCCAACGAAAAGCTTGAATGCCCTGGGGTCGGGAAGATAGAGCACCCGGATTATATAGCCGATGAAGACGCCGGGGAGGGTGCCGATGATCACCACCCAGGTCAAAGGCCACGCCATCCGTCCTTCTTTGATGTAGCGATAGACGCCGCCCGGTATGGCAACGATATTGAAGATGAAGTTCGTCCCGCTCACTGAAGGGCCTGTGTAGTTAAGCACGCTCACCTGGAAGGGGAGGAGGAGGAACGCCCCGGAGACCCCACCCATGGAAGTGAAGAAGGAGATCACCATGGCGACCAGGGGCGGGATGAGGATATTCGTTTTGACCCCTGAGACAGGGAAAGTACATTGAAGAAAATCCATTAAGGTCCCTTCTCAGAAAGTTGCCCCATACTTAATCCCCTCCAATCGAAGGTATTCTATCAATCACCTTTTATCATGTCAATGAATTTTCCTGATTGGAGTTCCGGAGTTTTTTATGATGTCATTCCCATGAGAATGGTAATCCAGAGTGGTTAAGAAGGACTTGGATTCCTGCTGGAGTTTATTCCTGCGGAAGCAGGGACAGGAATGACGGCGAAGGAGGCGAAAGTCATTGGGAGCCAAATATTCCTATCTTCCCCCTTTTCTGTTAAACTCTTATATGTCCATAATTAAGGTCGAAAACCTCGTCAAGAAATTCGGCAATCTCACTGCGGTGAATGATATTTCTTTTGAAGTGGAGGAGGGGACTATATTCGGTTTTCTCGGACCGAACGGCGCAGGGAAGACCACGACCATAAATATCCTCTGCACCCTTCTTGCGCCTACATCCGGACGTGCTTCGATCTTCGGCTTTGATTGCACAAAGCAATCATCCGAGGTGAGAAAGGCCATAGGCATCGTCTTCCAGGACATGACCCTGGACAAGGACCTCACCGCTTATGAAAATTTGGTCTTCCACGCATATCTCTATGACGTAAAAAAATCAGAGAGGGAGCCGCGGATAAAGGACGCCCTGAATTTTGTGGACCTCTACGACAGGAGGAATGACCTCGTGAAGAAATTCTCCGGCGGCATGAAGCGGAGGCTTGAAGTGGCTCGCGGCCTCATCCACAGGCCGAAGGTGCTCTTTCTTGATGAGCCCACACTGGGGCTGGACCCCCAGACCAGGGCAAATCTCTGGGACTTTATTGTGGACCTTCCCAGGAAACACAAGGTAACGATCTTTATGACGACCCATTATATGGAAGAGGCAGAGGTCTGCAGCAAAATCGCCATCATTGATAACGGGAAGATCATCATCGTGGGAACCCCTGACGAACTCAAAAAGACCATAGGCGGAGATGTCATCTATATCAAGACATCGGACAATAAAAGGGCGAAGCTTGAAATAGAGAAACTGTTCCAGGTGAATGTCTTTGAACAGGACAGTGAACTGTTCCTGACCTCTTTGAAGGGGGATGCCTGCATCCCTGAGATCATCAGAGCGCTGGGCGATAGTGTGCTTTCCGTAAGGCTCCAGAGGCCTACGCTTAATGATGTCTTTTTGAAGATGACAGGGAAGGAGATCAGGGTTGAGGAAGTTTCCTCAGGGGACACAATAAAAGAGGAAGTCCGATCCTACAGGAGGAAATTTGATAGAGGTTAATGCCATATATGTCCTGGTTGCCAGGGAATTCAAGAAATTCATAAGGGAGAAGTCCAGGCTCATCTCCACCATCGCGCGCCCCCTCATCTGGCTCTTCCTTGTGGGCGGCGGAATGTCCAGGCTCGTTTCTCCAGGAATGGGTCTTATGGGAGGCGTAACTTACATCCAGTTCATATTTCCCGGCATCCTCGGCATGACCATCCTCTTCAGCGCCATCTTCTCTTCCATCTCCATCATCTGGGATAAGGAGTTCGGTCTCATGAAGGAGATCCTTGTTGCGCCGGTGTCGCGGTTTTCCATCGTGCTGGGCAAGGCGCTGAGCGGCACCATCGTCTCTGTGATACAGGCCGTGATAATCCTTTGTCTCTTCCCGCTCCTCGGCCTCAAGCTCGGTGTCCTTGCGATAATAGAGACCATCATAATATGCACACTCCTTTCATTCTGCATCGCGTCCCTGGGCATCGTCATCGCAACATTCTATGAGAGTTTCGAGAGCTTCAGTGTCATCATGAATTTCATCGTAATGCCCATGTTCTTCCTCTCCGGCGCCATGTACCCTGTGAAGATGCTGCCGGATATCCTGAAAGTCCTGACCCGGCTGAATCCCTTTACTTACGGTATAGATGCCCTGAAACACGCTATATTCAGGGACGGCGGGGTCTTTGATTTTTCGATAGTCACAGACATCGGCGTCCTCCTTGTCACGTCCATTGTGTTTGTGCTCATTGCAGGGACCATGTTTGAGCGAAAGAAGTAAGGAGCCGCTGAACTGAACGGAAAGACGATTGATGAAGGATGTTGAATGCATCGAATTCCTGCAGTGGTGTTTGCCGAGGCTGCGGCTTCGATGGCCCGGCTTCCGCAAGGTTCACAAACAGGTATGCAAGCGGCTGAGCACCCGCCTGAGGGAGCGGGGCCTTCCTGGCCTTTCTGCTTACCAAGACTACCTCGGAGATCATCCCGATGAATGGCAGACACTGGATTCGTTCTGCCAGATTACCATTTCCCGCTTCTATCGCGACCGGGGAGTATTCGATACAGTGCGCTCTCAGATACTGCCCGCACTTGCAGAGAATGTGAGAGCATGGGGGGAAAAAGAGCTTCTCTGCTGGAGTGCGGGATGTTGTTCGGGCGAGGAACCGTATACCATGCAGATAATCTGGAAAGCAGCAGTCATACCAGCAATACATTGTGATCTGCCGCTCCGTATCATTGCCACGGATACGAACCAGAACTTGTTGGAGCGCGCGCAAAAAGGTCGGTATCTGAAAAGCAGCCTCAGAGACCTCCCAGAAGAATTGGCGCAACAGGCTTTCGAACGTTCTGGAAAATGTTACATGATCAGGAGACCTTTCATGGAGAACATAGTATTCATGAGACAGGACATTCGTGAACACTTACCCGAGGAACGCTTTCACCTCATACTCTGCCGCAACCTGGTCTTCACCTACTTTGATGCTGAGCTGCAGCAGGGAATCTTCGAAAAAATATCTGAAAAGCTTGTCCCCGGCGGATTTCTCGTTATCGGAATACATGAAGCGCTCCCGCGCATTGCGCAAGATTTTGTCCCTTATAAGAAAATGCCCTGTATTTATCAGAAAGTACGGTCGTGACCTCACTCAGTTCTTTTTAAAGCTCTGATAAAAAGTGGGAACGTTTATATTTGAATGTCTCTCTTCTTCTCTTCGAACTCCTCCCTGTTTATTTCTCCCCTGGCATATCATAGAAACCTCCCTACAGCCTTCCCGAACGTATGATGGATATGATGAGCCATATGCCCAGGAGAAAGGCGAACCCGAAGCTTATGATACCGAGGACTGACATTCCGAAGATCCTTGAGCCTACCCCGGATGACTGCATTATGGCGGAACTGACGAGCATTGCTGCGATGATCAGGCCGAAGGTGATGCGGTTGCTCGAACGGTCCATATCGGTGATGAACCGGTCCAGTCCTATATGGGTCATCTTCAAATGGATGTCGTCCCGGAGAAACTTCCGGATGATCATCTTTATCTGCTTTGGAAAGAGGAAGACGAAATCCGCCAGTTCCATGACATTCTTGCTTGCCTTCTCCACGATCTTCGAAGGGCTGTACCTGCTCTTCACGATCTTTTCGGCATAGGGTTCTGCTGCTGCAACGAAGTCGAAGCCCGGGTCCAGTTCCCTGCCGATATTTTCGAGGATCAGCATCGCCTTGTTGATGAGTAGCAGGTCCGACGGTATCTGCATCCTGTGTTTCAGCGCGATGTGGGTGATGATGTCGAGGTACTGGGCAAAATTGATCTCCTGGAGCGTCATTCCATAGAGTGGCTCGAGGAAATAGAGGAGGTCTGTCTTAAACTCCCGCCTGAACTTGTCAAGGTCCACATCCTCAGGCACGTACCCCAGTTCAACGTACTGATCAATGAGGCCGTCGAAGTCTCTATGGATGAGGGCAAGGAACGTATTTGCCATGGTCTCCATCATCTCGGGGGTCACGCTCCCCACGATACCGAAATCCACGAAGGCAAGCATTCCTTCAGGGGTTACGAGGATATTGCCGGGGTGAGGGTCTGCGTGGAAAAACCCGTCTTCCAGGATCATCTTGAAGTAAGCGTCCACACTGATCTTTACGAGCCTCTTGCGGTCAAGGCCCATGGCCACGATTCCGGATATATCGTCGATCCTCACACCATCGATCCTTTCCATGACGAGGATTTTCTCTGTAACATAATCTCCATAGATCCGCGGGATATAGATTTCAGGGTTGTTTTCGAAGCTCCTCTTGAACCGGGAGCAGTTCTTGGCCTCTCCCACAAAGTCCAACTCCTTGTAGAGCGTCCTTGAGAATTCATCAACGATTCCCACCGGATTAAAGAACCTGCTTTCCGGAACATGCCGTTCCAGAAGGCGTGCGACGGTGGTAAGGATATTGATATCGGTCTCCAGTTGTTCCCGTATGCCGGGACGCTGGACCTTCACGATCACCTCGCTGCCGTCTACAAGCTTTGCATAGTGGACCTGTGCGATGGATGCCGCTGCAACGGGCTCATCCTTGAACTCGAGGAATATTCCGCCTACGGGCTTCTTCAGCTCCTCCTCGATGATCCTTTTTGCCTCTGTCACAGGGAAGGGCGGCACTTCGTCCTGGAGCTTCTTGAACTCGTTTGCAAACTGTGCCGTGATAAGGTCAGGCCGGGAAGAAAGGAGCTGTGCCAGCTTGATGAAGCTTGGCCCCAGTTCTTCAAAGGCGATGCGGAGCCGTTCCGGCACCGAAGGTCCCTTGAGTGCGGGCCACTGACCGAAGGCCTTGAGACGCTTTCTGAAAGGGACGTATCTGCCGAGGTGTATCTGGTCTATGATACGGCCGAAGCCGTGTTTGAGAAAGACATTGATGATCTGCTGAAGCCTTCGTGCAGACCGGTAGGTGCGGGTGACTCTGAAGAGATCCACCGGAGCTATTCCTCTTCCGGACCTTCCTCCTCGCTGCGAGTCGATTCCGCCTTGATCCCCTCCAGCTTCTTAACCCGTGCAGAGAGTGTCTGAATTTTCTTGTTCAGTTTTTCGATGTCGTCCTTCGTGGGGATCGCCATCTTTTCCATGGTTTTGGAGATGATGTCCGAAAGACTCCTGCTGATTTGTTCGGTGCTCTTGTCAGCCTTCTCTGTCCATTCCTTCACAAGCTTTGCGCCCTGGGATTCGCTCAACTCCCCCTTTTTGACCAGGTCGTTGATGAACTCGGCAACCTTTTCCTGGACCCCAAACCCCGCCAGGAGAGCGGTTCTTACCGCATCAAAAAATGTCATAAGGCACCTCCATATAAATACAGATTGAGGCTAAGGTTGAGGTTAAGATCGAAAATCTCGATTTTCCTTAACCTCAGCCTTTACCTTAACCTGCTGTTTTATCATATCGTATACTGATTCCAGGGCCTTGTCCAGTCCGTCCAGATTACTCGTGCCTCCCTGTGCCATTTCAGCTTTGCCGCCGCCTCTTCCTCCTGTCATGGCTGCCACTTCCTTCAGTATCTCTCCTGCATTGAACCTGCCGGTCAGGTCCTTCGTGACCATGGCGAGCATGGCTGCCTGGCCGTTTTTTACTGATGCAACGAATATGATCCCCGAGCCTATTTTGTCCCTCAGGGTGTCGGCAAGCATCCTCAGGTCCTTCTGTTCAAGGCCGTCCACCCTGCGGGAAAGCACGGTTATCCCGTTTATGGTGCGCGCCCGCTCAAGGATGGCTGAAGAGTCTTTTGTGGCCGCCTTCAGTTTCATGGCATCCCGTTCCCTTTCCAGGGTTTTCAATTCTGAAATGAGTTTTTCTATCCTGGGATAAACATGGTCGGTCTTCAGGAGTTCGCTGATCTTCTTCAACTCGTCCCCTTTCTCCCTAAGGAACTGAAATGCCGCCTTGCCGGTGAAGGCCTCAATTCTCCTGATACCTGAGGCAACGCTTCCTTCCGAGACGATGACAAAGAGACCAATATCCCCCGTGGCCTTGCAGTGGGTTCCCCCGCAGAGTTCCGAACTGTATCCCGGCACCGAAACAACCCGCACTGACTCCCCGTACTTCTCTCCAAAAAGGGCGGTAGCCCCTGACTCAATAGCGGTTTTTATATTCATCACTGTAGTGTTTACCGGAAGGTTCTCCAATATCCTTTCGTTCACCATAGCCTCGATGGCAGAGATCTCCGAGTCCCCGAGACCCGAAAAATTCGTAAAGTCAAAGCGGAGCCGCGAAGGGGAAACGAGGGAACCTGCCTGCTTCACGTGGTCACCCACCACGAGTTTCAGAGCAGCCTGGAGCAGATGGGTGGCGGTATGGTTTCTCATTGCCGCTTTTCTCTCTTCAGCATCCACCCTGCACCGCACTCTGTCCCATACGCGGAGGGTGCCCTTTTTGATCTTCACCGCATGGGCATGGAGTCCTTCCAGGGGTTTCCGGGTATCGCTCACCGATGCCCGGAAGTTCTCGCCTGTGATTTCACCGGTATCTCCCATCTGTCCGCCGGATTCTCCATAGAAGGGCGTCCTGTCGAGGAAGACCTCGACCTCTGCGCCTTCCCTTGCTTCCTTTATCACTTTTCCGTCCCTGACGATAGCCTTTGTTACCGATTCGGACTCCAGGGTTTCATAGCCCACGAATTCAGTCTTGCCGATCTCGGAGATGAGCTCGCGGTAAATGGATGCCACAGCCTCTTCTTCTCCTACCCACGAGGCCCTTGCCCGTTCTCTCTGTATCTCCATCTCCCTCTGAAATCCGTCTTCATCGATGAGCAGGTTGCTGTCAACGGCAATATCCCGGGCCAGGTCCAGGGGAAAGCCGAAGGTGTCATAGAGCTTGAAGAGCTCGCTGCCGGGGATCACCTTCCGGCCGGATTTATTCAGGGTCGCAATGATATCATCCATTACCCGCATGCCCTGTTCCAGGGTCCTGGCAAAGCGCTCTTCTTCGATCATCAGGATCCTGGCTGCCCTTTCCCTTTCTTCATGGAGTTCAGGGTAGATATCCTCCATGCACTCTGCAACGGAGTCAACCAGGTGGTGAAGCACCGGCTTATGGATGCCGAGCATCCGGGCATGACGGGATGCCCTTCTGATGATCCTCCTGAGCACGTATCCACGCCCTTCATTGGAGGGCATGAGGCCCTCTGCAAGGAGGAACGAGATGGACCGGATATGATCCGAAACCACCCGTATAGAGGCATCGCTCTGCGGGCTTTTGCCGTAGCCGACGCCGGTGTAATGGCTCACTGCCGATATGATAGTGGAGAAGATGTCAGTGTCAAAATTGTTGAGCTTGCCCTGCAGGACTGCCGAGATCCTCTCAAGGCCCATTCCTGTATCGATGCTCGGCCTCGGCAGCGGGGTCAGGTTCCCCTGTTCGTCCCTGTTGAACTGCATGAAGACGAGGTTCCATATCTCGAGGTACCGGTCACAGTCGCAGCCCACAGTGCAGTCTTCCCTGCCGCAGCCCACTTCCAGCCCCTGGTCGATGATGATCTCTGAGCAAGGACCGCATGGTCCGGTGTCACCCATCTGCCAGAAGTTGTCCTTTGCTCCCAGCCTCACGATTCTGCACTCGGGTATGCCGGTGAGGTCCAGCCAGAGCTTTGCCGCCTCATCATCGTTCTCGAATACGGACACCCATAAGGTATCCTTCGGGAGTTTGAACCGCTCTGTGAGGAGCTCCCATCCATAGGATATGGCGTCCCTTTTGAAGTAGTCGCCGAAGGAGAAGTTCCCCAGCATCTCAAAGAACGTATGATGGCGCGCCGTATGACCCACATTTTCTATATCGCTATGCTTGCCGCCGGCCCTCAGGCACTTCTGGCATGATGTGGCCCTGGTGTATGGTCTTTTCTCTTCTCCGAGGAAAACGGATTTGAACTGGACCATGCCGGCATTGGTAAAGAGCAGGGTAGGATCCCCTTTCGGGATGAGGGGAGAACTCTTTACGATCTCGTGTCCCTTACTCCGGAAATAATCAAGGAATGAAGCTCTAATCTCAGCGCTTTTCATGGGAAGATCCCCGTCTCTGCATGCTTCATTTCTTTCCCTCTGGCTCTTCCGGTTTCGGCTGGGCCTCCGGCGCCGGTGCGGGCGCGGGCGCAGCCGCAGGTTTTGGTTCCGGGAAGATATCCACCAGCTTGCCGTCCACAAAGAGAAGTCTTCTCTCCATGAATACTCCCATTCCCATTGCATAGAGCCATTCCTCCCTCGGCCTCCCTTCTGCCGTGGGGGCAATCACATTCACTGTTGCGGGCGGTCCCCAGGCATACCGAACCTGTTGGGTGGTCATGCCTATCACTACATTGCCCTGTCTGATCTGTTCCTGGATCGCAGGGGGATAATCCTTGATTTCCTCCGGAGAGTATCTCACTGTCTTTGAACATCCCAAAAATGAAGCGAACACGAGGGGTAAAAGCAAGACAAAAAAGAAAGCCTTCTTCATACTATATCCTCCTTACCTGTATAGCGGCGCAGAACTTTTTTTATTGCTTCCGGAGGGTATCCCTTCCGATAGAGAATGCCGTAAAGTTTTCTGATCAGTGTGTCGTCAAGTTGTGAGCCTTTTCGGGAAAGGCTCTGTTTTCTCCACGCAGCGACTTTTTTCTCCACGAGCTTTTTTGCCGTCTCGAGCTCGTCGATATCTCCTACCACCTCGTTGATCATCTCTGCAGGAACGCCGCGCTGGAGGAGAAATCTCCGTGTGCCGGTGATGCTCAGTTGCTTCGATTCCTCTGCGTATCGTCTGAGGGAGGCCGCGAGTTTCCTGTCGTCGACAAAGCCGCTCTCCTTGAGCTGGATTATGGCCTTGCTGACAGAGGGTTCATCAAAGCCCTTCATCCTGAGTCTTCTGACCATCTCCGCTTCGCTTCTGCTTCTGTAGCTCAGGAGCTTGTATGCATAGTGTAACACAGAGCGGCGAGGATCGTGAATTCTCATTTCGCAAATCGTTGAATCTCCACCCCGGGCTTCGTCGGTTGTTCTTCCGGTGCAGGTCGTTCGTCGTAAGTGAGATCACTGGTGGAACGGACGCCCTTCACCCTCAGGACGAAGTCGTCAGGGTTTGACGCCCTCCTCAGGGCTTCTTCGTAAGTGATCAGCCCGGACTTGAAGTGATCGAAGAGGGACTGGTCAAAGGTCTGCATTCCGTAATGGATCTTGCCCTGGGCGATGGTGTCGGGGATGAGCTTTGTCTTGTCCGGATCGAGGATGCAGTCTTTTATCATGGCCGTGGCGACGAGGACTTCCACTGCCGGCACCCTGCCTTTCCCATCAGCCCTCGGCATGAGTCTCATGGAGATGATGCCCTTGATCACCGAGGACAACTGGATCCTCACCTGTTTGTGCTGATAGGGGGGAAATACCGCGATGATTCTGTTCACGGTCTCTGTGGCATCGATGGTATGGAGCGTGCTGAAGACGAGGTGACCGGTCTCCGCAGCGGTGAGGGCAGTCTGGATCGTCTCAAAGTCACGCATCTCGCCCACGAGGATCACATCCGGGTCCTGCCTGAGGGCTGACCGCAATGCCCTTCCGAAGGACTCGGTGTCGCTTCCCACCTCGCGCTGGTTCACGATGCTCTTTTTATCTCTGTGGAGATACTCAATGGGGTCTTCGATAGTGACGATGTTGCACGTCCTGTTCATGTTGATGTAATCGACCATGGTCGCGAGGGTCGTGGACTTGCCGCTTCCTGTTGTCCCTGTAACAAGGACGAGACCCCTCTCTTCCATGGCGATTTTCTGCAGAACCTCGGGGAGGTTGAGCTCTTCGATAGACGGGATCCTCATGGGGATGACCCTGAAGACCAGGCCGATGGTGCCCCTCTGGATGAAGACGTTGCACCGGAACCTGCCGAGACCCGGGACGCTGTAGGCAAGGTCGATCTCATTCTTCTGTTTGAAGACTTCCCTCTGGCCGGGGCTCATTACGGCAAAGGCGATCTTCATGGCCTCTTGTTGCGAAACCCTCTCCTCTGAGGCCATGGGTATCAGCTCTCCGGTCACCCGAACAATGGGGGGCGAGCCGACCTTGATATGGAGATCAGATGCATTTTCCGTAATGGCTTTTTTGAGAAGCTCGTTGATTTCCATGGATCATCTCCTCATCTTAAGTTCCATGATTTTTTGCTGGATCGCCTCGCAGACTTCGGGATTGTTCTTCAGGAACTCCTTGGCATTCTCCCTTCCCTGGCCGATCCTGGAGCCGCTGTAACTGTACCATGCCCCGGATTTCTCGATGATTCCACCATCGACTCCCAGGTCCACAAGCTCTCCGACCCTTGATATTCCTTCATTAAAGTATATATCAAACTCAGCCTGTTTGAAAGGAGGAGCGACCTTGTTCTTCACCACTTTTACCCTTACCCTTCCTCCCACGGTCTCCTGATTTTCCTTGAGATTGTCTATCCTCCGTATATCGAGCCTCATGGATGAATAGAACTTCAAGGCATTGCCCCCGGTGGTGGTCTCAGGGTTGCCGAACATCACCCCTATCTTCATCCGTATCTGGTTGATGAAGACCACCGTGGTGAGGGATTTTGATATGGCGGCGGTAAGCTTCCTTAATGCCTGGCTCATGAGCCTGGCCTGGAGCCCGGGAAGAGAATCGCCCATTTCCCCTTCTATCTCGGCCTTCGGCACAAGGGCTGCAACAGAATCGATCACGACGATGTCAACAGCGCCGCTTCTCACAAGGGCCTCGGCCACCTCCAGGGCCTGTTCGCCGGTGTCAGGCTGCGATACCAGCAGGTCCTCTACCTTCACCCCGATCCTCTTTGCATAATTTATATCCAGGGCGTGCTCTGCATCAATGAATGCCGCTACTCCTCCGGCCTTCTGGGCCTCGGCAATGGCATTAAGGGCAAGGGTCGTCTTTCCCGAAGACTCGGGTCCGAATATCTCTATGACCCTCCCCCGGGGATAGCCGCCGATTCCTGTGGCAATATCCAGGGTGATGGAGCCTGTGGGTATTGCCTGCACCCCTTCCGCCACCTCAGCAGCCCCGAGCTTCATTATGGCCCCCTTGCCGAAGCTCCGTTCGATCTGGGAGATGGCCATATCCAGGGCCTTTATCTTGTCTTTATTGGTCATTGTGCCTCCTTTATTAGGGGAAACTCAGCCACAATGGAATACTGAGCCCCTGTGGGTTTTAAGTCACTTTTCATTAAAGAGATTTTGTTGATTCCTATATTACCAAAATCCTTGTCTTTAAGTGTTTCTATAGCCCCGATGAAAAGATCCCTGGCTTTCAGTGACCGTATCCTTCCAATGGTGAGGTGAGGGGAGAAAGGCCTATCTTCCTTTGTAAAACCTACAGTTATAAGAGAAGTTTCAACTGCTTCTTGAAGTTTTATCAGCTCCTTTGAATCCAGGAGATCTATCCAGACCACCCTGGGCCTTCTCTTGTCAGGAAATACGCCGACACCATAGAGTTTGACCTCAAAGGGACCGTGACGTTTCGAAATCCCTGCCAAATGTTCTTTTACCCTTTGCACAGAATCATCGGAAGCATCCCCCAGGAATTTAAGGGTGATATGAAGGTTCTCAGCAGGGACCCACTTCACATCCCCTCTGCCTTCAGTCAGGCCCCTTATTACGCAACCGATCTCTTTTTTCAGGGAATCCTCGAGGTTTATGGCAACGAAGCATCTCATGTCCAGGTCTCGACTACCTCGGCAAGAAACCGGAGAGACGCAACAGCGGCCTGAAGTTTTATCTCTTCCCTTTCCCCCTCGAAGATCATACCCCTGGAAACGGTTTCCTTTTCAAAGTCCACCGCCATATACACAAGGCCGACTTTCTTGTCTTCCATGGGATCAGGACCGAGATTGCCCGTAATTGCCAGGGAGAAGTCCGTACCCCTCTTCTCTCTCATAGCGACTGCCATTGCCCTTGCCACTTCCTCGCTCACTGCTCCGTGCTTCCTGATCAACGACCTCTTGAGCCCCAAGAATTTTATCTTGGATTCATTGGAGTAGGACACAACAGAGGAATCGAAGAAAAGGGATGCGCCGGGAAGATTGGTAATGAGATGACTGATGAGGCCCCCCGTGCAGGACTCGGCAACGCAGAGCCTTATCCATGAGGCCTTGAAGCGCTTATGAATTCTCTCGACCGTATCTATGCAAGAACTTTCCATACCTGTAACAAAGCGTTAGCGTAAATCCCCGCCATCAAGTCATCCGCCATAATGCCTGCTCCTCCGGGAAGGATCTTCTCAACCCATCGTATGGGCGGCGGCTTTAGTATATCGAAAAAGCGGAATAAAAGAAAAGCCGAAATTAAATAAGGCAGGGTGAAGGGGAAGGAGAGAATGGTGAGGGAATAACCCGCAAACTCATCAATTACGATATGGCTGCTGTCCTTTTCGTTCAGCATCTTTTCTGTCCTGTGCGAAGCGAAAGCGCCGAAAAGAGCAATAGAGATTAAGAGAAAAAAATGGACTGCGAAAGGCGGTTTCAGGAGGGCAAAAAAAATCACGGCGGCTATTGTGCCGAAGGTGCCTGGTGCAAAGGGGAGATAGCCTATGAAGCCGAGGGTGGCAAGGTTCTTCAGGATCATTGAGAGCAGCATGAGAGTAGATTATCACAAAAAAAGTGCTCTTGTCCCTTACTTTCTCCGCACTCGCGGCTAGCTGATCTGCTAGTCTTCCGGCGGCAGCGGAGGGGTAGGGAAGCCCGGAAAAGGAAACGGGGAGGGTGGGTGGATTATTCTTCCACAATCCTGTAGCTGAAGGTTATCTGTGCGCACCCTTCCAGGGTTGCCTTCACCGAGCAGTATTTTCCCATGGAAAGGTCAACAGCCCGTTTCACTGCTTCTTCCGACAGGTTGCGGCCTTTCACAACGAATTCGATGGTGATGTCGGTAAACTTCTGAGGGTAACTCTCAGCCTTTTGGCCTTTTACATTGATTTCCAGTCCCTTTACATCCTGCTTTTTCTTCTTGAGGATAGAGATAACATCCATGCCGGAACAGCCGCCAAGGCCAATGAGGAGAAGCTCCGTCGGTCTGACCGCCGTATTCGCGCCCCCGAACTTTGTATCACCGTCCATGACAATGGCATGGCCTGATGAGGCCTCCCCGACAAATTGAAGTCCATCAACATATTTAACCTTCGCTTCCATTCAGTCCCTCCTTTTGCTTTACAAACGAGCCGGGGAATGGGAGAAACGGTGACGGGGGGATTTCCTCAATTCCTTTTCACCTTTCTTCGTTTCTCCGAGTCCCCGTTTCTCATTTTTATGGATACGTCAACTGCAGTCTCTGAATAGCTGTTGACTTCCCTGACCTGTCATCGATCTCTATCACCGCTGCCGAGAGTATTCCGCCCCCCCTGGCTGTCTCGAACTTCCTCGGCATCTGGAGAAGAAAACGTTCGATGATCTGTTCCTTCTCTATCCCTATGACCGAGACTTCCGGGCCGGTCATGCCTACGTCAGTGATATACGCAGTGCCGCCGGGCAAGATCTTTTCATCAGCAGTCTGAACATGGGTATGCGTGCCGATGACAGCGCTGACCTTTCCGTCTATGAAATAGCCAAAGGCGATCTTCTCCGACGTAGCCTCGGCATGGAAATCCACGATGATGCATTTTGTCTCTTTCTGCACCCGCTCGATCTCGTCCTTCCCCACTCTGAAGGGACAATCGATGCTTGACATGAAAACCCTTCCCGATAGGTTGACGACGCCGATCTTTGTCCCGGAGGGAAGGGTGATGACAACACTGCCATAGCCGGGAACACCCGGGGGATAGTTCACGGGCCTGATGATGCGGTTCTCCTTTGCGATATAGGGGATGGATTCTTTTTTATCCCAGATATGGTTTCCGCTGGTCATAATATGGACGCCGAAGCCGAAGATTTCCGATGCTACCTTCTCCGTTATCCCGAAGCCGCCTGCAGCATTCTCGCCGTTGGCCACAACGAAATCGATCTTGTAACGATCACGGAGCGCGGGGAGAAGGGCCTTGACAGCCGCTCTCCCCACCGCGCCGACGATATCGCCTATGAAAAGAATTTTCACCCGAGAAAGCCTTTTTTACCGCAGAGAGCGCAGAGTTTAAGAAGAAGAGATCTGATTCTTTCGTAATTTTCTGCGATCTCCGCGTCCTCGGCGGTAATATTCTTTGTACTCTTACTTTGCATACTCCACATATCTTGATTCTCTGATGACGGTGACCTTTATCTGGCCCGGATAGGTCAGCTCGGCTTCAATCTTTTTCGAGAGGTCCCGGGAAAGCATGGACGCCATGTCGTCAGTGACATCTTCCGGTTTCACGATGATCCTTACTTCTCTCCCTGCCTGTATGGCGTAACATTTCTCCACGCCGTTGTATGACATCGCCATCTGTTCCAGCTTTTCGAGACGTTTCAGATAGTTCTCGATGCTCTCCCTTCTCACTCCCGGCCTTGCAGCAGAGAGAGCGTCTGCCGCTGCAACAAGGGCAGCTTCCACCGTAGTTGGTTCTGCATCGCCATGGTGTACATGGATTGCATTGACCACCTTCTGGTTCTCTCCGTGCTTCTTTGCGATGTTTGAGCCTATCTCCTGATGGGAGCCCTCAATTTCGTGGTCCACGGCCTTTCCGATATCGTGGAGGAGTCCTCCCCTCTTTGCCAGTTTCACATCAACGCCCAGTTCCGCGGCCATCATTCCTGCAAGATAGGCTACTTCCCTTGAGTGCTGGAGCATGTTCTGTCCGTAGGACGTCCGGTACTTGAGCCTCCCAAGGAGCCGTATGATCTCGGGGTGTATGCCGGAGAGGCCGAGGTCAAAGACCGCCTTTTCTCCTTCCTCCTTGATAGTGGCATCCACTTCTTTCTTGACCTTCTCAACGATCTCTTCTATCCGGGTCGGATGTATCCTTCCGTCGGCGATCAGTCTTTCCAGGGACATACGGGCTATTTCCCTCCTCACAGGGTCAAAGCCGGAAAGGGTTACAAGTTCAGGGGTGTCGTCAACAATGAGGTCCACCCCCGTGGCAGCTTCCAGAGCACGGATGTTCCTCCCCTCCCTTCCGATGATCCTTCCTTTCATTTCATCGTTGGGGAGGCTTACTGCCGTCACCGTGCCGTCAGCCACATAGTCGCCGGCATACCTCTGGATCGCCAGGCTCACGATCTCCTTTGCCTTCTTCTCGGCGCCTTCCCGTGCCTCATCCTCTATCCTCTTGGCAAGCTTTGAGGATTCAAAGCGCATCTCTTCTTCCACCCTCCTGACGAGTTCCTGCCTGGCTTCATCCGCACCTAAGCCGGAAACTCTTTCCAGGACTGCCATCTGATCCTTGATGATCTGCGCATACTGGTTTTCCTTGTCCTGAAGCCCCCGTTCCTTTGTGTTGTATTCCTTCTCTCTTTTGTTGAGCTCGTGTTCCCTTTTCTCTGCCTGACTGACCCTTCTCTCCAGGGCCTCTTCCTTCTGCCTGAGTCTCCTGTCCAGCTGGTTCAGTTCATTGCGCCTCTCCCTGATCTCCTTTTCGGCCTCTGATTTTGCCTGGTATACAAGGTCTTTCGCCTCCATCGCGGCTTCCTTCTTGATGACATCCGCCGTCTTTTTTGCCTCTGCGATAATATGTTCTTTTTCCTGTTTCAGGGCCAACTGCTGGGTTTTGATGGAGCGTTTGTATATAAGGCTCAGGAGTACGCCAAGTGAAATGCCGATTATAACAGCAATGAGCAGGTACCACACGTCGATCATCGCACACATCCCCCTTTCGTAGTATATTTCCGATGAGGGTAGCGCGGGCTTGCTGTGTCTATTATGCTATTGCGAGGAGAGCAGGAAAGAAAATACGCTTTGGAATGAAGAGGAATCTTCCGGAACAGGTCGGTCTTTCCGGCTGCCTGAAATGGGGCAACCCCTGGTGAAGGTAGGCATTTTACCAGACTCCTCTATTTTTTTATTTAAATTCCTCGCAAAAAGCAAAGCGATCATGAGAACCCGCAAAATAAACCCGCCCTGCCGTGTCAGTGAAGAATTAGATCCGCCTACAATATAGGTGGGTGTCTTGAAGGAGCCTTCAGGCTTCCGGGCAAATGAATGCCCGGCATGCACACCGCACTCCTTACTCTGACTCCCAAAAGATCTAATTTGCCGGATCAACTTTTTTCACCCATCACAAACAGGGCAGGCAAACTGCCCTCAAGCTGAACTTACTTTATTTATACCAGAAATCATGGTATTTGGGCAAGGAGAAAGTGCAACTCACAAAAAGGGTTCAAGGGGCAGGGATTCAAGGGTTCAAGAGAAAAAACAAAAGAATGGAAAAGTGTCAACAGGATTGAAGAATCACTTGACCCCTCGACCCCTTAAATCCTTGAACCCCTGATGTTTCTGCCCTACGATACAATAACACCCGCGTAACCGACCACAGCATCATAATCACCACTCACGTCCCCTGACGTGGCGTATTTTATGAGTTTTGCGCCCCTGGCGCCGAGGGATTTTGCCGCAAAGAGCATCATGGTTGCAGGCAGATATCCGCACATGGAGATCTGCTCTTTTCTCACAACACTGAAGAGACCTTCCGGGTCGAGGGAGAGGATTTTATCAATGGCCATTTTATCCTTTTTGTGTGCCACCTCATCGGATACATAGTGGCTCATATCAGAGCTTGCAACAATAACTACAGGATAGTCTGTCTCCTTAATGGATTTTGCTATTCCCTCTCCCACACTCCTGCACTCCTCAAGGGTTGCTGACATGACGGTCAAGGGGACAATTTTTGAATTTCTCGAGAAGTGGGCAATAAAGGGGAGCTGAACCTCAAGGGAGTGCTCAAACATATGGGCCTGCGTATCACTCGAGACCAGAGGCGCATTCGCAAGAATCCTTCGGCCGAGTTTTTCATCGATCTGGAATATCCCTGTGGGTATTTCCCATTCCCCCTCGGACATTATGGCCATGCGCGCACCAAGTCCGGTGTGATTGGGGCCGAGCAATATGAAGGTTTCGGGTAAGGCGATTCTCGAGTAGACCTCGCCCGCCACTGCACCGGAATAGATAAGCCCTGCATGGGGGGAAAGGATACCCAGGGCATGCTCCTTCGGAAGATTCTTCGTTATATACTGCTGGACTTGATGGCTGAGTTTTGCAGATGTTCCATGGTAAAATTGCCCTGCAACTGCCGGCTTTCTCCTCATATATCCTCCGCAGAAGAGGTCGCCGAATGGCTCCCTCTAGTAAATAATATCAGGTAAATGCAGAGAATGCAATCGACCCATCGTGGAAAATACAGGGAGAAACGGCTGCAAGTGGGGAAGGGTAAGGGCTTAGAAAGTGTTTGATAAGCTGATACTATTTTTTTACTGCCTTCATCAGCCTGTCATACTTTTCAGCGCCCACGCATTCCCTTGCAGCAGGGCACCATTGAAGGCAGGTAACCCCCATTTCCCTCGAGATCGTTTTTCCGCAGTGTTTGCAGGCTATCTCCACCTCATCACTCCATATCTCATTAGAGGTTTCACACCAGAAACATTGTATCTCCTCGGGATAGGGGTTTCTAATCTCCTTGCTTCCCGGACATCCTTCCTTAAGCATACTTCTATTATATCAGATTATTTTCAGGGGGGTATGAGATAAATCATAATAAATGGAAATCAGCGGAAAGTTGTTGATTTACCTTTAAAAATGCCTTTCACCTAAGATATAATTTGTCTATACGTTACCAGGTCTGGTTTTGGAGGGGAAATTGGCAAAGAGGGCCCGGAAGAAAGAAGAAGATCTAGATTCCTATCGTCACGAAGCCGAAACGCGGAAGAATGATGTTCCTGTGGGGCTTGCATCATATAGGAGCCACAATGCCTGAGATAAGCAGATTCTTTGGCATAGTCATAGCAATGTTTTTTGATGATCACAATCCTCCTCATTTTCATGCAAGATACGGGAGTTATTCGATAGCGGTAAGAATTGAGGACTTTGCAATACTGGAAGGATATTTGCCGCCGGAAGCTTTAGGGCTTGTGATAGAATGGGCGGAGAGGAATTATTGAAAGATTGGGAATTGGCAAGAGATCAAAAGCCTTTGTTCCCGATAGAACCCCTGAAGTACCAGGAGGTCATAATGTATTATGATGTTTTGGAAGCAAGGTATATTGAAGGATATAAACTTGAACTTATCTTCGAAAATGGCCAACAGGGGATTGTTGATTTGAAGGACCATAGCCAAAAAGGCGGCGTTTTCAGCCGCTTCTCCGATATCGGATATTTTAAACAGTTTTACGTGAACAAGGAAATCGGAGCATTGTGCTGGCCCGATGGTCTGGACATTGCGCCTGAGACGCTTTATCATGAGGCAACTGGGGAGCCTCTGCCAGCATGGATGAAACCGGAAAAAGCGGTAGCTTAATCCGAAATCGTGTATCTTCGGTGGAGTAGGGGTTATGGCCAAGAAGAAAAGGAATTCAGGTGAAGATGATATAGATTCCTATCGGCATGAAGCCGAAACACGGAAAAATGCTGTCCCCGTAGGTCTTGCCTCGTATGATACCTCGAAGCCGAAACCAAAAAAATACGACTACGATCCCCATCTTGACCCGCAACTGATTTGGTCAGGGAAGAAAGAACATACCTCCTTTGAAGTTCCCACAGTATCCTTGCATATCCATGAAAATGTCGCACCCGAAGCGATAATCCGCTCAATTAAAAGAGAAAGCCCTCAACCTGATTTATTTGCTAAACCTGACATGCCCCTAAAAACTCTTGTTGAATTTTATCAGCATGAGATGGATTGGACTAATAGACTTATTCTCGGTGATTCCCTGTTGGTCATGAATTCCCTTCTTGAGCGGGAAATGATGGGCGGAAAGGTCCAGACTATCTTCGTTGACCCTCCATACGGCGTCAAGTTTTCCTCAAACTTCCAGCCTTCTGTTAAGCAAAGGGACGTGAAGGATTCGGATGAATTCATGGTGCGGGAACCCGAACAGATCAAGGCATATCGTGACACATGGGAGCTGGGGATACATTCATATCTCTCATACCTGAGAGACAGATTACTATTGAGTCGCGATCTATTGACAGATTCCGGAAGCATCTTTGTTCAGATATCGGATGAGAATCTGCATCATGTGAGGGAGTTGATGGATGAGGTATTTGGTAAAGAGAACTTCTGTGGAATGATCACATTTGCAAAAACAGCTGCTCTAATTGGCAAGCTATTATCAAGTAGCTATGACTATATTTTATGGTATGCAAAAGATATATCACAGGTTAAATATCGCCAGTTATATGTTCCAAAAGTTGAAAGAACAGACTTAGGAACATTCTCGTGGATTGAATTGCCAGATGGAACGTGCAGACGCTTAAGCAAAGATGAAATGAAAGGTGATGTAGAACTGCCCGAAGGTAGACGGTTTCGAGCAGCTGACATCTCAGGACAAGGAGAAACAAAAGCTGGATCATTTGAATTTAAGTTTGAAGGTAAGGGGTACTTTCCATCTAAGGGAAGACATTGGTCTACTAATAAAGAAGGAATGGAAGGACTTCGTGAAGCTAACCGCATTATTTCGCTTGGGAGTATCTTAGCTTACAAGCGGTACGAAGACGATTTCCCCGTTATGCCACTTGTGAATGTATGGAACGATACCATAATTGGAACATTTACATCGAAGGTTTATGTAGTTCAAACGGCAGACCTGCCGATACAGCGATGCATTCTTATGACCTCAGATGCTGGGGATTTGGTTTTCGATCCCACATGCGGCAGTGGCACAACTGCATTCGTTGCAGAGCAATGGGGAAGGCGCTGGATAACTTGTGACACATCAAGAGTAGCCCTTACAATAGCAAGGCAAAGACTGATGACTGCTGCTTACCCATATTACAAGATTGCCGATGAGGAAATGGGTGTCAAGGGCGGTTTTATCTATGAGGAAGTTCCCCACGTGACATTGAAATCTATTGCGCAGAATGGACAACCTGACAAGGAAATCCTGTTCGATAAGCCTGAGATTGACAAGAAAAAAATAAGGGTTGCAGGCCCTTTTACCGTAGAGGGGATACCTCAACATTCGACACTGGATTTTGAAGAAGCTAATTATGAGACCGAAGCGGCTGTCATTGCGAGGAGTGAAGCGACGAAGCAATCTAAAGACGAGATTCCTCGCTCCGCTCGGAATGACACAATAAGAGTAGACGCCGATAACCATGTCCATACCCTTATTGAGCTTTTCCGTAAAGATGGGGTGACGTTCCCTGGCAACAAGAAGATGAAATTCGAGAACCTGATACCGGTAAGCAGTGGGTTCATCCACGCTGAAGGAGAACCCGTTGAAAAAAATGGCATCAAGAAAGTGGCCGTATCCTTCGGGCCGCCACACGGACCTGTTACCGTGAGGCAGGTCGAGGACGGGATTCATGATGCGTATTTGAGCGGGTATAATGCGATTATCTTTTGCGGCTTTGCCTTCGACGCCGCTGCTCAGGATGTCAGACACCCGAAAATAAAGGTCTTTTATTCCCATATCCGCCCCGATGTGCTGATGGGTGATCTACTGAAGACCACAGCCGCAAGTCAGTTGTTTACCGTTTTCGGCGAACCCGATGTTGAGATAATAACGCCTCCGCCTTCGGCACTCCCTCTTAAGATAAGAGGGGGAAGGGGGAGTTATGATTCCGGAGGGGGCAAGGGGGGATTTTCGGAAGAGGCCGAATTCCAGGTAATCCTAAAAGGGGTTGACATCTATGACCCACTGACAGGAGAAGTTTATTCAGACAATGGAAGCAAGATCGCCGCATGGTTCATAGATACCGACTACGATAAACGCACTTTCTGCATATCACAGGCATTCTTCCCTGATTCCAGCGCCTGGGACAGGCTAAAAAGAGCATTAAAAGCATCTATCGATGAAGACAAGTTTGAACTCCTCACCAGCACCCGTTCCCTGCCCTTCAAATTAGGCAAAGAGAAACGTATCGCCGTCAAGGTCATCGACCACAGAGGGAATGAGGTTATGGTAGTGAGGGAGATAGGATAAATAATCAAAATGGAAGGAATAAAATTTACTGTTCTATCAAATTATCTTTATCACATAAGAAAAGCAAGTATAGATAGCTATGCAAATGGAGAGCTTGATTTTAGAAAGTTACGTCAAGGAATCCTATCGCAAAAAGTATCAACTTCTGTAAGCAGATGTTCAGATGTTGATATGGACAATGTCAGAAAAACTTTACATAACTGCTGGCTTACTGAGATGAATCTTCATCAAGAATTTTATTTTGATATTAATGCAGTCGATATCATCTACTTCCTTGGTTGGAAAATTGTTCAAGCATATTATGTATGTTTCTTATCTCTGCGTGCACTTTATGAGTTATATTTGGGAACATCAAGGTTCAGCCATAATGACTTGCTGAACAGATTTGCGCAGGACAGTTCTGTTTTTGGCTTTCTTTATCCTTTCAATGTTTGTTATGGGAAAAATGGTTTCAGCAATTTAGCAGGCCCTGTAAAAAAGATAAATCCTCTTTCCAAATATCATAACAGCTCTGATTACATTGCTCTATGGTGCAGAACAACTTTTGAGGAACATCAGACAGAAAAGTGGCGAAACCACAAACATCCAAGAAAAAAATGGAAGAGAATATGCAATATTGATTGTAAGGATGTGTCTTTACTCGACTGTCTTTATCGTCTCAGAAAGAAACATAACTATGATTCCATTGATCATTTGTTATCAGGCATAACTGAAAACGAGGGGAAGAACTTCAATATTTCGCTTTCTGTAATTACATTTGCTTTTTTATGTATGTCCGAGGCAATACTATGGCAGTTACTATCGAAAGCTGAGGCAAAACAAATTATAGATGAATATATTGGTAAAACTGGTGGGGATATTTCTCGGCAGAAGTTTTTAAAAATTCGACTTGAGGGCGTGTGTTGAATTATTTATCGATAAAGCATGGTCGCAGAAGGAGTCAATAAGCAATGGCTGAAGTGAACGACAAGAACAATGAGATGAAAGAAAAAAATAAAACTTGGTGGCGATGGATATTTGCCGGTATTGTTATTTTCTTTATAGTGTATTCAACGTTCTGGAATTTTAAGTTGTCTTTTGAACTGTTGACTGCTTTAGTATTGCTATTATTTTTTTTAATTTATGATGACGTGAAAGAGATCAGTGTAGGCTCGCTTCTCTCAATTAAAAAAGAGGTTGAAAAAGTAGCAAAAGAACAAGAGAAACTCTCAACCACATTAAATACAATTGTTCTTACCCATCAGGCGCAGCAAAGTCAAAATGTTCAGGTGACCATCCCAGCAAGCGAGACTTCTTTAGAAAAAAAGGATGAACCAGCAACTAAGGAGTTAATGGCCCAGTTAATTAACGAAAACAAAGAATATTATAGTCTTTTAAAGCAATGGGAGGAATATTCAACCAGACAGAATCAAACCGTCGCTCAACTTCAAGATGAGCTTAAAGAAGCCAGGGATGCTATAAACCGTCTTTTTATTGAAAAAGAAATTGCGGAATTTAATAATCTGACCAATTTTCTTGTCTACAACACAAAACGGCTTTTGTTATGGCTCGTTAATAAGGGCACAGCCACTGCCTTAGAAATTTATTCGCAGGCAATCGCTTTCGGTATAGCTCAAAGCAATATCTCAGTAACAATTGATGTATTGCGGCTTAATAATATGATTACGATAACCGATAACACTTATGTTGCATCTCATCGTGCAAAAATATTCTTAGATTATATTGGATTTAAAGATATATCATCCGGGTTTCTCGGAGCGTCATTAGCTGACATTCTAAAGGGAGGTAAGTAAATGGCAACGCGTCAAAAAGCATTGATTGTTTCAGACCCAAAGATTCTCAATGGAAAGCCTATTGTTAAAGGCACGAGGATATCTGTTGCATTGATTCTGCAAAATATCGCATCCGGCATGTCTAAAGATGATATCCTGCACGGCTATCCGACACTCACAAAAGAGGGACTGAAAGCAGCGCTGGATTTTGCCGCAAGACAGTTTCAGGGCGAGGAAGTGCGGATATTTTCCGGCAGAAAATAGTAATGGTCAAAATACTTGCTGATGAAAATGTCCATAGCGATATCGTTCAAGGTTTGCGAGATGAGGGGTATGGTGTGTTTTATGTTCCTGAGATAGGTCTCGCCGGCAGCAGCGATGAGAAGATTCTGGCATATGCAATAAAACACAATTTGATTCTGCTATCAGGTGACAAGGATTTCGGAGGACTCATCGAGTTTGGGGCACTATGGGGAAGTGGCAAGGTAATCCTGCTGAGGCATCACCTTATCAATATAGCGCGAATAGTCAAAAACATTCTTGATGTATTCGAGTATGAGAAAGAATTTATCAGAGTTGAGAAGTCTTTCGTTATCGTTCTTGCAGAAGCGGGATACAGAATTCACAGACATGGGAACTGACAATCATGTCACTTGCCGTTGATAATCCGATCCTGAACAATCCCTTCGAGGAGCCGAAGGAATACTGGATTTATGACGAAGGGCAGCCGAAGAAGATGTCAGGCAGACGTCCCGCCGGATATTATTTCCGAACGGGGAAGAGGGCTGATACTCAGGTTGCATTATTTGTTGAAGAACAGTTCAAAGAGCTTGAGCTGATCAACAAAATACGGCAGAGGGTCAAGGAATGGCGCGACGGTGGATATAAAGGGGGCACAGGAGTTACCGAAAGACTGCTTCAACATTGGAATTTACCCGATAGAGAAAGAAAGCTGTTCTTCTGTCAAGTAGAAGCAGTTGAGACGATCATCTATCTGACCGAGATAATGCCGAAGAACCCGAAAGGCATAACCATCCCGCCAGACCTTCCCGCAGAGTCGGACCTTGCAAAAGGATATAAACCATTAAAGCGGTACGGCTGCAAAATGGCGACGGGAAGTGGAAAGACTCTTGTCATGGCAATGCTTGCAGCATGGTCTGTGATCAACAAAGCACAGTACAGGCAAGACAAGAGGTTTTCAGATGCGGTACTGGTGGTATGTCCGAACCTTACGGTAAAAGAACGCCTGTCCGTTCTTTATCCGTCAAATCCGGAGAACTACTATGAAAAGTTCGATCTCGTTCCCCGTTCAATGCTCGATATGCTTTCAAAAGGGAAGTTTTTCATAACCAACTGGCATTCTTTCTTACCCGTTGATGACAGCAAGAAGAGAAGCGTCATACAACGCGGGGAAGAAAGCGAGAGGGCTTTTTGTAACAGGACACTCAAGGAGTTATCAGGCAAGGAAAACATACTGGTCTTCAATGACGAGGCACATCATGCTTACAGACCCGCGCCATTTGAGAATGAAGAGGAACTGAAGAAACTTAGCGGCGAAGAAAGGAAAAATCTAAAGGAAGAGAAAGAGGAAGCCACGATTTGGATCGGCGGACTGGACAAGATAAACTTTGCTCGGAAGATTAACCTTTGCGTTGACTTGTCGGCAACGCCTTTCTATATCCAGGGGAGCGGCTATCCCGAAGGGTCGCCGTTGCCCTGGCTTGTATCTGACTTCGGTCTTGTGGATGCCATTGAAAGCGGTATCGTCAAAATACCACGAGTTCCGGTTGATGATAATTCGGGACAGCCCATACCTAAGTATTTCCATTTATGGAGAACTATAAACGAATCTTTACCCGGAGCCGAGAAGGCGACACAGAGAAGGAAACCAAAGCCCGAATCCGTTTTCAGAGAAGCAGAAGGCGCTCTTACCATGCTCGCAGGGGAATGGAAGAAGACCTTTAAGGACTTCGAGAGGGACGACTTCCCTGTCCCGCCCGTGATGATCTGTGTTTGTGATAATACAGACCTTGCAGAGCTAATCTTTGAATATATTAGTGGGGAGAAGAAGGTCGAAAAACAGAGGATATTTACCGCTGGTAAGCTATTCCCTGACTTATTGGGAAATAGTGAGTCCTTCCAGCCCAGCATGAGGATCGACACAAAGCTTTTGGGAGAAGCCGAAAGTGAGGACGGCACACAGACAAAACAGGAAGTGGCGCAGGGATTGAGATTAAGAGTTGCAACAGTCGGCAAGACCGAATGGCAAGGCCAAGGCGATCCTCCGGGCAAGGATGTGAGATGCGTCGTGTCTGTAGGTATGCTTACCGAAGGATGGGACGCAAACAACGTGACACAGATATTCGGATTAAGAGCGTTCACATCCCAGCTTCTTTGCGAACAGGTCGTCGGCCGAGGTCTTAGACGGATGAACTACACACTTGATGAAACCGGGATGCTGCCGGAGGAATATGTCGACGTGTACGGCATACCCTTTGAGGTCATCCCCGTAAAGAAGAAGGGTAAGGGGCCGACACCGCCTCCGCCGCCTTCAACGCTTGTACAGGCATTGAAGGATCGAGTTCATCTGAAGATAGAATTTCCGCGTGTGGAGGGATTCGTCTTTGATGTGAAGAGCAGAATAAAGATTGATATGTCTAAGCTGAAAGAAATCACCGTAGACCCCAGCAAAGAGCCGACTAAGGTTGTGGTTAAGGGTGCGGTCGGATACAAAATCGGCTTCCCCACACGGTTGGGTCCCGGCAAAGAGGCATATCAGGATCGAAATCCTTTCCATGAGACAAGGCGGCTGAAAGAAATCATCTTCGAGATTGCCAGGAGAATAACGAATTCGTTGAAGGATAGGGAGAAATTTCAGTGGCAGGCAAGGGAGATTCTTTTCCCGCAGGTCTTGTCTATTGTGAAAAGGTTTATTGAGGAGAAGGTCAGATTCATTGATGCAAAGCCGAATGAGATAGCGCTTGAGAAGTATATACAACTCATTGTCGAAAGATTGCTTGCCGCTATTGAACCCGCTGTTGATGAAGGTGAAGCCCCGTTGTTACCGATCATCGAAAGATTCAGGCCCAAAGGATCGACTTCTGAGGTTCTTTTCCGTACGGTGAGAAGGGCGCATCCGACATTGAAGAGCCACGTAAGCCACGTAGTTACTGATAACCGCTCATGGGAGCACACGGTATCGTTTTACCTTGAGGATAATCCGAACGTCGTTTCCTATGTGAAGAATGACCATCTCGACTTCTCGATACCCTATGACTTCCTCGGTGTCCGGCACTATTACTATCCCGACTTCCTGATAAGGTGCAGTACCGATAGCGGCGAATCCACGGTGATCCTTGAGGTAAAAGGCTATGAATCCGAACAGGACAGGCAGAAAAGGACGGCAACAGAACGGTGGGTTAAGGCTGTCAACTATCACAGTGGCTATGGGAAATGGCAACTCATAGAATGTAGAGACCCCAGAACTGTGGACAAGCTTCTGAATGGGCTTTTCAGGTAGTCTCTTGTCCTCCCCATCTTGTGAAGAGATCGTGAGGGATGCCGAAGGAATCCAGTATCTTCCCTGCAACGAAATCAACGATATCGCTAAGCTCTTTCGGTTTCTGGTAGAACGCAGGCACGGGAGGCGCTATCTTCACCCCAATCCGTGCAAGCCTTAGCATGTTTTCGAGATGAATTGCGCTGAAAGGCATTTCCCGTGGAGCGAGAAGCAGGGGCCTTCCTTCTTTTATCGTCACATCCGCTGCCCGTTCAGTGAGGTTGTTTGCGTAGCCATGAGCGATGCCTGAAAGGGTCTTCATGGAACAGGGCACCACGAGCATGCCGTCTGTGATAAAAGAGCCGCTGGAAAGGGGGGCAGCGAGATCGGTTTCATTGTAATAGTGAATCCTGCGGGATCTGAAGTATGTCCTTATCTTTTTCTGCACCTCGGCATCGGTCTTTCCTGACCAGTCTATGCCGGTTTCGTGCCTGATGATCGAAAATGACTGCGAAGAGATGACAAGATGGACTTCTGACTTTCTAAGGATGGCTTCCAGGACCCTGACGCCGAACACAGAGCCGCTGGCGCCTGATATGGCGAGGATATACCGTTTCACTCCATGTATTCTGCCTTGAACTCTTCGGATTCCACCAGCTCTTTTATCAGTCTGAGGGCCTCCTGGCCGGCCTCCCTGTCGATCTTCTGGATGGCAAAGCCCGCATGCACGATCACAAAATCCCCCACCTGAGCTTCTTCGGGGAGGAGCATGAGGCTGATATCCCGCCGTGCGCCGTTCACATCAATGGTGGCCATGAGGTCGTTTATGCTGACAATTTCTGAGGGGACCGCAAGGCACATTCTATGTTCCACTCCTTTAATGTTTCGAGGATCATGCTGATAATCACTTCCATTTTACCACTGATGCACTCGGTCATATCAAGGCCTACGTCAAGGGACTGAGGCTGTATGCCGATAAGACGGATTTTTGACGGCTTTATGTCCAGGAGTTTTGCGGCAAAGAGCACGTCGGAGAGCCCGATATGGTGAACCGACATCTTTGCCAGGAGGGTAGAGGGGATGGCATCATCATCAATTATGCCGATGTGGCCGGGTTCCTTCCCGAAGTCCACGGCATCCACGAAGAGAATCCTGTCCCTGTCTTCGATAAGGGGAAGGAGGTCGAGGCCCAAGGTCCCGCCATCAATAACCTCCACATCAGGAGGAAAGGCATACCGTCCCTTGATGGTGTTTACCGCATGAACCCCGACTCCCTCGTCCCTCAACAGGATATTGCCCAGACCTAAGACGGTGGTAGTCAATATCCCCTATTCCTCTATCGACTTGTAACCGCTGAAAATAGAGCTCATAAGCCCGTTTTTTTCGATCACGTCATTATGCCAGCTGACATAGACATGGACAATGGTGAAGACGCCGATCACCCACATGAGCAGATGGTGAATGAGCCGCACGGTCCCGGTTCCCATTATGGAAAAAAGCCATCCGCCCATGAACGTCCATATGAACCCGGGCAGGTGGCTTTCGGAGTAGAGCGCGAACCCTGTGAAAATCTCGAGAAGGAATATGAGGAACATGATGAAGTAGGTAAGACCGGCAATGCCGGTGTGCCCCGGGGAGTGGGGGAGGTCCTTCTTGAGAAATGCATAGAACAGGGCGGTGTCGATGAGATTTTTCCATCGTTCTCCGCTTACGAAGATGAACTGGTTTAGCCTTGAGTATTGATTGCCCATGAACAGCCAGTAAATCCGTATCAGGAAACTCACGGTGAAGACATAGGCGGAAACGAAGTGGATGAACCGCATCTGCGCCATAATGAACTGGTTTTCCCTGATGGCATGCAGAAAGGGCGCCCCGATGTAAAAGCCGGTGATCGAGAGCGCCAGTATGCTCAGGAAATTCACCCAGTGGGTCAGCCTTACAGGAAACTCCCAAACATAAACCCTCTTTTCCATAGTTCCTCCTATACCACCCTGACTTTTATGATCTGATCCCTGTTCGAATCAACCACATGGATCGCACACGCCATGCAGGGGTCGAAGGAATGGATGGTCCTCAGCACTTCCAGGGGTTTATTAGGATCTTTAATGGGCGTATCCATGAGGGCTGCTTCGTATGGTCCCCTCTGACCCTTCGCATCTCTGGGGGAAGAATTCCAGCCACCCGGAACTACACACTGGTAGTTCGCGACCTTGCCGTCTTTGATCACTACCCAGTGGCCCAGGGCGCCCCGGGGCGCCTCGTGGAAGCCGAACCCCTTTGCCTCCTTCGGCCATGTGGAAGGGTCCCATTTCTCGTTGTTATGGATGCGCAGATCTCCGCTCTTGATCTTCGCTGCCAGATCATCGATCCAGACCGGGAGCATCTCCGCGGTCACCAGGGTTTCGATGCCTCTTGCAGCGGTGCGGCCGAGGGTAGAGAACAGTGCTGCGGGCCCGACTCCGAGCTTCTGAAGCACCATATTCACCACTTCCTTGATGCGCTTGTGTCCCGAAGCATACGCGATGAGCATCCTCGAAAGGGGACCGACCTCTGTGGAAAGGCCATTGTAGCGAATCCCTTTCACCCAGCTGTACTTCTTGTTGGTGTCGAGGAATTCATAGGGCGGTTTCGGACCGGTATAGTTCGGATTAGTCTCGCCGTCCCACGGATGTTTTGCCTTGTCATCGCCGTCGGTGTATTTATACCATGCATGGGCAACGTCTTCGGTAACCTGCTTCTGATCAATGGGTTCGACCTTGCCTAAATTCTTGTTCCTGATGAACCCTGCGGGAAGCCAGACGTTTGTCGTGTTGCTCACATTGTCATTCTGGAACTCACCGTAGGAGAGATAATTCCCGACCCCGGCTCCAATCCCTGCCCAGTCCTTATAGAAGGAAGCAACGGCGAGGAGATCCGGTATGTAGACCTTCTCTACGAAGGCATGAGCCTTGGTCGCCAGTTCTTTCAAAAAGGCAATACTCCCTGCGTTCAGGGCGTTCTGGCTGTTCGGGTCAACGGGAATGGCCATACCTCCCACCAGCCAGGTCTGGGGATGGGGGTTCTTGGCGCCGAGAAGCGCCTGCATCCTTATGACGTCGCGCTGCCAGTCCAGGGCTTCAAGATAATGGGCGACCGCCATGAGGTTTGCTTCAGGTGGAAGTTTGTAGGCCGGATGTCCCCAGTAACCGCTGGCAAAGATGCCCAACTGTCCGCTCTCCACAAGGGTCTTTACCTTCCCCTGTACTGTTTTAAAATAAGTCGGTGAAGAGTTGGCCCAGTCGGATATGGATTGAGCAAGAGATGCTGTTTTCGCAGGGTCAGCCTTCAGGGCGCTGACCACATCGACCCAGTCCAGGGCATGGAGGTGATAGAAGTGTATTACGTGATCCTGAACATACTGGATCCCATTGATGATATTTCTGATGATCCTTGCGTTATCGGTAATGGTGATCCCTAAGGCATTTTCCACGGCTCTCACGGAGCACTGTGCGTGGACCGTTGTTCAGACCCCTCATATTCGGGAGGTGAGCGCCCAGCACTCCCTCGGATCCCTCCCTTTCAGGATGATTTCGATGCCTCGCCACATGGTGCCGGATGACCAGGCATCCGTGACCTTGCCGCCTTCCACCTGGGCCTCAATCCTCAGGTGTCCTTCAATCCTCGTGATGGGATCAATCGCTATCTTCGCCATACATCCTCCTCCTTCAGTATATTTTTATTCCTTCTCTTCCTTGTGTGGTGTGCCTTTTGCCGCCCGAATGACTGCATGGGCTGCCACACCGGCTGCCGCAACTGCAGCGACAGTGGCGCCGATCTTGTCGGCAGTGGTCTGATATCCTGCTCCCGGCACATTCTCAAGCCTGCTGTAGATTGGTCCGAAGGCATCCCAGTTATTGGTGCTGGCACACGCGAAGCAGGGATGTCCTGCCTGTACAGGCCAGCTTGTTCCCCCGTTCCACCGAATGGTGGGACAATTGAAGTGAGCTTCAGGCCCTTTGCAGCCCATCTCATAGAGGCACCAGCCGAGCCGGTGGCCTTCGTCGCCCCATTTTCTCACAAACTGTCCTGCATCGAAGTGAGCCCGTCTCTCGCAATTATTATGAATAATTTTGCCGTGGGCGAAGAGCGGACGATGTTCACCGTCAAGGGCAGGCAGTGAGCCGAAGGTGAGGTAGTGGACCACAGTGGCTGTCACGTTCTCGACGTTCATCGGACAGCCAGGCAGGTTGACATAGGTGATGCCGGGGACTGCAGCTCCGACTCCGACCGCGCCTGTGGGATTTGGCTTTGCGCTGGCAATTCCTCCCCAGCTGGCGCAGGATCCCACGGCCAGGCTCATGGCCGCATTGCCGCAGACTTCCTTGGCTATATCCAGGGCGGTTTTGCCGCCGATAGTGCAGTAGATCCCTCCATCCTTTGTGGGAATCGCTCCCTCAACGATGGCGATGTACTTGCCCTTCTGGTTTTTCACCACATCCTGGAGGGCTTTCTCTGCGCTCTTTCCTGAGCCTGCCATTATGGTCTCGTGGTACTCAAGGGAGATGACATCCAGAACGACCTCTGCGATGGTCGGCTTTGTCGCCCTCAGCATGGATTCAGAATCCCCTGCGCAATCCTGGAACTCAAGCCAGACTGCATAAGGTCTCTGCTTCTTTTCGAGGGCTTCAACGATCCGGGGAACAAAGCTTGAGGGAAGGGCCAATGTTGCCGCCATTGTTGAGCAGAACTTGATGAAGTCCCTCCTTGATACTCCCTTCTTTGCCAGACTGGTCCAGATGCTGCTTGTGTCATCCTTGATCTTACTCATAGGTGACTCACCTCCGTTAATAAGATTCATTTTTGGTAAGAGAGGATTCTGTGATTATGCCCGAACTACGTGAATTTATTAATGAGAAACCCCCTCTTCTCCCATATGGCAAATGGTATCAGAACATATGGGGCATGTCAAGAAAATATTTATAGATTTATCAAGAAAACTTATTGCGATTATTATAATATTCGAATGTTTTTTCCGAGTTGCGCTGTTTCCTGCGTAAGCACCCAAAAAATATTTGCGCTTCGCGGCTTTTGCTCCTTCAGCGTTTGACAAGCCATTGACGAATTCTGTTATAATATGCAGCTTAATACGGTCTTTTAAAATGAAGATACTGGTATCTGACATCACTGATGAGGGACTTGATCTGGAATTTCAAGAGACGTTCAGGTCGGAGGTATTATCCCTTCTTTCTCCTGCCTCAGTAGCTCTCCGGGTTGAAAAAATCGCGGCCGAGGTGCTTGTGAAAGGGGAGGTGAATACCCGGGTCGAACTTCAATGCAGCAGATGCCTCAAGAATTTTCAGAGGGACATGGATGTGACGGTCAATGTGGTCTATCATTCTGTGGAAGAACTCAAAGGTGAGGAAAGGCATGAGATCAAGGATGACGAACTTGATATGGGGTTTTATCAGGGTGATGAGCTGGATGTCCACGAGCTCGTCATGGAGCAGATTCTCCTGAATGTGCCGATGAAACCCCTCTGCAGCGAAGCATGCAAAGGCATATGCCCGACATGCGGCGCCGATCTGAATGTGAAGCCTTGCAACTGTGAGCGCAAGGAAGTGGACCCAAGGCTTGAAGTGTTAAAAAAACTCTTAGATGGAAAGGAGTAAGAAGTGGCAAATCCGACGCACAGACATACGAGGACAAGAAGAGACAAGAGGAGGGCAAACTGGAAAGGACAGATGCCGAATCTCAGTACGTGCCCTGAGTGCAAAGAGAAGAGGGAGTCCCACAGGGTCTGCCTGAGCTGCGGCTCTTATGACGGACGCAAGGTTCTTCAAATAGTCGAAAAGGAATGAGAATTGCCCTTGATGCAATGGGGGGCGACTATGCCCCCGCAGTTACTGTCGAGGGCGCAGTTGAGACGGTCAATGAGAGTGAAGATATCGAAATCGCCCTTGTGGGCGATGAACCCTCCATAAAGAGGGAGCTTTCCGGTAAGAGATACCCGCCGACCAGGCTTCAGATCCGGCATGCATCCCAGGTTGTGGGGATGGACGAACCTGCCATGGCTGCCATAAGGAAGAAGAAGGATTCTTCCATAAAAAGGGCGATTGAACTGGTAAAAAACCGTGAGGCCGACGCCGTGGTGAGCGCAGGCCATTCAGGGGTTGCCATGGCCATGGCCCTTTTCATGCTCGGCGCCTCGGAGGGCGTTCACAGGCCTGCCATCGCTACGCTAATGCCCACCATCAGGGGGCCCTTTGTGCTGATCGATGCAGGCGCCAATGTGGACTGTGATCCTGAGAACCTCCTCCAGTTTGCACTCATGGGGAATGCATACTGCAAGACCATGTTTGATAATCCTGAACCGAAGATCGCGCTCCTGAGTATCGGAGAGGAGGATACCAAGGGCAACCTGCTCACGAAAGAGGCGTTCAAACTGCTCAAAGAGGCCGGGATACGGTTCATAGGGAACATTGAAGGGAAGGACATCTTCATGGGGCACGCGGATGTGGTGGTCTGCGACGGTTTTATCGGGAATATCGTGCTGAAGACCAGCGAGGGTCTTGCTGAGGTGATTCTGAAGATGCTGAAACGGGAGATTGCGGATGTAACTACCGGACGCATAGGGTATCTCCTGATGAAGCCTGCCCTCAGGAATTTCAGGAAGAAGACAGATTATGCCGAGTACGGCGGCGCGCCGCTGCTGGGGATAAACGGAACGTGCATCATCAGTCACGGGAGGTCTTCTGCAAAAGCCATGAGAAATGCCATAAAGGTTGCGGCAGAATTCTCGAGAAAAAAAGTGTACGAGATCATCACCGAGGAGATAAAGAGCGGAGGGAAGAGTGCTAAGGGCTAGGGTCATCGGGACAGGCGCGTACGTGCCGGAGAATATCCTCACCAATCATGATCTCGAAAAGATGGTGGACACATCGGATGAATGGATCACCGAGAGGACAGGGATAAAAGAGCGGAGGATTGCCGGCGAAAAACAGGCGGCATCTGATCTTGCATATGAAGCATCAAAAGCGGCGCTGAAAAGCGCCGGACTTAAGGCGAAGGATATAGAGCTCATTATTGTTGCCTCAGTCTCGGGGGATATGCCGTTGCCTGCAACTGCCTGCATCCTGCAGGACAAACTGGATACAAAAAAGTCAGCTGCTTTTGACGTCAATGCTGCATGCTCGGGTTTTATTTACGGTCTTTCTGTTGCCAATGCCTATATACAGAGCGGGACATACCGGAGGATTCTTATGGTGGGGACAGAGGTGCTCACAAAGTTCACTGACTGGGAAGACAGGACTACCTGTGTTCTGTTCGGGGACGGCGCAGGCGCCGTAGTGCTTGAGGCAACGGAAGAAGATCGGGGCATCGTCTCGACAAAAATACATTCTGACGGAGGCATGTGGGACCTGCTTCACACGCCGGGGGGCGGTTCAAGGAATCCTGCTTCCAAGGAAACAGTGAAAAAAAGGCTTCACTTTATCAAGATGAAAGGAAACGAGACCTTCAAAGTCGCGGTGAGGGCTTTGGAGAGCCTTGTGGTGGAGACCCTGAAGGAGAACAGATTGAAGACCTCGGACATCGCCCTCTTGGTACCCCATCAGGCCAACCTGAGGATAATACAGGCCACGGCCAAGAGGCTCGGACTCCCCATGGAAAAAGTGATGATCAATCTCGACAGATACGGGAATACCTCGGCCGCTTCCATCCCCATTGCCCTTGATGAGGCGGTGAAGACCGGGAAGATCAGGAATGATGATTACATCCTTCTGGAAGCCTTCGGGGGCGGTCTCACCTGGGCGTCCGCGCTGATCAAGTGGTAGGCTCCCTCCACTCCTTTATTGCAATTCAGGAATGAGATTTTAGAGTCTCACCTGGAGCTGCCACCTGAAGAAGATGGCATTGTCTGCGCCGTCAGCGTAGAAATTCCCTGGGATAAAGTACTCGAGCTGCACCATTCCGTCCACGTTCTTTGAGAACTTGTGGCTCAGTATTGCTGTGGGCAGATGGCCCCGGTTCCTGCCGTCGTTGGTGAACATGGCGGTGGGGAGACCCGCTGTATGTTTCGGAGCCCAGAGGTACTGGTAAGCCAGTGCAAGGTTGGTTGCAGGAGTGAAGTTCAGTTTCACGCTTGCCTTGAGGATCTCCATGTTGGTCCAGTAACCCGGTATCGGCCCTCCGTCCTTGGCTGTCTCGGTGATCAGGGTGTAGATGATGAGCTCATTCCAGTAAGGATTCCTGGCGAAGAGGGGATCCCACGTCTCATTCTTGGCGGTGTCGGGATTATCGCCGGAGAGATACACGTATCTCAGGTCAAATTCGGGCTTCCATGTGACCGCATCATATTTCCTGCTCACAAAGATATAGCCGCCGTTGGCGGTCCTGTCCCTTCCGCCGTCGTATTCACCGAACTGGTGGGCATATTCAGCGCCCACTTTCCATGCGTCAATGGAATATACCGCCCGTGCGCCGATGGTGTTCAGCTTGAGCTTCGGGTTTGCACCGAGGGCTTTCTCGGTCTTGTAGATATAGTAAGGTTCCACAGCGAGGTTCGCCATCTTGGCCCTTCCGTAAAACACAAAGGCCTGCTCGTTGGAGCCGGTGAGCTGCTTCTTTGTGCCGGTATGGAGGTTCGGCAGATAGATGTCGGTTTTCGGGTCGGCGATATAGGTGAGGTCGAAATTGAAGTTCGGGCTCACCTTGACGTTCGCCCGTGCGGCGTTAAAGTAAAATGTTCTCGAACCGTCGCCTGGTGTGCCGTCCATGATCAAGAAGCCTTCACCATAGGCGCCGAGGAAGTCCTGCCGTCCGATCCTGAGATCAACAGAGCCGAAGAGATTCTTCACATCAACATACATGTTGTCGATAACCAGTTCGTCCTCATCGAAGTTGTCGTTGTTGCGCGGAGTATTGGGTTTGTAAGGACCAAATCCGTACCACTTCGCCTCATTGGTCAGCTTGAGGTACGCGCCGAAATCGTTGCTGAAGTCAGCCTTTCCCCAGAGCGATGTCCTGAGGCGTAAGAAGTTCCTGTCAGCGCCGCTTGTGGAACGGTTCAGCGTATTGAGAGTCACCGGATTGTCCCAGATCTCCTGCCTCAGCCTGAAGGCGGCGCCATAGTCCAGTTTCATCTCCGCATAAACAGAGGATACAAAGAGAAGGCTTGATGCCAGCAAGAAAAGAACCCTGACTAAATGCTTTCTCATGATTACTACCTCCCTTTCTATAATGATTTCTATGTAGCCGCAGTCCCGAAAGCCTTCGGGATCAGCCCGCCGATGAGGACTATTCATAGGCGGTAGGTTGCGCAAACTATAGTTTGCGGTTACCCGTCATTAAACTCCGCAATTTTACGCAAAGTCCTACCCATTATGTGGTGAAATAATAAGCAGATGCCACCTATAATGTCAAGATTTTTGTTTCGAAATTCTTCTTAAAGACGATTTTGCTATTAAAGCGGATAATTGCATATAATATCTTGAAATGCAAGGAATTATTGATTTCCATACCCATGCTTTTCCTGACGAGCTGGCAGAAAGGGCGATGAAGATGCTGGAGGAAGAAGGGGGCATCAAGGCAAGCCTTGATGGGAGAGTCTCTTCGCTCCTCCGTTCCATGGACAAAAACGGCATCGAGAAAAGCCTCGTCTGCTCAATAGCCACAAAACCTTCCCAGTTCGATACCATACTCAAGTGGTCCCGGAAGATCGGTACGGAGAGGATCATACCGCTTCCATCCCTCCACCCTGACGACCCTGACGCAGAGGAAAGGGTGTCGCAGATCAAGGGAGAAGGGTTCAAGGGAATAAAGTTCCACCCCTATTACCAGGACTTCAACGTCGACGACGAGCGACTCTTTCCTGTATACGAAAGGATATGCAGGGAAAACCTTATCATGGTGATGCATACCGGCTTTGACTTTGCCTTTGAGAAGATCCGGAAGGCAGACCCGGCAAGGATCATGAGGGTTCTCGATCGGTTTCCTGATATCAAGCTGGTGACAACGCATCTCGGCGCCTGGGACGACTGGGATGAGGTGGAGAAACATATTGCAGGGAAGAGGATCTATATGGAGATATCCTTTTCCCTCGAATACCTCGAAAAAGAGGTTGCGAAGAAGATCATCCTGAACCATCCTGAGGACCATGTGCTCTTCGGCACGGATTCGCCCTGGACTGACCAGGGCAGGACCCTGGCGCTGCTCAAAGGCCTTGACCTTGGACAGGCAAGGGAAAAACTCATCTTAAGGGAGAATGCCCTCAGACTTCTGAATTCTGTTTGAGGCTGAAGTACTGCCCCTGATCAGGCAGACGGAAAGGCTTCCGAAATACAGATACCGGTCAACCGCCTTAAACAAGGCCACAGGTTTTCCGCGTGTTGAAAATAACACAATGGTATGATAACCTAAAAAGCTGATTTATTATGGGGAAAATGAAAGCAAGGGCTGCTGTAGAAAAAAAAGTGCTGCTGTCGGGTAACGAGGCGATTGCCCGTGGAGCGTACGAGGCCGGGGTGAAGGTCGCTTCTGCATACCCCGGCACGCCTTCTACAGAGATCCTCGAGAATCTTTGCACGTATGAGGGCGTATACACTGAATGGGCGCCGAACGAAAAGGTCGCCCTGGAGGTTGCCCTTGGCGCATCTTTTGCCGGCGTCAGGTCGCTGGCAGCCATGAAGCATGTTGGCTTGAACGTTGCCGCTGACCCACTTTTCACCGCAGCCTATACCGGCGTGCGGGGCGGGCTTGTCATCGTCACTGCCGATGACCCTGAGATGCACAGTTCCCAGAACGAGCAGGACAACAGAAATTACGCCTTTGCGGCAAAAGTTCCCATGCTCGAGCCAGCTGATGCTGCTGAGGCAAAGGAATTCCTTAAGATCGCGTACAGAATAAGCGAGGAGTTTGATACCCCGGTCCTTCTCAGAACAACCACAAGGGTCGCACACGTAAAAGGCATAGTCACTACCGGCTCCGTGGAGACATCTTCGGTAAAGCCCGGCATCGAGAAGATGCCTGAAAAATTCGTTATGCTGCCTTCCAATGCGCGGAAACGCAGGGTCGAGCTTGAAAAAAGAATGGCGAGGCTCAGGGAATTTGCAGAGACCTTCCCTGAAAACAGGATGGGATGGGGAGACAGGGGGAAAGGGTTTATTACTTCCAGCGTCTCCTATTTATATGTAAAAGAGGCCTTTCCCGAGGCATCACTGCTCAAGCTTGGTATGGTCTATCCCTTCCCTGAAAAGATGATCAGGGACTTTGCTTCAAAGGTTGAAGAACTATACATTGTTGAGGAGCTCGATCCCTTTATTGAGCTTCATGTAAAGGCGATGGGCATACGCTGCAAGGGCAAGGATGTCATCCCCTCCATGGGTGAGCTGAACTCCCATATTGTCAGAAAGGCGATCACAGGCGAAGCTACAAAGCCGCAGTTCGAGCTCGTACCGATCCCGCTCAGGCCGCCCAACCTCTGCCCGGGCTGCCCCCACAGGGGGATATTCTACGGCCTTTCGAAGCTTGGTGTCTTCATAGCCGGCGATATTGGTTGTTACACCCTTGCAGCGCTCAAGCCGCTCTCTGCGATGGACTCATGCATATGCATGGGCGCGAGCATTGGCACTGCCTTCGGCATGGAAAAGGCGCTGGGCAAGGACAGCCTCGGCAAGATCGTCGCTGTCATAGGCGACTCCACGTTTATCCACTCAGGGATAACCGGCCTCATCGATATCGTATACAACAAGGGCTTCTCTACAGTCATCATTCTTGACAACAGGACGACCGGCATGACCGGACACCAGCCGAACCCTTCAACAGGCGTAACGATCACCGGTGATACCGGCACAGGAATAGACATCGAGGCACTCTGCAGGGCGATCGGCATTAGGCACGTATATACCGTAAACCCGAATGATATCGAGGCGACACAGAAGATCGTGAAACAAGAGATTGAGCGTTCCGAGCCTTCTGTCATTATCACGAAGGCGCCGTGTGTTCTTCTGCCGGAAATGAAAAAGAGAAAGGACAAGAAACTCTATATCGTTATACCGGAGAAATGCACGGGCTGCAGGACATGTCTCAAACTCGGGTGTCCGGCAATAGAATGGGCGCCCCTCACACCGGAGGAAGCGAAAAAACTTGGATACAAGGAGACCCAGAAGGGATATTCCAGGATAAACGCAGCATTGTGCGACGGCTGTGGCCAATGCGCTCCCCTCTGCAAGTTCAAGGCTATTATCGTAGCAGGAGAGGACAATGGATAAGACAGCGAACATCCTTCTCTGCGGCGTGGGCGGCCAGGGAATACTCCTTGCCAGCGAGATCATTTCATCCGCGCTCATGAATGCCGGCTATGACGTAAAGCAGAGCGAGGTCCACGGCATGGCACAGCGGGGAGGTTCTGTCATATCTCACATCCGTTTCGGCAAAAAGGTATACTCGCCGCTCATTGAGCCGGGGAGTGCGGACATCGTCGTATCCTTTGAGATGCTCGAAGCTTTGCGGTATCTCCCTTATATGAACAAAAAGACCAGGGTAATTGTGAACACGCAGAAGATCCTGCCCGCGCCTGTTGCAACGGGCATCGACACATACCCGCAAGACATACTTGACCGGCTCAGACAGCGGGGGCTTGCAGTCTTTCCTGTCGATGCCTTTGAGACCGCGAAGTCTATGGGCGAGACCAGGGCAGTGAACATGATACTTGTCGGCGCGCTCTCGGCGTTCCTGTCTTTGGATGAGAAGGTATTCCTGCAGGTGATCACTGGACGGATCCCTGAAAAAATCCGCAAGGTCAATACAGAGGCGTTTATCAAAGGAAGAGAGACAGTAAGTGCACTTCAGAAAAAGAAAACAAAACAGTTGCGATCCAATTGAGGAGGCAAGGTTGCAGTCATGATATGGAATGAGAAGATGGAGTGTATGGACGCCGGGGAGATGAAGGAAGTCCAGTCAGAGAGATTGCGTAAGATCGTTTCCTATGTGTATAAGAACTGCCCCCCATACAAAACCAAGTTCGACACCCTGGGCGTGAGACCCGGAGACATCAAGGGCATAGAGGATATCCAGAAACTGCCGTTCACCATCAAGGATGATATGAGGGACAGTTATCCCTTTGGCCTCTTCTCCACGCCCATACACAAGATCAAGGAAATCCATGTTTCCAGCGGCACTACGGGAAATCCTACGGTGGTGGGCTACACAAAGGAAGATATAAAACTCTGGTCCGAGGCGATGGCGAGGGCCATCTGCTGTGCAGGCGCTGAGCCCGGGGACAAGATCCAGATCGGGTATGGCTACGGACTTTTTACCGGTGGTCTGGGGTTCCATTACGGTTCCCTGGAGATGGGGTTGACCATCATCCCTGCATCTTCCGGCCAGACAAAACGGCAGCTGAAACTCATGACGGATTTTAAACCGAGGATCCTGGCCTGCACCCCGAGCTATGCCCTCTATATGGCTGACGAAGCCAGGGAGATGGGGCTCGATCCCCGGGACAGCAGCTGGGAGATCGGGATCTTCGGCGCCGAGCCCTGGAGCGAGTCCATGAGGAAGGAGATCGAGGCGACATGGAACATGCTCGCAACGGATGTCTACGGGCTTTCCGAAATAATCGGCCCGGGTGTGGCCCAGGAATGCCGCCACAAAGCGGGCCTGCATATATGGTGGGACGTGTTCTACCCTGAGGTAATCCACCCTGAAACCGGGAGGGCCCTGGGTGAAGGGGAGGTTGGAGAACTCGTGATCACTACCCTCACCAAGAAGGGGATCCCCCTCATACGGTACCGGACAAGGGACAATGTGAGCATCATCTATGAGAAGTGCCGCTGCGGGAGAACTACCCCAAGGATCAGCAAGATCAAGGGAAGGACCGATGACATGATCGTGGTGAGGGGGATTAATGTCTTCCCTTCCCAGATAGAGCATGTGCTCCTGAGCATCGAAGGGACGCAGCCTCACTATCAGCTCATTGTTGACAGGAAGGCAGGGGAACTGGACGAGCTGGAGATCCTCGTGGAGGTGGAAGAGAAGATCTTCTCCGACGAGGTCAAGAAGATGCAAATGCTTGAGGATAAGATAAAAAGGGAGATCAGTTCCATCCTCGGCATCGGCGCGAGGGTGAAGCTGGTGGAGCCCAAGACCATCGAAAGAAGCGAAGGAAAGGCAAAGCGCGTTATCGACAAGAGAAAGATATAAAGAGAGACATTCTTGCCACAGAGGACACAGAGGTCACCGGGAGAGATTTCAGAAAGATTTTTATGTATCGTTCTGGATTATAAAAAGTCCGGTTTTTTTATTTCTCTGTGTTCTCTGTGAACTCTGTGGCAAAATTTAGAAGGAGGTATTCATGAAGGTTGAGCAGATATCCATATTTCTTGAGAACAAGTCCGGAAGGCTCGCTGAGGTGACGGAGGTCCTGGCGAAGGCGGGGATCAACATAAGGGCTCTTTCTCTGGCCGATACCGCTGACTTCGGGATACTGAGACTCATCGTGAATGATACGGAAAAGGCAAAAGCGGTTCTGAAAGAGAACGCATTCACGGTGGGGAAAACCGAAGTGGTCGCCATCGCGGTGCCTGACAGGCCGGGAGGGCTTGCCGGGATGCTGAATGCATTGAAGGGCGAAGGGATCAATGTTGAGTACATGTATGCCTTTGTCCAGAAAAGCGGAGAAAATGCCATAATCATTTTCCGGTTTGACGACATCGAAAGGGCTATCACTGTGCTGCAGAAGGCCGGCGTCAGGATGCTGAAAGGGGAAGAGGTCCATGCACTCTGATTTGTGTACCCATGTATTCCATGGAAAATATAAACAAATAAGGAGGAGGCTATGAAGAAAGGGGAAAAAAATATCCTCTCAGTATTTCTGGTTTTAATGTCTTTCTTTTGCCTATCGGCAAATACATACGCAAAAGAACCTTACAAGATCGGGGCACTCTTTGCAGTAACGGGGGCTGCATCCTTCTTGGGAGAACCTGAAAAAAATACCGCGATAATGCTCCAGGATCAGATTAATAAAGCGGGAGGGATAAACGGACATCCCCTGGAGATTATTATTGAGGACACAAAGAGCGACGAAACACAGGCTGTTCTTTCTGCAAAGAAGCTTCTGGAAAGAGATAATGTGCTGGCAATTTTAGGGCCCTCTACCACTGGTGAATCGATGGCCCTTGTACCAATTATGAACAATGCCAAGACACCTCTTATCTCATGTGCAGCAGGCGCAGGCATAACCAATCCAGTTGAGGAAAGATACTGGATTTTCAAAACCCCTCAGTATGACACCAGCGCAGTCGAAGCGATCTATACCTATATGAAGAAACACGGCATCGCCAAGGTTGGGATCATTACCATATCCACCGGCTTCGGGGATGCAGGGAAAAAAGCCCTCCATGAGTTGGCTCCTAAATTTGGTATAACCATTGTTGCTGATGAAAAGTATGGACCAAAGGATTCTGATATGACGACCCAGCTTACAAAGATTAAGGCATCAGGCGCTCAAGCGGTTATTAACTGGTCGGTGGGGCCGGGGCAGGTAGTGGTAACGAAAAACTGGCACGACCTCAAAATGGGAATCCCCTTATATCAGAGTCATGGGTGGGGGAGCAAGAAGAACATTGAATTAGCAGGTAAGGCTGCTGAGGGAGTTATCGCACCTCTCGGAAGATTGGTTGTATGGGATAAACTTCCTGATAAGCACCTCCAGAAGGCACTCCTGAAGAAGTACACACAGGATTATGAGGCAAGGTTCAAGGGCGATCCCGGCACTTTTGGCGGGCATGCCTATGATGCGATTATGATGGTGGTGGAAGCCCTTAAGAAGGAAGGACCTGACAAAAAGAAGGTGAGAGATTATATCGAGATGAAAATTAAAAACTGGCCGGGGACAGGTGGTATTTTTAATATGTCGTCAAAGGACCACTGCGGTCTCGATATGAGTGCCTTTGAGATGGTTGTGGTAAAGAACGGCGACTGGGAACTTCTGAAGTAGCAGCCGTTCGGAAAATCGGAAGATATGCACGCAGAGGGGCTAAAGGCAAACTTTAGCCCCTTTTCCTGAATCCTGTTGCTGACTTACTAAGAAGGTCATTAGTATGGCGACATGGGATTGCGAGTCTGTCATTCCGGGCTTGACCCGGAATCCAGTGTTTTTCTGGATTCCCGCTTTCGCGGGAATGACAAGTATGTGTTCTTACTTGCGAACTTATTAGTATGTGTTGAATCTTGGAGGAGATAGGTAAAACATTGATCACGGTTTTCTTACAGTTTCTTTTCTCCGGGCTCACCACAGGCGCAGTCTACGCCCTTGTGGGCATGGGCTTCAATATCATCTACAATTCAACATCCATTATTAATCTTGCTCAGGGAGAGTTCGTTGTTATCGGCGGTCTTATGATGTGGTTCTTTACCGAGTCAGCAAAGCTGCCTTTTATCCTTTCCGCTGTGCTTACAGTACTCTCTGCAGGCCTTGTTGGGCTGCTGATGGAAAGGCTTACCATAAAGCCCCTGAAAAAGACTGATCTGCTTCTTATGATCATGGTCACCATTGCAGTCTCGATCCTGATGAGGGGCATTCTGATGTTCAAGTTCGGCAAGGATTCCTATAGCTATCCGCCGTTTACCGCGGGGGAGCCGATCACCATCGCGGGAGCGATTATCCAGCAGCAGACCCTCTGGGTCATCGGCATTACCGGGGTCTGCATTGTGCTCCTCTTTTTTTTCTTTAACAAAACGATCATCGGAAAGGCCATGCGTGCCTGCGCTGTGGATACCACGGCGGCAAAACTGGTCGGAATAAATGTATCGCAAATCGTCATGATCTCCTTTATATTGAGCGCCATGGTAGGGGCCATAGGCGGGATCGCCATCACCCCTATTTCCCTCATGGAATACGATAAAGGCCCAATGCTTGCAGTGAAAGGTTTTTGTGTTGCGATCATGGGGGGGCTGGGCAGGGGCAGGGGCGCTGTCATTGGCGGCTTTGTCCTTGGCATCCTTGAATCAATGACCGCGGGATACATTCATTCGGGGCTGAAGGATGCAGTGGCCCTGGTGATCATGTTAGCCATACTCTTCTTCAAGCCGGCCGGAATATTTGGAAGCGCTACCATGGCCCGGCTGAGAAAGTTTTAGTTATGACCAGAGGGAACGCTTTTGCATTCCTAGGTCTTATCCTCCTCATCATCGCACTGCCCGTTCTTTCGGGGGGGACCTATGTATTGACTGTGGGAATTTTTGCCGGGATCAATGCGCTGGTTGCCATCGGATTGTGCATACTCATGGGGTACGCGGGCCAGGTCTCTCTGGGACAGGCAGGTTTTTACGGCATCGGAGCATATGTCTCTGCCATCCTGAGTCTGAAATTCGGCGTGCCGGTCATCGCAAGTCTTATCCTTGCAATGGCGGTGGCTTCCCTGGCAGCCGTGATACTGGCGGTGCCTGCGCTCAGGCTGAAGGGCCATTACCTGGCTGTGGCGACCCTCGGTTTCGGAGAGATCATTAATGTCATCCTTAATGAGTGGGGGCTTGGGGGCCCCTCGGGATTCGGCGATATCCCTCATTTCAGCATCTTCGGGCATACGCTGACATCGACGAGCGGGTATTTCTATCTGATCTGGGGATGCGTTGCTGCGGTGATGCTCTTTTCGCTGAATGTCCTCAACTCAAGGACCGGCAAAAATTCCCAC